>DVGA01000035.1 GCA_018712985.1 Candidatus Scatomorpha intestinavium
TAGCAGCTCTCCAAAAGCTCGCAGTCGCGCAGCGTCGGCGCGCCGCGCACGATAGGCCCCACGGTGTGCAGCACGTACTTCGCCGGGAGATTATACGCCTTCGTTATCTTCGCCCCGCCGGGCGGCTCCTCGCGGCCCTGTTCGGACATCAGCGCGGCGCACTCGAGCCGGAGCTGCACGCCCGCGGCGGAGTGTGTGGCGTTGTCTATGCAGCCGTGGCAGGGAATGTAGCAGCCGGTCAGGCCGCTGTTCGCCGCGTTCACTATGGCGTCGGCCCCGAGCGCCGTGATGTCCCCCTGATAGAGGCGTATCCCCGGCTCTGCCTCCGGCAGCTCGTCCGGGCGCACGGTGCGCCTTTTTGCGAGCTCGGCGCGCAGGTATTCGTCCTGCACGGCGAGGAAGTCCGCGCCTATGGGCTCTGGCGGGCGGACGTTCATTAGCGAGCGGAGCAGGTATCGCCGCTCCTCTTCGCCCTCCGGCACGCGCACGTCCGCGTACTCCTTCCGCTCCGAGAGCAGGTATTTTATCAGGAATTCAAGCCTTTCCGGCTGTGTCATGGCCTTTCGACCTCCTTTTAGCGCGCAGGGCCGCGCGTTTGGAATTGCAATATGCTGTTTTTGAAGCTATAATATATCCGTACTGCCGTTTTGTAAAGCAGCATCCTTTTTGAAACCATTGAATGGGGCGAAGACATGCAGATAACGGAAAACCTGCCGGCCTGCCCGGTGGAAACCACGCTGATGCTCATCGGCGACAAGTGGAAGGTGCTCATACTGCGCGACCTGCTGACCGGCACAAAGCGCTTCGGCGAGCTGAAAAAGTCCATCGGCAATGTGTCGCAGAAGGTGCTCACCGCCCAGCTGCGCGACATGGAGGAAAAGGGCCTCATAACCCGCACGGTTTACGCCGAGGTGCCTCCCCGCGTGGAGTACAGCCTTACCGAGCTCGGGCAGAGCCTGAAGCCGATACTGGACGCCATGCAGGCCTGGGGTACGGAGTACAAGGCAATGAACAGCTGAGCCGCGTCCGGGCGGACCCTTTTCGGGTCCGCCCGGCGCTTTTTTGCCGCGCGGGGGCGCGATAGCGTGCGGTCTTACTGCTTTGCGGCGCAGCCAGCGCCGGAGAACTCGCAGCTATCGAGCTGCTCATCCGGCAGGCGGCACGCGCGGCGCTCTTTTTCCACGAGCCGGCGCACGAAGTCCGTAGCCGGCGCGCGCAGCAGCTCCGCGGGCGGGGCGTACTGCTCTATTTTGCCTGCGTCCATCACGAGCACCTTCGTGCCAAGGCGCAGCGCCTCTGCTATGTCGTGCGTGACGAAGAGCACCGTGATGCCCGTCTGTTCATAGATGCGCCTGAGCTCCGACTGGAGCTGCGAGCGGGTTATCTCGTCCACCGCGCCGAAGGGCTCATCCATCAGCAGCAGCTCCGGCGAGGCGGCCAGCGCCCTCGCTATGCCCACGCGCTGCTGCTGCCCGCCGCTGAGCTCGTCGGGGTAGCGGCCCTTGAGCTCCGCGTCCAGCCCGACTATGCCCATCCACTTGTCCACGGCCTCCCGCGTGCGCTTTTTGTCGCGGCGGTTCAGCAGGTTCGGCACATAGGCTATGTTCTGCTCGACCGTCATGTGCGGGAAGAGGACGCTGCCCTGTATGGCGTAACCGATATTCCGGCGCAGCTGCACCTGGTCCGTCCCGGCGATGTCCTCGCCGTCGATCAGTATCTCGCCGGAGTCCGGCGTGAGCAGGCCGTTCACCAGCTTGAGCGCCGTGGTCTTGCCGCAGCCGCTCGAGCCGATTATGGTCACGAATTCGCCCTTTTCTATGCTCAGGCTGAAGTTTTCGAGCACGGCCTTTTCGCCGTAGCTCTTGCAGATGTTCCTGAATTCTATCGCGGCGCTCATGACTCCGCCTCCTCATTCAAAAGTCCCCGCTCGCGCAGGAAGTCCATAGCCACGTCGCGCGGCTCCGCTCCCTCGGTCTCGACGGCGTAGTTCATCGCCGCCATGTCGGCGTCGGTGATGGTGCCCGTCAGCTTTGCGAATATCTCCTCCAGCTCCGGATGCTCGGAGAGCACCTCGTTGCGCACCACGTTGCCGCAGAGATAGCTCGGGAAAAAGCCCTTGTCGTCGGTTAGCACCACGGCGTCCGCCGTGGATAGCTGCCCGTCGGTGGTGAAGATCACCATGACGTCTATCTCGCCCTGGCCAAGCGCCTGGTACTTCAGCCCAATGTCGAGGTCCATCGTGGAGCCGAAATCGAGCCCGTAGGTCTCGCACAGCGCGTCGTAGCCGTCCTCGCGCTCGAAGAAATCGTACTCCGCGCCGAACACGAGCTCCCCGGCCACTGCGGCGAGGTCTGAATAGGTCTCAAGGCCGTATCGCTCGGCGATCTCCGTGCGCACCACGAGGCCGTAGGTATTGTTGAAGCCGTACATGCCGAGCCAGCTCATGTCATAGTCGTCCGCGTAGCGCTGCGTGAGCGCGGGGAACATGCTCTCGTCATATACGCCGCTCTCCATCAGCACCATGTTCCAGGCCGTGCCGGTGTACTCGGGATAGATGTCGAACTCTCTGCTCTCCATCGCGGGCTGTATGTTCGACGTGCCGCCGCCCACGCCCTGCGTGAGCTCCACGTTCAGATCCGTGTCCTGCTCGATGAGGATGTCGAGCGCCTCGCCGAGGATGTACTGCTCGGTCATCGGCTTGGTGGCGACGTTTATGGTCTCTCCGGCGCTGCCGCCGAAGAGCGCGGCGGCGACCGCGAGGCAGGCGAGCGCCGCCACGGCGAGCGCGGTCCGCGCGGATTTCCTGTTCGCGGCGCGCTTTTTCCTTATCCGGCGCTCCGCCAGGCCGAGCAGGAAGTCCATCACAAGGGCGAGCACGGCGATAAGCAGGCTTCCGGCCATGGTCATCGCGGCGTTGTTCGTCGTGATGCCGCGGTAGATGGCCACGCCGAGGCCGCCCGCGCCGATGAAGCTCGCTATGCCCGCGAGGGCTATCGTCATCGTGACCATGCTGCGTATGCCGCTCATGATGACCGGCATTGCCAGCGGGAGCCTGATCTTGTAAAGTATCTGCCAGCGGGTGGAGCCCATGCCCCGCGCCGCCTCTATTATCGCCGGGCTGACGTTCGTCATGCCGGTGTGCGTGTTGCGCACCATGGGCAGCAGCGCGTACACGGTGAGGGCGATGACCGCCGTGGCGTTGCCCACGCCGGAGACGGGTATCAGGAAGCCCAGCATGGAGATGGAGGGTATCGTGTACAGGAAGTTTATGACAGCCAACGTAGGCTTAGCCGCGCGGGTGAACTCGCTTATCGCTATTCCGGCCGCGCCGCCTATAACGACGGCGACGGCTATGGCCGTCAGCGAGATGAGCAGGTGCTCCCAGAGCAGCCCGGCGAAGAAGTCCCACCGCCCGGCGAACAGCTCGAACATGTCGGAAATCATTCAGTCTCCTCCCTTCTGACCACCGCCCCGGCGGGACAGTTCTCATGGCAGAGCCCGCAGTGCAGGCAGTGCTCCTGCGCTATTACATACGGCGTCCCCTCGCTTATGCACTGCTGAGGGCAGTTCGCGGCGCAGATGCCGCAGCCTATGCACCTGTCCGTGATGAAAAAGCCCTTCGGCTTTGCCTTCGCGGAGCCGAGGGTAAAGCTCTCGCGGTTTATCGGCTCGGCGCCGAGGTCAAAAAACTCCATCTCACCCTCGTCTATGCAGAACGCGTCCAAGATATAGCGGCTCTCGCCGGGGTAGATGCTGTTCATGGAGGGGTTGGCCTCGAAGATGCGGTCTATCCACTCGCGGGAGTTTTCAAGCCGCCTTGTCCGGCCGTTCAGGCGCACCATCTGCCAGTTTTTGTTCAGCCCCGTCACCGCCACGCGGCCGTCGCGCATAAGCTGGGCGTGGAAGTCCTTCCCGCGCGAGGTGCAGAAATAGAGCGCGCCCCCGTCGACCAGCATCACGTCTATAATACGCACCTGCGGCGCGCCGTTTTCGTCGACCGTGGCAAAGGACACGTCCTTTATCTCCCGGAGCATCTTCAGGCATTTCTCAGCGTTCATGGTTTTTGCCTCCTTAAATCCGCAGCCGGTGTATCCGGCTCTCGTCTGTTTTTCTCTGCGACCCGCGAGCGTAGCGTATTTCCGGGTGGCCGAAGCCTATTATCACGCCGGTGTAGTGGTCCTCGGGTATTTCCAGCAGCGCCTTTACCTCCGGCATGTTCTCGAGCGAGTCGAGCGGGAAGGTCATCATCACCGCACCGAGCCCGCGGGAGGCACAGAGCAGCTCAAAATACGCCGCGGCGATCATAGTATCCCGCACAGGCTCGCCGGAGCCCCGCGGCGCGTGTGGGATGAGCAGGTGCGGCGCTCCGCACAAGAGCATATCCGGCCGGACCGTTGCCTCCCAGCGCTTCATGTCGGCGTAGGACGCCTTATCAAAGCCGCGGGGATACACGCCCCGGGCGGCAAGCTCCTCCATGCGCCGGTACGCGGCGCGGCGGAAGCGCTCCGTGCTCTCCATGTCGTCGAGCAGCGTGAACTCTACGAGCTGCTTGTTGCCGCCGTTCGGCGCGTTGGCGAGCTGTGAGAGCATGCCGTCTATGATTTTCCCGTCCACGTTCCGCCGTTGGTAGCGCCTGCACGAACGGCGGTTGGCTATGAGCGCATCGAGCGTCTCCGCGGCGCCCTCCGGCGCCGGCGGCAGGCTCCCTTCCGGCGTCTTGCCCAAAACCGATATCGCCCCGGCGGGGCACACGGCAAGGCAGTGCTCGCACCTCCAGCAGCCGTTCCAGCCGAAGTTCTCAAAGTCCGCGATCACCGGCGCGCCGCCCTCAAGTCTCAGCACGGCGCCCGGGCAGACCCTGACACACAGCCCGCAGCCCAGGCATTTTTCCCTGTCAACGGCAAATCCAGCTTTGTTCATGCCCTTTCCTTTCCGCGGCCCTGCCCGCCTGTTTCGTTCTGCCACGATTATAAGCCCGGCTTTTTTAACCGTAAAGTACGCACAATATTGTGGTATAGTTACCGGAAGGATACCATGGGCCCGGCTGCGCCTGACTTCAAAGCCTTGCCGCATGGCTTTACGTCTTTTCAGCCATGTGCCTTAAATCATGAAAAACGATAATTGAAAATTCCTTTACTCCACGCTATAATACGGAAAGCGTTACCGGCGGCGATAATGCGGGATTTTGTCTGCAATTCATTGAAGGGGGTACAGGCATGGCGTTTGAAAAAATTGATTGCGGCAAAGGAATCGCGGCTGCCGTATCAAGCGACAGCATGATCATTACTGATGCCGATTCTGCGCTGGATTTGCTTATGTCTGCCAAATATGAAGCAGGCACAAAGTATATTGTCGTGGATAAAAAGAACATCATTGAAGATTTCTTCATTTTGAGCAGCGGCTTGGCGGGAGAAATTCTTCAAAAGTTTATCAATTACGGTGGGAAAATCGCTATATACGGGGATTTTTCACATTACACCAGCAAGCCGCTGAAAGACTTTATCTTTGAAAGCAATAAAGGAAAAGATGTGTTCTTTGTTGCAACAAAGGAAGAAGCAATTCAAAAAATAAGCCAAAGCATTTAGTGGATAAAATCCCCATATCGGATAGTTGTGTATTAGCCCAACGCGCAAGCGGCCATGTCAAAGCATGGCCGCTTTTTCAATGCCCCATCTCGTGCCTGACAAGTCGGCTCCCGGGCAGCGCCGGCTTGCCATTTCCCTCCCGGCGGTGTAAAATATCCCCGCGCACAGCCGCGAAAAAGGGGGGCCCGGAATGAAAAACCTGTATCTTATCGGCGGGCCGATGGGCGTTGGAAAGACCTCGGCGGGCCGATGCCTCAAAAAACTGCTGCCAAACAGCGTGCTGCTAGACGGCGACTGGTGCTGGGACGCAGACCCGTTTTACGTCACGGACGAGACGAAGCTGATGGTGCTGGACAACATATGCCACCTGCTGAACAATTTCCTGCGCTGCTCCGTCTATGAAAACGTCATCTTCTGCTGGGTCATGCACGAGCAGGCGGTGATCGACGCCATACTCGGCGCGCTCGACCTCTCGCGCTGCCGCCTGCGCTGCGTGTCCCTAACGGCGGAGCCCTGCGCGCTGCGCGAGCGCCTTTCGCGCGATATCGAAAGCGGCTTGCGCGACGCGGGGGTAATCGGGCGCAGCCTTGAGCGCCTGCCGCTGTACGCCGGGTTGGACACCGTGAAAATCGACACGACCGGCAAAAGCGCCGCGGAAACCGCCGCCGAAATAGCCGCACTGCCGCCAGGCGGCTGTATGGCCTCTGAAAAGCGTAGCCGGGCCCCGCAACTACGAGTCTGACGCCGCACGGCCTTCCGCGACATGGCCGGTCCCGGCCCAAAAATAAACCGCCCCCGCACCGGAAGGCGCGGGGGCTTTTCCACATGAGAGCTATAGGTTGTAATCTCAGTCGTTGAATTTGAAGCCCATGATCATGTCCACCTGGGCGCTCAGGGCAACGTCGAACACGCGCTTGCCGCTGGTCGCCTTGGCGAGGGCGGCGAGGTCTTCCTCGTCGAGCGTGAAGTCGAAGATGTCGAGGTTCTCGGCGATGTGCTCCTCGTTCGCGCTGCCGGGGACGGCGGCGAAGCCGGTCTGGAGCTGCCAGCGGAGCAGGACCTGAGCGCCGGTCTTGCCGTGCTTCTTGGCGACCTGCTGCACCTCGGGGAGGTTGAGCTGCGCCTTCTGGCTCATCGTGCCGCCCAGCGGGAACCAGGCCTCGCAGGCGATCCCGCGGCTCCTGAGGTCTTCAACGTAGGCGTCCGGGGAAAAGGCGATGTGCCGCTCCATCTGGGCGATCGCGGGAGCGGTCTCAAAGCCGGCAAGTATGTTCTTGTAGCTGTCGCTGCGCTCGAAGTTGCTGATGCCGATGCTGCGCACCTTGCCGTGGCGGACGGCGCTCTCAAGGCCGCGCCAGCCGGCCTGGATATCGCCGAGGGCATGGTGCAGGTATACGAGGTCGATATACCCGGTGCCGAGCCGCTCCAGCGCGCGGTCCACGGCGGCTTCCGCGTCGCCGTACTCGGTGGGCCAGATCTTGGTGGTGAGCCAGATGTCCTCGCGGGCGACGCCGCTCTCCTTTATCGCCTCGCCCACCTCGCGCTCGTTGAGGTAGCCGTGGGCGGTGTCGATGTGCCTGTAGCCGGCCTTCAGGGCGGCGAGGACGCAGCGCTTCGCGGTGCCGTCGGCGGCAAGGCCGAAGGTGCCGAAGCCGAGGGATGGCATTTTGAGCCCGTTATTCAGGGTGATGTATTCCATCGTGTTTTCCTCCTTAGCCTATTGAAACTATCTCGTACTCGCGGCTGCCGAGGCCGAGCTCCGCGGCGGCCTCCACCGTGTGTATGGCGTGGCGGGAGTTCATGCGCTCGATGAGCGCGGCCTTGCCCGGGTTGGGCGAGTTGATAACGGCGTCGTAGCACGCCTGGTCGACGGCCACGGGGTCTGCCGAGGCGAAAATACCGAGGTCGGCCATCTCCGGCTCCGCCGGGTGGCTGTCGCAGTCGCAGTCGACGGAGAGTCGGTTTGCGACGTTGATATAGAGCATGTTCTCAGGGCGCTTGTAGCTTATGACGGCCTTGCATGCGTCCGCCATGCTCTCGAGGAAGTGGTCCTGCGCGGGCAGCCTGTCGAAGAGCTCGGCGGGGACGGTGCTCGCGCCGGCGGTGTGGATATAGGTCTTGCCGGCCGGGGAGGCGATGCCGATCGAGATGTTCTTCAGCGCGCCGCCCATGCCGCCCATGGCGTGGCCCTTGAAGTGCGAGAGCACGAGCACGCTGTCATATTTGGCGAAGTCCGCACCCACGATGTCCTTGTCGAGGTGGAAGCCGTTCTCCACCGGCAGCTCCATCTCGCCGGACTCGTCCATGATGTCGCAGGGGAAGGCGGCGGTGAAACCGTGCTCGGCTATGGCCTTCCAGTGCTCGCCCGGCTCCGCGCGGCGGCCGTTATAGGCAGTGCAGCACTCGATGATCGTGCCGCTGAGGGAGTTTACCAGCTCGCCGATGAGCTCCGGGTGCAGGTAGTTGTGCCCGCCCGGCTCGCCGGTGGAGATTTTCACGCCCACCTTGCCCTTGAGCTCCACGCCGAGGGCCTTATAGATTTTCACGAGGCTCTCCGGGGTTATTTCGCGAGTAAAATACACCTTTGATTTTTCCATGTTCACACTCTCCTTTTTACAGCTTCCTGCCGTGCAGCGCCTGCACGAGCTTCGGGTCGGTGTGGTCGATTATCTCGCTGTGGCCGATGTCGAGGGCGGAAATCTCGGCCATTTCCTCGTCCGTCAGGCGGAAATCCCAGATGTCGAGGTTCTGCTCCATGCGCTCTTTGTGGGTGCTCTTGGGTATTACGGCCACGCCGCGCTGGGTGTTCCAGCGGAGGGTGACCTGGCCCGCGCCCTTGCCGTACTTTTCGCCTATCTTCGTCAGTACCGGGTGAGTGAAGATGCCGTGCTTACCCTCGGCAAACGGCGCCCAGGCCTCCGGCTGCACGCCGTACTCGCGCATGAGGGAAAGGGCGTTCTCCTGCTGGAAGAAGGGGTGCAGCTCCACCTGGTTCACCGCGGGCAGCTCGTCGACCGTCTCGCAGAAGTCGGCCAGGCGGTGAGGATAGAAGTTGCAGACGCCGATGGCGCGGATCTTGCCCTCCTTATACTCCTCGGTCATCGCGCGCCACGCGCCGATGTAGTCGCCCATGGCCTGGTGGATGAGATAGAGGTCGAGGTAATCGACGCCGAGATTCTCCATAGAGCGGTCGATGGCGGCCTTAGCGCCCTCGTAGCTCGTGTCCGTCACCCAGAGCTTCGTGGCAATAAAGAGGTCGGAGCGGGGCACGCCGGTTTTGGCTATCGCCCTGCCGACGGCGGTCTCGTTGCCGTAGCTCGCGGCTGTGTCTATCATGCGGTAGCCTGTGTCGATCGCGTCGAGCACCACGCGCTCGCACTCGTCAAGGTCGTGGATCTGAAAGACGCCGAAGCCCTCCATGGGCATCTGCACGCCGTTCCTGAGTGTTGTGTATTCCATGTCTGTCCCTCCTGATGTTATCTCGTCCGGTTGTTTGCGTATATTATGTCCTGCAGCGTCACGTGCTCGTTGCGGTAGCGGGCGCTCGGGTTTACCTCGGGTATTTTCAGCTCTATCGCCTTCTGGGTGCAGGCGTGCGCGCAGGCAAGGCAGCCCTGGCAGTTGGCATAGTCGAAATGGGCCTTACCCTCCACGATGCGGATGCAGCCTCCGGGGCACACCCGGGCGCAGATGCCGCAGCCGATGCACCTGTCCGAGGCGTACACAAGCCCGGAGAGGCTGCGGCCCGGGAGAACGGCCTCATATTTGAGGAAATTCGCATGCGCGGCGCGGTCGTCGTCCGTAACCGGCTCTATGTACTTCCGCCGGGCGGCGATGTCGGCCTTTATTTCGCCTATCTGAGCGTCCACGCGCTTGTCGAGCATGCGCTGAGCGTCCATGTCGAAGGCGGGCAGGTAGTTGTCGACCATCAGCAGCGTGTGGATGTACGCCGGGCGCTTGCCCGCTTTTTTGCAGATGTCCGAAACTATCTCCACGGCGTTGGCGTGCCGCGCGCCGTAGGTGGGGATGATGTAGAGATAGGGCGTGTCGAGCTCCACGCGCTCAAGGAACTCCCTCACCATCTCCGGCGGCCTGTGGCCGAAAACGGGGTAGACAACGCCTATCGAGTCGTCCGAGAACCTTGTCATGTTCGAGCTCATGACCTGCGGTATGCTCATGGTGTTCTTGTCAAGCTGCCTCGCGGCGTAGAGGCAGTTGCCTGTCGCGGTGAAATAGAAGATCATTTTTCTTCAATCCTCTCTTTCTTTCTTGCCTTTATGATAGACCCGCGGGGCGGAAAAGTACAATGCCGTTTTGGCAAATCACTATGCGTTTAAGTTATACCAGCTCTTGCGCCCCGGCGGCGCATGGAGTATAATAGCGAAAAAAGGGGGGCTGAGCTTGCTCGAACTTTATGACCTTGAAAAGTTAGTTGCCGTTTCAAAGGCCGGGACGCTCTCCGCCGCGGCGGAGGATCTGCTGATATCGCAGCCCGCGCTCAGCCGGAGTATGCGGAAACTGGAAGCTGAAATCGGCGTTGAGCTCTTCACGCGCAGCAAAAACCACATCGAGCTGAACGAAAACGGCGCGCTCGCGGCTCAGCTCGCGGAGAATCTGATAGGCGACGCGCAGCAGCTCTCCGAGCGCGTCAGGCAGCTCGACCGTTCGCGCCGGACGATATCCGTGGGCTCAATGGCCCCGGCGCCTATGTGGGAGCTGGCCTCCGCCCTGAGCGACCTCTATCCCGGCATGGCCGTCTCGACCGTGCTCGGCGAGGCAGGGCCGCTCGTTTCCGGCCTGCTCGATGGCAGCTATTCCCTGATCATACTCACCGCTCCCCCCGAGCTGCCGGGCGTGGAATACCTGGGCTACGGCGGGGAGCAGCTCTGCTTCCACCTGCCCATAAGCCACCCGCTCGCCGGAGCCAAGGAGCTGGGCTTTTCCGATTTGAACGGGGAGACGATGCTGCTGCGCTCGGACCTCGGCTTCTGGACCGACGTGCTCAAAAAAATGCCCGACACGCGCTTCATAGTGCAGCACGAAAACTACGCCTTCGGCGAACTGCTGCGAGCGAGCAGCCTCCCGGCCTTCAACACCGACCGGGCGCAGCGCCGCTACGGCCCGGTGGAGGGCCGCGTGACCATACCAATAACGGACCCCGAGGTCTCGGTGGACTACTTCGTGGCCTACCGCGCGGCGGACAAAAAGCGCCTTGAGAGCGTGCTGAAATACATCTCCGGCTATTCCCGTCAGTCCGCCACGCGCGTCAGGGTATAAAAAAGCGCCGCGGGTTCCCCCGCGGCGCCTTTTGCCGTTTTTGGACGGATATTACAGCTTCTTTCCGAAGAAATCGACGAGCTTACCGGTGATCTGCTCGACGTACTCCGGCACATAGTAGGTTTCGATGTGCGTCGCGCCTGGGACGAGGAAGAGCTCCTTGTCGTCCGTGCCGGTGGCGGCGGCGAAGACGTGCTCGGTCATATAGAGCGTGTCGGCGCTCTTGCCGGCTATCATCAGCAGCGGGACGTTTATCAGCTCCGAGCCCTGCACGGCGTCGAAGCTCATCAGGTCGACGTTGCTGCTCACCGTGTAGGCAAAGCTGCTGCACGGGTGCGCGTGGGTCTTGCCGTAGTAATAGTACCCGTCGCGGTAGAGGTCGTAGGGCAGCTTGTCGGCCTCGGACTCCGGCATCTCGCACATGTTGGCGGTGTAGCGCACCTCCTTGCCGCTCAGCTCGAGCTCGCGGGCCTCGCAGGCCTCGCGCAGGCGCTGCTGGATGGTCGCGGTGGCGCTGTCGAGGAAGCCGTTGCGGCGCACGACGCCGGTGTTGAACATGCTCAGCGTCGCCACGGCTTTGAAGCGCTTGTCGGTCTGCGCGGCCTTTATCGTGTAGCCGCCGCCTCCGCAGATGCCGAGCACGCCGACGCGCTCGGGGTCCACGCCCGGGAACACGCGGATGATGTCGCAGGCCCTGTGGATGTCCTCGATCCTGTGCGCGGGCTTGTCCGTGTTGCGCGGCGTGCCGCCGCTGTGGCCCTGATAGGCCGCGTCGAAGGCGAGGGTGACGTAGCCGGCCTCAGCCAGCTTCTGGGCATAGAGGCCAGCGACCTGCTCCTTGACGCCGCCGTTCGGGTGCGCCACGACGATGCCGGCGTACTTTTTGTCCGCGCCCTTGTCGTAGCCCGCGGGGACATAGACGTTGGCAACGAGCTTCAATCCGTCCAGCATATAGCTTATGGGGATGATGTTGACCTTGCCGGGGACGTTTTCGGTGATCGCGCCGGAGTAGACCAGGCCGAAGGGGTTATCATTGTGCGTGCTCTCGGCGGCGACTTCCTCCGCCGTGCGATAGGTGAAAAGTTCGCTCATTTTGACATTGCCTCCTGAGATTTTTGGGAAACGCTTGCTTTTTGTTTTTCTTGTGTGTAAAATATAATCTCGGTAGTAACTACCGAGTCAAGAGGTGAAATTGTGAACAATTTGTTAAGTATGAAGCAGGCCTGCGCCGCCACCGGCATGAGCTACGAGGCGCTGAAGTTCTACTGCAACGAGGGCCTTGTGCCGAACGTAAAGCGCGCGGAGAACAACTACCGAGTGTTCGACGAGCACGACGTGAACTGGATTCGCTCCCTCGCCTGCCTGAAGCGCTGCGGCATGAGCCTGCAGGAGATGAAGGAGTACCTCGCGCTCTGCCTGCAGGGCCAGAGCACGATACCCGAGCGCATGGAGCTGCTGCAAAAGTATAAGCAGAACATCCACGGGCGCATGGCCGAGCTGCAGTCAAGCCTCGACTTCATCGCTTGGAAGGAGAACTTCTACCGCGACGTGCTCGACGGGAAATGCGAATACCACAGCGACCTCATCGCCGAAAACTGAAAGGCGCGGGAGCGGCCAAAGCCGCTCCCGCGCCTTTTTATATTAAGCCTTCTTACTGAGCAGGCGAAAACGTCACGTCCACGTCCCCGGCTCCGAGGGCCTCCGCCCAGCCGCTCAGGCCGTCTATCCTGGCGAGGGGAGTGTAGCTCCAGGTGTTGGAGCCGTAGAACAGCACGAGCTGGTCCCCGCTGTAGAGCACTATGTCCCCGCTCTCCGTGGTCATCCGCCGGTTGTCCGCCGGCAGCTCCGCGCCGATGGGCCCCACCTTTTCAAACCCGCCGTAGTCGCTCAGGCTGAGCGTCAGCGCGCCGTCCGACATGAGCTCCGCAAACGCCCGCGCGGCGGCGTTGTCCGCCAGCGCGGCGGTGAAGGTATATTCGCCTATCTGTACGTTGATTTTCATCTCGCTGCTCTCCTCCCCGCTCGTCTCCTGACTGTCCGGCGCGGCGGAGGGCTGTTCATTCTCCGAAACCGCCTCCGGGGACGCGCCCGCATCCCCCGTTCCGGCGCCGCAGCCCGCCGTCAGCGCCATAAGCAGCGCGGCGAGCGCCGCTGCAGCCCTCCGCGCCGCTCTCACGCGCAGATGTTCGCGCGGCCCGGACCGGTCACGACGACTTCGCCGTCCGCGCCGGGGATGTCGCGGATTATCTCGCACACCGCCGGGACGCTTATGCGCCCGCTGAGCGGGTTCTTGATGCTGATGACCTCGGTCGTGATGTCCGCCTCCACCTCGCTGCGCTCAAAGGCGAGGTCGGTGTCTATCATGGCGCAGTTTATCAGCCTCAGCCCCCTGCAGTAGCAGAGCGGCTGTGTGCCGATGATGGTGCAGTTTTCAAATGTGACGTTTTCGCAGTACCAAGCGAGGTATTCTCCCTTCACAACGCTGTCGCGCACGACGACGTCCTTCGCGTGCCAGAAGGCGTCCTTGGTGTCGAACTCGCAGTTTTCAAACACTGCGTCTTCGATGTACTGGAAGGAGTACTTGCCCTTGAGCTTCACGTTTTTGAAGCGCAGGCCCGTCGAGCGCATCATGAAATACTCGCTCTCGGCCGTGGTGTCGCGCATCTCGCAGCCGCGGACGCTCCAGCCGAACTCCGGCGATACGATGTCGCAGTCGGTAATCACCGCGTCCGCGCACTCGCGCAGGGCCTTTATGCCGTGCAGCTTCGTGTCTTTAATCTCAACGCCCTCGCAGTACCAGAGCGCCGCGCGGCACTTGTCGGTCATCTCGGAGCCGCTTATCCTGAGATTGTGGTCGTGCCAGAAGGGATAGCGGAGGTTGAAAAAGCAGCTTTCGACCTGCACATTCCGGCTCTCCTTCAGCGCGCTCTCACCGTCCGCCGGGCCGTCGAAGGCGCAGTTTTTCACAGCGACGCCGTCGCTGCCATAGAGCGCGCGCTCGGTGTCGAAGGTTTTGTTTTCGATTATGGTCATGCTCTGTCGCTCCTTTTGGGGTCCCCGCCGTCAGACGGCGGATTTTTTGTTTTTTATGCTGTATATCAGGTAGTCGAGGCAGTCGATGCGCCGCTCGTCGGCGTGCACCCTGTCGAGCAGCTCGCGCCGCTGCTCTGCGAGCAGCCGGAGCTGTTCCGCCGTCCTGCCCTCGTCGCACAGCGCGAGGAACTGCTCCACGCGCTGCGCGCAGCATCCGGCGTCCTTCAGGCACAGCGCCATTGAGCGCTTATCCTCGAGGTTTATCATGATCTCACCCTCGTTTCATACCCGCGCGGCCTGCGCCGCGGTCTTATCGTCCACAAGTTTAACTCCGCGCGGCGCAAATAGCAAATGCCTTGTTTTCATGTTCAATGATGCTTGACAGGCATGAGCTGCCGCGGTATCCTGAAATCAGAAAGGGGGCAGGAACATGGAGCTGCGCGTACTGCGCTATTTTCTCGCCGTTGCGCGGGAGGAGACAATAACCTCCGCGGCGAACCGCCTGCACGTAACCCAGCCGACGCTCTCGCGCCAGATAAAGGATCTCGAGGACGAGCTTGGGCAGCAGCTGCTCATCCGCGGCAGCCACCGCGTGGAGCTCACGGCCGAGGGCATGCTTCTGCGCAAGCGGGCCGAGGAGATCGTGGCGATGGCCGACCGCACCGAGGAGGAGTTCCGCGCAATGAAGGGCGAGCTCACCGGCGACGTATATATCGGAGGCGGCGAGACGGACGCCATGAGCCTTATTGCCGCCGTCTGCCGCGAGCTGCAGCTCGAGCACCCCGGCATCCGCTACCATATCCACAGCGGCAACGCGCAGGACGTGACCGAGCGGCTCGACAAGGGCCTGCTCGACTTCGGGCTGCTCATCCAGCCCACCGATATCGCAAGATACGACCGCCTGAGCATCCCCGCGCGCGACCGCTGGGGCGTGATCATGCGCCGCGACTGCCCGCTCGCGGCGAAGGTGGCCATTTCCCCCGCCGACCTCGCGGCGCTGCCGCTCATCTTTTCGCGGCAGGTGCTCGACGAGCGCGAGGAGGGCAACGGCCTTGCCGAGTGGTTCGGGCCGTACTGGGGCCGGCTGAACATCGTCGCCACCTTCAACCTCTGCTACAACGCCGCCGTCATGGCGCGGCAGGGCGTGGGCTATGTGCTGAGCCTCGACAAGCTGGTAGACACCTCTCAGGAGAGCCCGCTGTGCTTCCGCCCGCTGAGCCCACCGCTGGAGAGCGGGCTCGACCTCGTGTGGAAAAAGTATCAGGTGTTTTCGGCCGCAGCCGCGCTCTTCCTCGAGCGGCTGCGGAAAGATTTCCGGGAGGAGAAATGATTTCCGCGCGGAACTCAGGTTTTGCGCGCACACGTCGCATGCCCGTCCAAAGTTGATTACCGTGATAAGAAATCGGTATGCACGCTGAGCTTGCCACGGCGGCGATTATGGAATATAATTGTCGCATATTTCGTATGTGGAGGGAAACACATGCTCAAGATAAGCGAAGAAGAAAAGAAGGCGCTGAAGGGCCGGGGGATAATAATGACGAACGACGGGGAGCACTTCGTGGCCCGCGTCGTGTCGAGCAACGGCGTATTCTCAAACGCGCAGCTCCGCGC
>DVGA01000036.1 GCA_018712985.1 Candidatus Scatomorpha intestinavium
AATTGAAAAACGCGCGCAAAAGCCGCAGCTTAAAAAGCTGCGGCTTTTTGCATTTTGCAGGGGCGAAAGCCCCTGCATTTCTTTTCTGAGAGATTTCTTTTTGTCTTGTCAAAAAGAAACCCCTCAGACTCCAAAGAAAAGACGCTTTGGTGCTCGTCGGAGGCTAAATCCGGCTATCACCAAACTTTGCGGCACCGAAAAGTTCCAATCCCTAATGGTGAATGAGTTGCCGCATCGCCGACCGTGCGTTTGCTTCGCTTCGCTCGCGGCACTGACGGGCAATCGACGAGGGCGTCCCGACAACTACCCGTTAGTGCCGCGACCGAAGGGAGCAATGCACGGTTTTGGTGGCTGACGCTATTCACACTACGGGATGACCACGTTGCATATATTTTGTACTTGAGAAAAAACGTGCTCCGCCTCCGGCCTCCGGCCGGCGTTTTTCTTTGGGGCGCCACTCCCGTTTCTTTGGGCAAGACCAAAGAAATGGGGTGGCAAAAGGTTTCGCCCCTGCAATCACCCGACGGCGGCCTGCAGCAGGGCATTCGCAACCGGCCCGGCGTTCGTCAGCCCGCCGCCCGCGTGCTCAACGAGTACCACGAAGGCGTATGGGTGCTCCGGATCGTTCAAAAACCCGGTCATCCAGGCGTGCGAGGTCCCGTCGCCCACCTCGGCAGTGCCGGTCTTGGCCGCCACGTCGAGGCCCGGGAAGGTCCACTCCCCGCCGTATGCCGTCTCCACGTTGTAGTCCATCATGGACGCGATCTGCCTCGCGGTGTCCGCGCTGAGCAGGCTCGTCTCGCGGTCGAGCTCCCCGTGCCCGAGCAGCGTCGGCTCATATACGCTCCCGCCGTTTGCGATAGCCGCCACATAGCGCACCATCGCGTAGGGGCAGACAAGGTCGTTGTGCTGGCCTATGCCCGTCCAGGCGAGGCCGATGCGCGCGTCCTCCTGCTCCCAGTCGATGCTGCCCCGGGTGACGTCCATGCCGTCGAGAGTCAGCGAAGCGGTGAACCCGAGCTTTTCGGCGTACTCCACCAGAGTGTCGTAGCCCAACTCGAGCGCGATCTCGCCGAAGGCGCAGTTGCAGGAGTTCGCCAGCGCCTGCTCGATCGTCTGGCTACCGTGCGTGCCTGTGCAGTTGAGCTTTATCCCGTCGAGGTCGCTGCTCCCGGCGCAGTAAAAGCTCCGCTCGAAGAGGTCGGGTATGTTGTCGATCGCCGCGGCGAGAGTAACCAGCTTGTATACGGAGCCGGGGACGAAGCTCGCCCCGATGGTCTTGTTTATATACGTCCCGTCCGCCGGGGAATCGGAGGGGTTCGCCGGGTCGTCCGCCGGGGTGGAGACCATGCAGAGTATCTCTCCCGTAGTGTAGTCCATCAGCAGCACGGCCCCGTTCCGGCCCGCGAGGGCGTTGTACGCCGCGGCGTTCAGGGCGGAATCCACCGTCAGCTGCAGCGTTTTCCCGCTGGAGGTGCCGTTCACAAAGCTGTAGCCCGTCAGCCGGTCGCGGAACTGCCTGAGAGCCCCGGTGGCAACGTTCCCGCGCGTGTCCCCCGTCAGGTGATAGGCCGCGCGGCGCACGGTCTCGTCCGCCGCGAAGGAATACGTCTCCCCGTCCGAGGTGTAGAGCACCACCCCGTTGCGGTCCAGGAGCTGCCCCGCCGGCGAGCCGCCGGAAAAATACGTGGCCCAGGCCCCGCCGCCGTCCGCCAGCCTCACGAGGTACACCGCGAGCCCAACGACGAGGGCAAGGGCTATCAGCAGCGCGGCGGCTGCGCGGCGCTGTACTTTTTTCATGAGCGCTCCTCCTCGCCGTCATAATATTCCCCGCCGTCCTCATCGTCCTCATACTCGGGATACGCCTCCCGCGGACCGCCGCGCGGGAGGGCGCTCTTCTCCCGCCGCACGACGAAGCTCGCGTTCCTGCGCGTGTCCGTGGCCTTGACAAAGGCGAGCAGCATCCAGCAGGAGAGCAGCGAGGTGCCGCCCTTGGACACGAAGGGGAAGGTGACGCCGGTAAACGGCAGTATGTCCAGCGAGCCGAACACGTTCAGCCCCATCTGCACCATCATCAGGCTCACCGCGGCGCAGCCTGCGATAACATAGAAGGTGCTCCGCCCCTGCGAGGCGTTGCGCACCGCAAAGAGCGCGAGGGCGATAACGGCGAGCATGGCAGTCACCGCGATTATCAGCCCCAGCTCCTCGCTGAGCACGGCGAACACCATGTCCGTATTGGCCGCAACGATGTCCTTCAGCCAGCCCTCGCCGGCGCCCTGGCCGAAGAGCCCGCCGGAGGCTGCGGCGCTCATGGCGCGCGTCTGCTGGAAGCCGGCGTCCCACACGTCCTCCCAGGCGTGGCCCCAGGTGGCGAAGCGCTGGGCGATATAGGGCTTCACGCTCAGCACAAGGAAGCCGGCCAGGCCCGCGCCGGAAACGGCGAGCAGCACCGTGGCAAAGCTGCCCGAGCGCATGAAAGACACCACGAGGAAGGTTGCAAAAAAGATGACCGCCGTGCCGAAGTCACCCATCAGCGCGAGCGCGCAGACGCATACGGCGGAAAACACGATGTAGCCGAACAGGTTCCGCCGCGCGAACAGCCGGTCGAGCGTGGCCGCCCCGGCGTAGATATAGCAGACTTTGACGAGTTCGGAGGGCTGTATGGTAAAGCCGCCTATCTCCAGCCAGTTCATCGAGCCGCCGCGCACCTCGCCCATCACAAGGTTCAGCGCGAGCAGCCCGAGGGCCGCGGCCGCGGCCAGCCATCGGGTCTTTTTCACGCGGTCCAGGTCGCGCAGCCACCAGCCGAGGAAGAAATAGAGCGCCACCCCGGCGATTATCAGTATCACTTCCTTGAGCATGTCGTCCGGCGTGCTCGTGGCGCAGACCTCCACGCCGAGCGTGGTCAGGAAAAAGGCCAGCGTCTCGGTCTCGAAGCCAGTGCGCCCGAGGGTGCGCATAAACAGGTAGCAGAACCACTCCGCCGCCATCAGCGCAAGGAAGGACAGGCAGATGATATATACGTGCTCGTCCGCCGCCGTCACCGTGAACTCCAGCGCCAGAAAGGCCTGGAACAGCGAGAGTATGAACAGCGTCACCCCCGGGCCGACATAGCGCCCCGGTGCGGTGCGGCAGCGCTCAAGCCGCTCCCGCTCGGCCTCGGAGATGCCGCGGAAGGCGGTGGCGCAGCCGGCGAAGTCGATCTCGTCCCCGTCGCCCACTTCCTCCCAGCTCCCGGCCTCCTCGCCGTTCACGAACGTGCCGCCCTTGCTGCGCAGGTCCGTCAGGGTCCAGTCACCGTCCCCGTCGCGCTGCAGCGAGGCGTGCATCCTCGAAACCGTCGGGTCCTCGAGCACAATGTCCGCCGAGCGGGCCCTGCCCACGATGCACTCCCAGTGGTTCACCGGGTGCTCCGTGCCGTTCAGGTCCACGATGTAGGCCCAGGTCTCCGGCTCATAGCGCTCGCGCAGCATGGAGCGCACGCAGCGGAGCAGTATCCACAGCGCGAGCACCGGCAGTATGTACTTCGTCCCCTGCATGATGTATCCGGTCATGTCCGGCAGGTTTTCCATCTGAATCCTCCTGTGTTTTCGCGGTAAACGCCCCTGCCCGTCTCGGCGAAGGGCGGAAAGTGTTTTTTATCGCCTTTCGGCCTTGCGCGGCCTCTCCTCCGCGCCGATTATATCATTTTAAGCCCCCGTTGACAACCGGCGCGCCGTGCAATAGAATAATGCTGTCGGGCGCCTGTATCGGACGGCGCGTCCATATGACGAATTTTCGCGGTTTATGTTCTTTAGCCGCGAAGGGGGAGGCGGCGCGGAAAACGCCGCGCTGCGTCCGATATCCGCCGCTCACGCGGCCGAATGGGGGATCTGTATGAAAAAACTTGCCTTGGCTCCGCTGCTGCTGGCTCTCGCGCTTCTGCTCACGGCCTGCGGCGTGGGCGGCGCCGTGGCCTCGCGCCTCGTCCAGGGGAATCTGGACGCCATCTACTTCGGCGAGCCCGGGGAGGACTACTTCGAGCTCGTGAACGCCACACCGGAGGACATCGAGGAAACCTATCAGCAGGGCATGGAGGTGGAGGCGCAGACCTTCGCCTACTACTACTCCGTCGACTACCTGCCGGACGATCTCCTCGCGGAAATAGCTGACATGTACAAGCAGATCTATCAGAGCGCGAAGTACGAAGTCGGCACGGCGAGCGAGCTCTCGGACGGCAGCTACGCCGTTCCCGTAACCGTCTACCCGCTGAACATCCTCGAGCTCGTGAACGAGCGCGGCGCGGAGTACACCGAGGCGTATAACGCCCAGTTCACCGACGGGCAGATAGCCTCGATGACCGAGGAGGAGTACATGGAGTACGACGCCGGCTGGGCGCGGACCATCGTGCAGTGCTGCCTCGACTGCATCCCGGACATGGACTACATGGAGCCGGAGTCCCTCGTGATCCAGGTCGCGCAGGATTCGGACGGCTACTGGCGCATGAACGAGGACGACTTCGCGGCCTTTGACGCCGCGGTCATATACTATCCCTGATCCGGAGGCGCGATACATAAGATGCTTGGCATGATAATCCTCGTGACCGCAATCGCCGGAGTAGGCGGCACGGGCCTCGGCGGCGTGATTGCCGCGCTCTTCCGGCGCGATTCAAGCCGGCTCGTCAGCCTGCTCCTGGCCTTCGCCGGCGGTATAATGACCGGCGTGGTCTGCTTCGATATGATAGAGTCCGCACTCAACCCGGAGGGCTCCTCCGAACCGGTGAGTGTGTTCTTCGTAATGTTCGGCGTAATGCTCGGCTATGTCGTCATCTGGCTGCTCAATCTCTGGATAGACTCCAAGACCAACCACGAGATAGAGCACATCGACGAAAACCACCCCAAAACCGCCGACGACCTCGACGAGCTCATCCACTCCGACCACTACGCCCGCCACGAGCAGGTGAGCGAGGACGGCGGCCCCGCCTCGGCGTACCAGCTTTTCATCGCCGGCGTGGTAATGGCCTGCGCCATCGCGCTGCACAACATGCCCGAGGGCATGGTGATAGGCGCGAGCTACGCCAGCGACACCGCCGCGGGCATAGCCGGCGGCATGGGCGTCGTGATGGCCGTGGTCATCGGGCTGCACAACATCCCGGAGGGCATGGCCGTGGCCGTGCCGCTGATAACCGGCGGCATGAAGCGCGGCAAGGCGATACTGATAACCGCCCTCTCCGGCGCGCCCACGATAATCGGCGCCGTCATCGGCTTCGCATTGGGCACGCTCTCGCCCTTCTGGCTCTCGCTCTCGCTCAGCTTCGCCTCGGGCGCGATGCTGTACGTCGTTTTCGGCGAGCTTCTGCCGGAGGCCATACTGATGTGGCGCTCCAAGATGCCCGCCCTCGCCTCCGTCATCGGCATACTCATCGGCCTTATGATAATCTACATATGAGGTTCATCTGCTTCGGCGACTCCAACACCTACGGCTATGACAACCGCTCGTTTTTCGGCGGCCGCTACGATGAAAACACCCGCTGGCCGCGCCTGCTCGCCAAAATGTCCGGCGGCGAGGCCGTCGAGCTGGGCGAAAACGGCCGGCGCATCCCGCGCACGGAAGCGGAAATACAAAACGCCCTCGGCTCTCTCCGCCGCGCCGGGCCGGCGGACTTCCTCATCGTCCTGCTCGGCGGGAACGATTTGCTTTCAGACGGCGCGGAGGCCTCGGCGGAGACGGCCGCGGCGCGGATGGAGCGCTTCCTCCGCCGGACGGATGAGCTGCCGGAGCTGCGCTCCGCAAAAAAAGTGCTCGCCGCCCCTCCGCCGTTCACCCGCGGCGCCTGGGTGAGCTCCGAGCGCCTTATATCGGAGTCCCGCCGCCTCGCGAAAAGCTATGAACGGCTCGCCGGCCGGCTCGGCTGCGCCTTTTTGAACAGCGGCGAGCTGCCGCTTCAGTCCGACGGGGTGCACTTCACCGAAGAGGCCCACCGCCTCCTGTCGGAGAAGCTCCTGCCCCTTCTCAAACGCTAACAGAGCAAAAAGCCCGCGCATTTCAAGCTGCGCGGGCTTTTTTGTCGAAAAGCTTCGCTCATATTTCGCAGAACGCCGCGCAAGCGGCTTCAACACATTTTCGGCGGCGTGTACGTCGCCGAAAACACTTTACGCGAAGCGAGCGTCGAATTGTCCGCCTTTGGCGGACAACCGAGGCGCCAGCCTGCGACCGGAGGCATAGCGCGGCCCGGAGGGCAGCGAGGAGCAGCCACGGAGCGGCTCGGCGGCCGGGGACCTTCCTGTCTAAAAAGGACCTTTGGTCCTTTTTAGACAGTTTCGCGGGCTCTTTTCATATCTCCCCGAAGGCGAAGCGCAGCACCCGCCGCGCTGCGGCCTCCGCCGCAAGGCGCGAGACGCGCCCCGAGCGCAGCGCGAAGTACACGTCCCTTACCGCCGCGGGCGTTCCTGGCATGATCAGGTCATTCCCCGCCGCGCAGCAGAGCTCGTGCCGGCTGCCGTCGTGGCCCGTGGCGAACCAGTCCGTCATGACCAGCCCGCCGAAGCCCCACTCGCAGCGGAGGATGCCCGTCAGCAGCTCCCGGTTGTTCGGCGCGTAGACCCCGTTCACAAGGTTGTAGCTGCTCATCACAGCCTTTGCCCCGCCTTTCTCCACGGCTATGCGGAAGCCCTTCAGATAGAGCTCGCGCAGCGCCCTCTCGCCCACGCGGCTGTCCGAGCGCGTGCGCTCCGTCTCCGTGTTGTTGCAGGCGAAGTGCTTGATGACGGCGTACCTCCCCTGCCGGGACTGCACCCCGCGGCAGACGGCCGCGGCCATCTCCCCGCTGAGCAGCGGGTCCTCGGAAAAATACTCGAAGTTCCGCCCGCAGAGCGGCTGCCGGTGCAGGTTCATCGCCGGCGCGAGGTAGAAATTGACGCCGTACTCCTCCATCTCCGCGGCGACGGCCTCGCCCTGCCGCCGGAGCAGCTCCGTGTCCCAGCTCTGGGCCATCGCGGTCGCGCAGGGCCAGGAGGTAGTGAACTGGTAATACGTCCTCTTCGGGCTCAGCGCGCGCAGGGCACCCCGCAGCAGCTTCACGGCGCGCGAGCCGTCCAGCGCGGAGGGGATCGCCGGCAGGGTGTAGGGCTCAAGGCGCGACTCGCGCTTGAGGTTCAGCCCCTGCGGCCCGTCCGCCATTATCAGGTCGCGCGCGCCCTTTTTCAGCAGTATGGCGCTCGTCCTGCCGCAGGAGCCGAAAACCGTGGCGTGGAAGGGCGGCGTATAGGTCGAGCCCGTTATGATCTCGGCGAGGGCGGCGTCCGAAAGCTGCGCCGCGGCGGCGTCCACCCTCGCGGAGCGGTACATTTCCGGTTCGGCGTAGCTGTGGCGCAGCGGCTTTATGTCCGCGGCGCTCACGTCCAATATGTCGAGGCCCTCGGGCAGGACCTCCGCCTCCCGCGCCGGGGGCGCGAGCTGCTCTATGGGCCGCTCTGGCGCGCAGAGCCGCCTGCACCGCTCCGTGACGGCCGGGGCGTCCAGCTCTATCACCGCCGCGGGGGCGGTGTCGCGCGAATTCCGCCCGAGGCGGAGCACATATCTGCCCTGCTCGAGCACATAGCGGCTGTCGGCGTCGTCATATGCGGCGAAATCCCGCAGGTCGAAGCCCAGCTCCACCGAGCAGACGCCGCCGGCGGGCAGCACCGGGGTCTTAGCGAAGGCGGCGAGGGACTGGTACTCCCGGCCCAGACCGCCCTGCGGCGCACTGAGATAGAGCTGTACCACCTCGCGCCCGGCGCGCCCGCCCGTGTTCTCCGCCAGCGCGCGGACCTTCACGCGCGTCCCTTCGATCTCCGCCCCGGCGTATTTTATGGCGAAGGACGTGTAGCCCAGCCCGTAGCCGAAGGGGTAGCGCGGCGCTATGCCAACGCTGTCGAACCAGCGGTAGCCCACGTAAATGCCCTCGCGGTACTCCTCAAACCGCTCGCCGCCGTGCCGCGGCGGGAAATCGCCGAGGCTCTCGGCCCAGGTGTCCGTCAGCCGCCCGCCTGGCTCCGCCGCGCCGGTGAGCACGTCGAACACCGCGCTGCCCATCTCCATCCCGCCCTGGGAGGCGTAGAGTATCGCGTCGAGGTCCAGCTCGCCGTCAAAGCCGAGGTCCACCGGCGCACCGGAGTTTATCACGAGCACCACATGCCTGTACATGGACTTCAGGGCCCTCAGGTGCCCCTCCTCGGCGTCCGTTATGTAGTACCCGCCCTTTTCCGGCAAACGGTCCGCGCTCTCCCCGGCCTGGCGCATCAGGACGTACACGGCCGTGTCCGTCCCCGCGGCGTCCTCCGCCGTTATCTCCCCGCCCTCGGGCGGGACGAACGGGTGCTGCCAGGCCACGTCGGACTGCTTTGTCAGCGGCACGCCCTTTATCAGCTCGGCTATCTCGCCGCTCCAGGCCGCGCGCGCGGCGAGGTAGAGCTCGTCGTAGCCGTCCAGCCACATGCCGGTGCTCACGATCCAGCCGCCGTCCAGGAAGCCACGCTCGATGTTTACGCTGCGCCGCGGGTGCGTGTCCCCGCTGCCCGTGCCGCCGAAGCTCGTGTGCCGCACCCCGGCGCCATAGAGCGCCGCGCGCTCGCCGGACAGGGGCAGCGCGCCGTTATTCTTCAGCAGCACCATGCCCTCCGCCGCGCACCGGCGGGCGAGGGCCCGGTTGGCCCTCTCAAGCTCCGTCTCTTCCGGGCTTGTCCGCGCGAATATCTTTTTCCTCATACCAGATTACGTCCCTTCCGTCAGTGCCTGGCGCTCCATTGCGCCAAAATAACTGTCAAACTCCTCTATGCACTCCGGCGCGGCGGAATACGCCTCCCCGCCGAGGCTGCAAACCGGGAATGTCAGCGTCAGCTCACCTTCCCCGTAAAACGTGACGGACACCGATGCCGCGCCGGGCTCGGAGACGTCGGCCTCGCCGTCCCGCCGGAGCTCGATCCCCGCCGCGGTGCCGATGAGGGCGGCGATTTCGCCGGCGTCCTCTATTATGACCGTCTCCCCATGGCCCCGGAGCTCCGCGCGCGTCACGTTTTCCGGCACGAGCGGGGCGATGTCGATTTCCCCCTCCCCCTGCGCGCCGCAGGCGGAGAGGAACATCAGCGCGAGCAGCATCGCGGCAGCCGCCGCTTTCTTCACAGTCTGTGCCTCCTTTATTTATCTTTTTCCTTCTCTGTCCAGGCCCCGGTTTCCAGGAACCGCCTTGCCCTCGCGTCCGCGCGGGCGGTCAGAGCGTCCCCGAGCCCCATGAGCGAGAGCAGCTTTATCGCGTTCCGCGTCTCCGAGCGCCCCGGCCGCGCGCGGTAGTCGAACGCCATCTCCCCGCCCTCTATGTGCTCCTCAAAGTGCAACAGGGAAAAGCTCCCCGCCAGCAGCGCGCAGAGCTCGGCGTCGTGCGTCGCGGCAAGGCAGAGGCACCCCCGCCGCTCGATCTCCGCGAGTATCTCGCAGGCGGCCGCTATGCGCTCGGTCGTGTTCGTACCGCGCAGCACCTCGTCGAGCGCGCAGAATATCCGCGCCCCAGGCCGCTCCGCCGCGTCGAGTATGCGCTTCACGGCGCGGATCTCGGCCATGTAGTAGCTCTCGCCGGAGAGCACGTCGTCGCTGAGCGCCATGGAGGTGTACAGCCGGAACGGCTCGCCCCTCCAGCTCTCCCCGGGGCAGGTGCATATGCACTGGGAAAACAGCGCGGCTATCATCGCCGTGCGGAGATAGGTGCTCTTGCCCGAGGCGTTCGAGCCCGTTATCAGCACGCAGCGTCCCCCGTCGAGGCCGTTCGGCACGGCGGAGCGGAGCAGTGGATGGACAAGCCCGCGTCCCACCGCACCGCGCACGTCGCCGGAGTAGTCGATTTCCGGGTCGCAGCAGCGCTCCGCCCTCCGCCTGTAGGAGGCGACGGCGATGAAGGCGTCCAGCGAGCCGAGGCTTTCAAAAACCGTGAGCAGCTCGCCGCCCAGGCCGCCGAGCCGTGTCTTCAGGTATTCATACATGATCAGGTCGAGCAGGAAGAGGGAGCTGAGCAAATCCCCCGCGTCGCTGCCCCCGCTGCGGGACACCCCGCCGGTGCGCAGCAGCGGCTTCATCCGCCCGAGGGCCTCATACGCCTCGCCAAGCAGGGCGTCGAGGCGCGGGCTGCCCAGTTTTTTCAGCTTTTTTACGGCGAACGCCATGGAGACGCTGAAATTCACGGCGTCGAAGTCCGCCTGCACCCTCCGGAGCGTTACCTCCCTGAGCATGGCGTTGAAGCTGAACAGCGCTATCGTCAGCAGCAGCGCCCTCGCCCCAAAGAACGCCGCGAGCAGGGGCGAGAGGGCGAACGCGAGCGCGAGCAGGATATATACGCCGAGCAGCATGCCGCGGTGGACACCCGGGTTGAAAACCCGCTCCACGTCCGCCCGGCGGAAGCGCCCAAGCCGCGCGAGGATATACTGCGCCTTCAGCCGGCCCTCCTCGTCTTCCTCGGCGAAGGAGATGAAGGCCCTTCTCCGGGCGAATTCCCGCTCCGTCATTGCCGGAGCGTGCAGGATGTGATAGAGATACTCCTCCCCCGGGGTGGACTGCGTAGAATTCAGCATTTTGAACAGCCTGTCGCCGTCCAAATCGTAGTACGTGATCCCGTCGACGTACTCCCCCTTCCGCCGCTCACGGATGTAGCGGTGGAATTCGCCTATCAAATCCATGTCCCCGGGCGAGTAGTTTACCTCACTCTCCCTGCCGTATTCCCTCGCAAGCCGCCGGAGCAGCCTGCGCCTGGTCTCATAAATCAGCATCTTGCCCTCCCGCGGCCAGATATGCGGCGTATTCCCTGCGCCGCGAATAGCCAAGCCCCTCCGCCAGGGCGGCGGAGACAGCGGTGTGCGCGTCCCACTCGGGGTACAGCCCCCGCTCGAGGCAGCCGGCGATATACCTCGCCGCGCAGCAGCGGGCCAGTCCGCGCCGGCGCATGTCCGGGCGGGTGTCCACCTCTATCTCAACGCCGCCGCGGCTCCTGGCATACGCCGCCGCACCCGCGCAGAGCTCCCCGCCGCTCAGCAGCACAAAGCCCTCGTAATTTTCGCCCACGTGCCCCGGGGCGAGGTCGCGGCTCCACTCCTCCGCGCGGCAGAGCGCGGCCATTTCGCCGTCC
Organism: Candidatus Scatomorpha intestinavium; assembly: GCA_018712985.1. GTDB lineage: Bacteria > Bacillota > Clostridia > Oscillospirales > Oscillospiraceae > Scatomorpha > Scatomorpha intestinavium. The sequence continues at coordinate 11,126 of DVGA01000036.1, forward strand.
AGCCGACGCAGCTCAAATCCCGGCGGCGCGGCGCCAAGTTTCCTGAGCCGCGGCAGCTCCTCCGGCCCCGGCGCGGCTCCGAAGGCATAGCGCGTGAAGCGCCTCGCGCCGGGCGCGGTGCGCTCTATGGCCGCGGCCCACGCCGCCGTCTGCGGCACGAGTATCGCGGCGGCGCAGCCTGAGAGCAGATCTCCGTCCGCCTCCCCGGCGAAAAAGGCGAAGTCGCCTATCTCCGCCGCCGCGGAGCGGCCCGACGCGGAAGCGCGCACCCGGCCCATCGTCCCCTCGAGGCAGGCCGCGGCAATCACTCCGCCGAAGCCTCCGAAGAGCCCCTTCAGTTCATTTCCCAACGCAGTACCTCTCAAAAATCCTGTCCACCACATCCTCGCGGACCGTCCTGCCCGTCAGCTCGCCGAGGGCGGAGAGCGCGTCCTCCGCGCCGGTCAGCACGGCGTCCGGCGTCAGCCCGGAGGTGAGGGCGTCAAGCGCCGCCTCCACCGAGCCGAGCGCGCGCCGCGCCGCCTCCGCCTGACGGGCGTTTGTGAGTATCTCGCCCGCCGGGGCCGCCGGGGAGGGGAACAATCGCGCTATGGCGGCGCAGAGCCCGTCCACCCCCTCGAGCGTCCTCGAGCTCAGCTCCACCACCGCGTTGAACCCCCCGCCCAAATCCGCGGCGGAGAGCGCGGCGGGCAGATCCCGCTTGCTGATAACGGCAATGGCCCGCTTAGCAGCGCGGGCGGCGGCGAGCGTCTCTTCATCCTCCTCCGTCAGTGGCGCCGAGCCGTCGAACACGGCTATAACGAGCTCCGCGCCCTCCGCGGCGGAGCGGGCGCGCTCCACGCCGAGGCGCTCGGCCTCGCCCTCCGCCTCGCGCAGCCCGGCCGTGTCCGTCAGCCGGACGGTCACGCCGCCGAGGACGGCCTTTTCCTCTATCGTGTCCCGGGTCGTGCCCGGCATATTTGTCACTATCGCGCGCTCATAGCCGAGCAGCGCGTTCATCAGCGAGCTCTTCCCGGCGTTCGGCCGGCCTATCAGCGCGGCGCGCACGCCCTCGCGCAGTATCCGCCCGCGCTCAAAGGTGCCGAGGATGCGCCGCAGCTCCTCCGCCGCTGAGGAGAGCGCAATGCGGCACTCCTCAGCCTCAAAGGGCTCTATGTCCTCGTCCGGATAGTCCAGCACGGCCCCGAAGTGCGCCTCGAGGTCGAGCAGCGAGGAGTAGACCGCGCCGATCCTGCGGCTGAGCGCGCCGCCGAGCTGGCCCACTGCGTTTTCCGCCCCCGCGGCGGTCTCTGCCTCTATGATGTCTATGACGGCCTCGGCCTGGACAAGGTCCATGCGCCCGTTCAAAAACGCCCGGCGGGTAAACTCCCCAGGCAGCGCCTGGCGCGCCCCGGCGGCGAAGAGGGCGTCGAGCGCCTCGCGCAGCACGGCCGGCGAGCCGTGGCACTGCAGCTCCGCCGTGTCCTCGCCGGTGTAGCTGTGCGGCGCACGGCTTATGGTGGCAAGGCAGATGTCGATCGCCGCGCCGCGCCTGCCGCTGAGCGTGCCGTAGACCAGCTTCCTGTCCGCGTGGGCGGAAAGGCGCTTCCCGTCCGCCGGGGAAAAGACCCGCTCCGCGGCGGCTATGGCCTCCGGCCCCGAAATCCGCACTATCCCTATGGCCGTCACCGCCGTCCCGGTGGCTATGGCCGCTATCGTGTCGTTCATGCTGCCCTCCCTGATTCAAAAAAGGCCCGATACTGCAAAAGGAGCCGGCGCGCGGCCGGCTCCCCGTTTTTGTGTGTTCAGCCGAGGCTGACGGACACGCGCTCACCGGAATCGAACATCCGGACGGCGATTGCCGCGACCTCGGAGCGCTTTATCCCGCTCTCCGGCAGGAAATAGCCCTCCGCGTTCGAGCCGTTGAGTATGCCCGCGCGGTAGAAGGCGTAAATCGCCGCCGCGCCCTCGTCACCAGCGGCAACGTCTGGTATAGCGCCGTCGGCCACGGAATTTATTGCGGCGTATTCCGCCGCGGGCAGCGCGTTGTAGAAGAGCGCCACATAGTCCCTGCGGCTTATCGCGGAGTTCAGCTCCGAGGCGCTCATCTCCGCGTACTCCGCGCCGGCCACGCCGTTTTCAAGCGCGTAGTCGAGGAAGGTGGAGTACCACTCCGGGTCCGCGCCGTTTTCGAGCGTGACCTCCCCCTCGTAATAGAGCTGGTGCATGCATGCGGCGATCTTTACGGCCTGCGCCACGGTGAAGCTGCCCTCCGGCGAGAAGGTCGTTGCGTTCATGCCGTCTATCAGCCCGAGCCGCACCGCGGCGTAGACATAGCCGCTGTACCACTCTCCCGCGGGCACATCGGTGAATTCCGGGACATATTCTATGACCTCATACGCCCCGCTCACGGAAAAGGAGCTCGTGCCGGAGGAGGTCACAACGGCGTCGCAGCCCTCGCAGGCTATATAAAGCTGCCCGAGGTTGAACCGCCCGTTTCCGGCCTCGCCGCCGACGGTGGCGTTCACGAGCGCGCCGGCGTTCAGCGCAACCGCAGCCGAGCCGGAGGTGAGCACTGCCGAGGCCCCCTCGCGCAGGCGCAGCGCCTCGCCGTTCGAGAGCGTCACGCTGCGGGTGCCGGACACCCCGGCCTGGAGCGCGGATTCATACACCTTCCCGAGCTCGGTTTCCGCGGCCCCGGCCGCCTCGTCCACAAGGTTTTCCGCCCAGCTCTCCGCGTAGTCCCGGGAGACCAGCGGGTCGCCCGCCCCGCCCGCGGCGGAGGCGGAAACGCCGAGCAGTGCCGCTGCCAAAAGCAGCGTAAGGATACGTTTGAACAAGGGCCTACCTCATTTGTCCTTTCCCGCCTCGGCTGCCGCCTTGGCGTCTATGCTCTCGGACAGGTAGTAGCCAAGGGCAAGCAGGCTGTCCGAAAAATGTATGTTCTCGACTATCACGCCCGGTCCCACGTCGAGCTCCACGTTCGTGAAGTTCCAGATGGAGCGGACGCCGAGCTCCTGCAGGTCGTGCGCTGCGCGGTTTGCCATCACCTTCGGCACGGAGAGGACCGCCACGTCCACCGGCCCCTGCTCGAAGGCGCCCGGCAGTTCGGATATGTCGTGGATCATAATGCCGCCGATGCTCGTGCCGACCAGTTCCGGCCTGACATCATAGGCGGAGGCTATGTGGAAGCCGTACTGCTCGAAGCAGAAGTTCTCTATGAGCGCGCGGCCTATGTTGCCGACGCCCACGAGCACCGCGGAAAAATGCCTGTTCATGCCAAGGATGGAGGCGATCTCGCCCCTCAGCGCGGTGACGTTATAGCCGTAGCCCTGCTGGCCGAACTCGCCGAAGCAGCTGAAGTCCTGGCGTATCTGGGAGGAGGTGAGGCCCATTTGCCGTCCCAGCTCGCCGGAGGAGATGCGGTCCACTCCCGCGCTGCGGAGCTCGTCGAGCTTGCGCAGATATCTTGGCAGCCGGCGGATAACGTTATTGGATACCCTTGCCTGTTTCATGGATCATCTCACCTGTTCCTGACGCTTATAAATGTCCAAACGTGCGCGGCGGCGCTCGCTGCACACATTGTGGTAGAATATTATACCACGGGAAACAGGCGGTTTCAAGCACATTTTCCGGTATGTTGAGCGGTAAAAACCCCCTTTTTGCACCGCGGACGGCGCAAAAAGGGGGTTATGATCCATTAGAGCTTCAGCCGCCGACCGCGCTTAGGAAGTCGGCCGCGCTGCCCTCGGCCGTATAGGCCTCGCCTTCACAAAGGCAGGCGAGCCCGCCTCCGACGATAAAGACCTCGACGACGATCTCGCCCTCGTCCGAGCTGAAATTGACGCTGTATCCGTCCACGTCCGGCTCGGCCCCGCCGTACGGCCCGGCGTACTTGAGGATCGAAGCGAGCTCCGGCGCTTCTCCGGCGTCCAGAGAGCTCATGAGCTCCCCGTCCTCATATACCTCCGCCGCCGTGACCTCGGAAGCGCGCAGGCAGGGCCTCGACGTGTTCATCGCATCGGTTTCGCCGCCCCCGGACGCTTCATCACCGGTCTCAAAGAGCGCGCTCTCCGGCCCGACGGCGTCCTCCTCAGGCAGGGCGTTATTGACCTCCGGCAGCGCGTCGCTGCCGGCCGCCGGGGCATCTTCCGCGGCTTCAGCCTCCCTGTCGGAGATTTCGCCGGAGCCCTCGCCCGCTTCGCCCATCATTCCGAAGGCCGCAGGGCTGGAGCCCTCCGAAGGCGCGGCGGCCCGCCCGCCCAGGTGAGGGGCCGCCGCCGCGGCGGCTATCACGAGCGCGAGACAGGCGGCCAGGGCAATTATGCGCGATGTGCGGAATTTTTTAGGTTTCTGCTGTCCCGCCGTGGGCATCGGGGAGACGTTAAGGTCTTTTATGGCGCTCATCACGTCCGCCTTCAGGGAGGCGGGTGCCTCCTCAGCAGAAAGTGAAAGGGAGATGGCGTTGAACGCGTCATAGACTCTGCGGCACTCCCTGCATTGCCCGATATGGCGGAGCAGCCCGGTCTTCTGAGGCTCCGACAGCTCCCCGTCTATCAGCAGGCTTATCTCGCGCTGGTATTCGCCGCAGTCTTTCACGTGTCCACACCTCCCTTTCGCCCTTGTGACGCAAGCCCGTCGGGAATGTTCCCGTCCCTGACCAAAAATTCCGTGAGCTTTTTTCTGGCACGGAAAATTCGGGACTTGACCGTCCCCTCCTCGAGCTGAAGCGCCTCGCCGATTTCGGCGTAGCTCAGCCCGTCTATCTCCCGCAGCAGGAGTATGCTGCGGAATTCGGGGCTCAGCGCGTCCAGCCCGCGGCGGACGGCGCCGCGCAGCTCCGCGCGGTCGAGCCCTGCCTCGGGCGAAAAGCGGTCGTCGGGGATCTCCATCTCCCCGCCCTCGGCCTCGTCGCTGTCGTATGTAAGCGAAACCGTCTGCCGCCTTGAGCGGCTGCGGAGGAAGTCTATGCAGATGTTGCTCGTCAGGCGGTAGAGCCATACGGAGAACTTGCTGTCCCCCCGGAAGCCGGCCAGCGAGGTGTACGCCCGTATAAAGGCCTCCTGCGCGAGGTCGTGTGCGTCCTCCTCGTTGCCCACCATGCGCAGAGCAAGGCTGAAGACCCGGTTCTGGTGCTCCGCCACAAGCTCGCCGAAGGCGTCCGTGTCCCCGGAGCGGACTTTTTCAATTATTTCAAGCTCCTCGTCCCTCGTCACAAGCCTCACCGCCGTTCCTGATTCTGTCTATCCTGCGAGCTCCCGCTTTATCCTTGAGAGCTCCTTTTCGATCTCCGCGAGCGTGCTCACCTGCGTCAGCGCGCGCTTATACTCCGCGGAGTGCGGCACGCCGTGCAGGTACCACGGCAGATGCCCCCGCGCCTCTATGCAGGCGAGGCGCTCGCCCTTGTACTCCGCCGCCTCGCGCACCGTGCGCAGCGCGCTGTCCAGCCGCTCGCCGAGCGCGGGCCGCTCCGGGGGCGTGGCGTGCGCTATCGCCGCGTTCGCCGCCGCGAAAATCCACGGGGCGCCGAACGCGCCGCGCCCTATCATGCACAGATCCGCGCCCGTGTAGCGCAGTATGTGCTCCGCGCCCTCCCCGGAGGCCACGTCGCCGTTGGCGATCACGGGTATTGACACGGCCCGCTTCACGTCCCGTATTATGTCCCAGTCCGCGCGCCCGGCGTACATCTGCACGCGCGTCCGCCCGTGCACGGCCACCGCGGCGGCCCCGCTGCGCTCGCACATTGCCGCGAACTCCACGGCGTTCACCTCGCCGCCGTCCCAGCCCTTGCGGAATTTCACCGTCACCGGCACGCCGGCCGCCTCCGCCACGGCGGAGACGATCTCCGCGGCCAGCGAGGGCGAGCGCATCAGCGCGCTGCCATCCCCGCTCCTGACTATTTTTCCCACGGGGCAGCCCATGTTTATGTCTATTATGTCCGCGCGGGAGATTTCAACGGCCCTCCTCGCGCCCTCGGCCATCACCTCGGGCTCGTGCCCGAAAATCTGCGCGGCCACGGGCCGGCCGTCCCGCTCCGGGACGTACAGCAGCGCCGCGGTCTTTTTGTCCTCGTAGCAGAGGGCCTTGGCGCTGACCATCTCCGTGTATACGAGCGCCGCGCCCTGCCGCAGGCACTCGGCGCGGAAGGCCGCGTCCGTCACGCCCGCCATCGGCGCGAGCACGGCCCGGCCCGAAAGGCGGACGCCGCCTATGCTCACCATACTATGTCCAGCCCCACGGGGCAGTGGTCGCTGCCCGTTATCTCCGGGCAGATGAACGCGCGCTGTATGTTCCCCGCCACGCGGTCGGAACAGAGGAAGTAGTCGATGCGCCAGCCCACGTTCCTCTCCCGCGAGTTTGCGCGGTAGCTCCACCAGGTATAGGCCCCCTCGAGGTCGGGATAGAGGTAGCGGAACGTGTCCGTGAACCCGGCGGCGAGCAGCTCGGTCATCTTGCCGCGCTCCTCGTCCGTGAAGCCGGGGTTGAAGTGGTTGGTCTTTGGGTTTTTCAGGTCTATCTCCTCGTGCGCCACATTCATGTCCCCCGTCGCGAGGACGGGCTTCTTCCTGTCCAGCGAGACGAGGTGCTCGCGGAAGGCGTCCTCCCACTCCATCCGGTAAGCGAGGCGCCTGAGCTCGTCCTGGGAGTTCGGCGTGTATACGCACACAAGGTAGAACTCGTCGAACTCGAGCGTTATCACCCTGCCCTCGGAGTCGTGCTCCGGCAGCCCGAGGTTGTAGCTCACGCTTACCGGCTCCCGGCGGGTGAACACCGCCGTGCCGGAATAGCCCTTCCGCTCGGCGTAGCACCAGTACTGCTCATAGCCCGGCAGGTCCAGCGTGAGCTGCCCGGGCTGGAGCTTCGTCTCCTGAAGGCAGAAAACGTCCGCGTTCAGTCCCCAGAAGGCGTCCTCAAAGCCCTTTTTCATGGCGGCGCGCAGGCCGTTTACGTTCCAGGATATCAGCCGCACAGCGTGTTCTCCCCCTTCACCGCCACAAGGCGGTTTATTTTCACGCCCTGGGCGTGGAATTTGGCCTCATAGTCCGTCATCACGCCCACGGGCCCGTTTCCGTGCAGGTCGCGCGTGACCTCGCGCAGCTCCCATCCCCCGGCGGCAAGCTGCTCCACGCTCCACTCAAAGAGCGGCGAGTTGTCCGTCTTGAACCATATCTCCCCGCCCGGGGCGAGCGCCGCGGCGCACAGCCGCTGGAAGGAAGGCGCGGTGAGCCGGCGCTTGAACTGCTTTTTCTTCGGCCATGGATCCGGGAAATTTATGTATATGCGCGACACCTCTCCCGGCGCGAAGAATTCGCCGAGCTGCGCCGCGTCCCTGTCGAGGAAGCGCACGTTGCCGAGAGAGGCGGCGCAGACGCGCTCCATTGCCACGACCATCGCGTCCGGCACCTTTTCGATCGCAGCGAAGAGGACCGAGGGGTTCGCCTCCGCCATCCCGGCGGTGAAGCGCCCCTTTCCGCAGCCGAGCTCCACATGCAGCTCGGAAAACCCGGGGAAATCGCCGAGCCAGCGCCCGCGGTGCGCCTCCGGCGCCGTTTCGAGTACGGCGGCACAGCGCTCCATGCGCGGCAGCAGGTTTGGCTTTTTTCTCATTCTCACATTTTTCACGCTCCCTCCCGTGATGATAACACATATCGGGAAAAACATCAATGAAGAAAAGCTTGCATAATAATTTGCCGTATAGTATAATAAATTTCCTCAAATCAGGCAAATCCGGGTGTTGCGCAGTTGGTAGCGCGCCAGCTTTGGGAGCTGGAGGCCGCGAGTTCGAGTCTCGCCACTCGGACCACGTCGGAGCAAAGTTCACTTTGCTCCGACGTTCTTTTTTGCGTTCAGCAAAAAAAGAACGCCATCCGCCCGCTCCTTTGCTCCTCCTTTCCAAACCGAACCCGCGCGGGCTTCGATTCGGTTTTTCTTTCTGAGAGTCCAAAATGCTTTAACAGCACTCCGGCCAAGCCGGAACCGGCCTCCGTCCGGGGATTTGACGGCGCGCCTGTGCCGACGGCCAGAAGGCCGGAGTACGCGGCGCCGCGTCAGGCACCCCGCCTCTTTACTCAACCGGCAGCGCGAGCCTGGTCACATAGTTGTCTTCCGGGATGCTCAGTGAAGTGTAAGGCGCTACGAGTCCGAGCAGGCGCACTGGGCCGGCAGGGCTGAGGCCTATCTCGCGTATTTTCCGTCCAAAGGCGTTGAACACCTCCGCGCGCCGCTCATAGCTGCCGTGATACAGGCAGGAAAACACTCTGCACGCGGGATATACGGCCGCATCCTCCGGGGCGTGCGCGGGGTCGAGCGGTATGCAGCAGGTTATGCCGACCTCGGCGTTTGGAACAAACTCACCGCGTATGAAATCGTCCCGTTCATTGACGAGAAACAGAGGTTCTGAGGCAAGCAGGCGATAGCCCCGTCCAACCGCCTCGTGGTACAGACCGTACATGGCCCGGTAGCTGTCCTCCACAGTGGAGCCCCGGAACCGTCTCGCAAAGCAGACATACTCGGGCAGGTCCATATACTCAAAGCGCATCGTCTCACCGCCCTTGACCCGCAGCCTTATCTCCTCGCACGCCCGCTGCAGCATTTGCAGCCGGGCGTCTGTCCTGGCGAGCAGCTCGGCCGATGTGCCGTTCGTGCGGTAATAGAGCAAAATGTCGTCATAGCTGAGCCCCATGCCGAGGAAGAGCTGCACCTGCATTACCCAGCTGACGTTGTTGTTGTCGTAATAGCGGTAGCCGCTGCTTTCGTCCACATATGCCGGCCTGAGAAGCCCACGGCTCTCAAGCCTGAGTATGGTTGCGCGCGAGACCCCACAGCTCCGGCTCACTTCGCTTATCGTAAAAAGGTCTTTCATCAATGTCTCCTTGCAGATGTTGACTCGTCCACGGGTGGACATGATAAATTATATGTAGTAAATTTGAAAAGTCAAGCCACGAGAAAATCAGCTCTTCCGGCTTGTAATCATCTGACGGATACTGTAAAATGTTAAAAATATGCATTATGAAGTTGGGAGGTGCGTACAATGGGCGAAACAGCCGCCGAAGGCCGGCGGAGCCTTTTAGTCTTCGCGGCGCTCGCCGCGGTCATATTCCTGTTTTTCTGCGCCGCCGTGATATACGCGACGCCGCTGCGCGGCCTGGACAGCTCTTCCGCCCAGCGCATGGATACCGGCTGGAGCTATCTGAGCGGAGGAGAGTATTTGACCGCGCCCTCCCTGCCCTGCACGCTTGAAACCGGGGAGGACACGCTCGTCCTCCGCCACGCGCTCACCGCGCATGAGCTCCGCGCGGAGTATGTGCTCACTTTCCGCACGAGGTACAGCTCCATCCGCGTCTACGCGGACGGGGAGCTCATTTACGAGGCGGCGGAGGGCGCGGAGCACGCACTGAGCAGCATGTGGCACCACATCCCCATGTCCCAATGCGCGGGCTGCCGCGAACTCACGGTTGAGCTGCGCTCCTATGACGGCAGCGGCTCATTTGAAATCGGCAGCGTCCTGCTGGACAGCCCGGGCGCAATACGCTATACTCTGCTCAGGGACAGCGCCGCCCCTATCACGTTCAGCTCCGTCTGCCTGCTGCTCACGGTCGTGCTGCTCCTGGCCGCGCTGATCTCCGCGCGCTGGGGCAGCAGGACTCACCTGTCGCTCTTCGCCCTCTCGGCGTTCATGCTCCTCTCGGGAACGTGGATACTGCTCGACTCCAAGATAACAACGCTGAACGGCGGCAATTATGCGCTATCATATTTTCTCAGCTACGCCGCGTTCTATCTGCTCACCGTGCCGTATCTCCTGTATGTCCGGCTGCAGCTTAACGACTTCCGCCGCGGCCTTACGGTGCTCATCTGGGCCTTCATAGCCAACGCCGCACTGTGCCTGGCGCTGCACAGGGCCGGAGTGGTACAGCTGCGGCAGACGGCCGTGGCCGTACATGCGCTCATAATACTCTCCCTGTCCGTCGTCACTCTCGCCTACTGGCGCAGCGTGGTCCGGCGGAGGGAAAAGCTGCTCCGCTTTTCCTTTGCCGGGGTTCTCGCCGTCTATGCCTGCGGCCTCGGCTCCATTGCGCTCTATCACCTCGGCCTGCTGCGCACGGCGAAAAGCGCGCCGCTCTATATTCTCGGCCTGTCGCTCCTGATCGCCGGGACGGTGGCCGACTCAGCCGCCTCATTCGGCCGCTTCTGGCGTCAGAAGGAGTCCTCCGACCGCTACCGCCGCCTCGCCGTGGAGGACAGCATGACCTCCCTCGGCAACAGGAACGCCTTCCAGCTGCACATGGCCGGCCTTCAGAGCCGCCAGCCGGAGCGGCTCGCCTTCGTGGCGTTCGACGTGGACGACCTCAAGCAGATAAACGACCGGCTCGGCCACCATGTCGGCGACCAGGCGATATACACCGCCGCGCAGTGCATCCGCTCGGTGTTCGGCTCGATGGGCAGCTGCTTCCGCATCGGCGGGGATGAATTTGCCGTCATTGTCACGGGCCGGGCCGTCTCCCGGGTTCCCGATGCGCTGCCGCGCTTTGCTCACATGGTCGCCGCCCAGTGGGGCCCGCTCCCGGCCTCCACCGGCGTCTCCTACGGCTGGGCGTCGATAGATATAGGCCCCGACACACCGGTAACGGCAGAGCTCCTCTCCCGGCTGCAGGCCGAGGCGGACCAGTCGCTCTACCGCATGAAGCAGGAGCGCAAAGGCTGTGATGAGGGTGCAGGCAGCGCCGAGCGGGCCTGAGCGCCCCGATCCGGATTTTGGAGGTATACTTAAATGGAAATATGCACGATTCGCTCCCGCGCGGAGCTCACCGCCCCGGCGGCGGAGTGGTTTGCGTCGAAATGGGGCATCCCTGCCGTGGAATACTCATCGAGCATGGCCGAGTGCGCCCTTTGCCGCTCCGCGGTGCCGCAGTGGTATCTGGCCATGGACGGCGGGAAAATCGCCGGCGGCTGCGGCGTGATAGAAAACGACTTCCACGACCGCCGCGACCTTGCGCCGAACCTGTGCGCGCTGTACGTCGAGCCGGAATACCGCGGCCGCGGCCTGGCGGGGGAGCTGCTCTCCTTCGCGGCGCGGGACATGGCCGCTTTGGGGACAGGCACGCTGTACCTCATCACGGAGCACGACTCCTTCTATGAGCGCTACGGCTGGGAATATCTCTGCACCGCCCGCCCGGAGGACGGAGGCGGGCCGCTCAGGCTCTATGTCCTGAAAACGCCGTAATAAAAATTAAACGTGCCGGATTTACCTCCGGCACGTTTTTTATTCGCCCCTCACTCGACTTCGACTATTATCTCCACCTCGATGGGGATGTTGAAGGGGAGCTGCGGCACAGCGACGGCCGTGCGCGCGTGCTTTCCCGCCTCGCCGAACACCTCGACAAGCAGGTCGGACACGCCGTTCATGACGGCCGGCTGCGCGGTGAAACCGGGCGCGGAGGCCACGAAGGCCTGCACCTTCACGAACTGCTTCACGCGGTCGAGGTCGCCGAGCTCGTTTTTGAGCTGGGAGATGAGGTTCAGGCCCGTAAGCCTCGCCGCGGCGTAGCCCTCCTCCTGCGTCAGCTCATCGCCGACCCTGCCGAAAACGACGGGCTTGCCGTCCTCGAACGGGCCGCCGCCGGAGAAAAAGAGCAGGTTTCCCGTCCTCCTCGCGGTTACGTAGTTCGCCATCGGGCCGGGCGCCTTGGGGAGCTTCAGCCCGAGTTCTTCGATCTTTGACTCAATAACAGACATTTTTTATCCTCCTGATTTGCGGTCAAACCACCATTTTGCCTTTTTTCCAGACCTTTTTGGGCCGTTTGTACATCACCGACAGGTCCTCCGCCGGGTTCCCGTCAACGAGTACGAGGTCAGCCTGCAGCGAGCTCTTTATCTCGCCCACGCGGCCGGATATCCCGGCGATTTCCGCGCTGTACTTCGTGGCCTGAAGCAGTATGTCGATGTTCTCCATGTGGCAGTAGTCCTTCCGGTACTGGAACTCCACGCCCTGCTCATACTGCTTGCTCATCGGCGCGCTGTCGGTGCCGAAGCCTATCTTCTCCCCGGCCCGGTAGGCCTTTTCGATGGCCGCGGCGCAGCTTTCCAGCATCGGCGTGAGCCGCGCGAGCCAGAACGCGCGGGCCTTCGGCTCCGTCTGGCTGACGAACATCGCCGCGAAGGTCGGCACGAGATAGGTCTCCGGCGTTTCCCGCAGGACCTCGACCGTGCCCTCGCTCAGGTATGTCGCGTGCTCGATCGTGCGCACGCCGGAGCGCACGCAGTCGAGTATCGCGCGGTCCGCGTGGCAGTGCGCCGCCACATAGCGCCCGTTGGCCTCCGCCGTCTCAACGGCGGTGCGTATCTCCTCCCGCGTCATGATCGGGTGCTTCGGCACGCCCGTGGGCAGGAACGCGGAGCCGGAGGCGTAAATCTTGATAAAATCAGCCTGCGCGGCAATCTCCTCGCGCACGCCGCGGCGGAACTCCTCCGCCCCGTCGCAGAAGTGGATGATAGAGGAAAAATTGCTCAGCTTGCTCTCCACGCTCGGCATGAGCGTGCTGCCGCAGGCGATGATGTCCGGCCCGTCGAACACCCCGGCGTCTATCATCCGCTTCACATAGTTGGCGCAGCGGCCGATGCTGCCGCAGTCGCGCACGGTGGTAAAGCCGTAGTCGAGATAGCGCTTTGCCTGGGCCGAGGCCTCTACCATCACCTGCATCGGGTCCTGCGCGGCGTCCACGCCCACGCCGCTCATTATCGTGATGTGCGTGTGCAGGTCGATGAGGCCGGGCAGCAGCGTCATGCCGCCGCAGTCGTACACGTCCGCGGCACCCTCCGGCGCGGTGGGCAGGACCGCGGCTATCAATCCGTCCTTTATCTCCACGCAGCCGTGTTCGGCGGCCACACCACCGGACAGCTCCGGGAGCAGGCGGCAGTTTGTAAGGTACATTTTCAGCTCCCCTTCCCGATAAATTCGCGTATCCGCCCGCTCAGCTCCTGTGCCATGCCCTCGCCCACGTAGGAGGCGTGGCCCGAGGGCAGCACGGCGCACTCCGTCCTCCCGGGCGGCAGGCCGTACTGGGCGAGGTAGCAGAGCACGAAGTCAAAGGTGGACATGAGGTCGTAATACCCGTTCACGAACAGGAACCGCAGCTTTTCGTTCTTTTCCATCAGCTCGCGCGGCAGCTCGAGCGTGTCCTTCCCATAGCCGCGGTAGTCCCAGCGCCGCGCTATCTCCAGCATATCGGAGCGGTACTCCCGCCCATCCGGCGCGGCGAGAGAGGCGCTTGAATACTCCCTGAGCGCGCGCTCAAAGGCCGGGCCGGCGCTGTTCATGAAAGCGTCCTTGCCGAGATCGAGGCTCGCTATGGCGCGCTCGCCGAGCTCGGCGCCCTCATAGCCCTCCGCCGCGCCGGGGCGGTAGGTCAGCCGCGAATCGTAGGCGCTGACCACCTCGCCCGGGCAGAGCCGCAGCAGGAAGTCCACCTCGCCGAAGCGCAGCCGGTTTGCGCTCAAAAATCCCCTGTCGAGGCCGCTGAAGCGGCTCAGGGCGTCCAGCGCCGCGTCGCGCTCCGATTCCGGCAGGCGGCTGCCCATCAGCAGCGCCCGGGCGTAGTCCCCGTACGCAAAAGAGAGGGCCTCCCCCACGAAATCCTCCAGCGGAAGCTCGTCCCTGTGCCGGTGGTACCAGCAGGCTGCGGCGTTCGCGCCGAGGCGGCGGACGTTCGGCTCCACATACATGGTTCCCCGCGCGCCCACGTTCAGGGAAGTGCCGATGCTCACAATGCCTCTCAGCTTCACCCAGCCGGGCAGCGCGTCCGCCAGCGCCACGTTCCTTATGGTGCCGTAGCTCTCGCCGAGCAGGTAAATGTCCGCGTCCTCGCGGCCGTTTTCGCGCAGGTAATCGGATATGAACCGCGCGAAGGCCGCGGCGTCGCCGGCCGTGGAGTAGTATTTCCCGGCCTTTTCCCCGTCCAGCAGCCGCGCGTAGCCCGTGCCTACCGGGTCTATGAGCACGATGTCGCAAACGTCCGCGAGGAAGGCCGCGTTCTCCTCCAGCCTGTATCCCCCGCCGGCGCGCAATTCCGGATATCCGGGCAGCGAGACCGTCTGCGGCCCTAACAGCCCCATGTGCAGCCACCCGCTGGCCGCGCCAGGCCCGCCGTTGTAGCAGAACATTACGGGCCGCGCCGCCCCCGCCGGGTCCCGGAGGTAGGAGTAGCTGAACATGCTCGCCTCCGGCGCGCCGTCCTCCCCGGTGAGCACATAGTCCTGCAGCCGCACGCGGTAGCTGAGTCCGGAGCCGGCCATTTTCTTTTCTTTTTCCCAGCAGAACGGCCTGAATTCTTCCATGCCGTCCTCCTCAGCGGCGCGCAGCCGCGCCGATAACGTCAAAAAAGCGGTCTATGTCCTCGCGATTGTTGTAATAGTGGAAGCTCACGCGCATGAACCGCCCGCCATCCGGCCGGACGCCTATGCCGGGGATGAACACTTTAGCCGCCCTGAAATCCTCCTCCGTCACGGCGAGGGAGGGGTCGAGGTCCACGGACACTATCTGGCTCAGGTTTTTCTCCGGCAGGGCATAGGTCAGGCTCAGGCCCCGCGTCGCGTCCACCCTCTCGCGGAAATACCCGGCGAGGGACATGACGCAGTTTTCGATCTCCGCGGCGCCGAGGCGGTTGTACTGCTCCGCCGCGAGGCCGAGGCCGTAGGCCCCGGCGGCGTTCGGATAGCCTATCTCAAAGCGCCCGGCGTCCTCCCGGAGGGTGATATGCGCCTTGCTCGTGTCAAAGCGGTCGGTGTCGGACATCCAGCCCGCGCCCCAGTGCTTAACGCGCTTCTGCAGCCGCTCGCTGATATAGGCATAGCCCGTGCCGCAGAAGTTCATCATCCACTTGTAGTCGTTCCCGGCAAGGAAGTCCACGCCGTCGGCCTCGACGTCTATTTTCAGCGCCCCGGCCGCCTGCACCGCGTCGACGTACAGCAGTATGCCCCGCTCGCGGCAGAAGCGCCCGAGCTCCGCCAGATCGAAGCGGCAGCCCGTGGAGCTCTCCACAAGGTTCACCGTCACCGCTGCCGTTTTCTCGTCGCAGAGCGCCTCGACGCTCCCGGCGGAGACCACGCCGCCCTCCGGCAGCACGAAGCGGACCTCGAGGCCGCCGTCCGCGCGGTTCTGCCAGGCGAAGCGGTTGCCTATCCAGCCGCGGTCCACGGCCACGACGTTCGAGCCCGGGGCGTACTCCACCGCGTCCGTCACCATGGTGAAGAGCTGCGTGGAGCTCTGGCCGAAGGCGATGCGGTCCGCCCTGCCGCCTATCATCGCGGCGAGCGCGGCCTTTGAGCGCTCGAGCATGGCGAGCGTGCCGGTCGTGCCCTCGTCAAAGAGCCAGGTGGAGTCCCCGCCCTTCAGATAGCGCTCGTCGAGGTAGCGGCGCACGCCGTCATAGACGAAGTCGGGCACGAGCCCGGTGCTCGCGGTTATCAGATAGGCCCATTCGCGCGCCACGGGGACATGGGCGCGGAAGCCCTCTATGCTGTCGCTGAAATTTATCATTGCGCGCCTCCTCAGTTATAGGAGCGCTCCTTCTCCTCCCAGGGCTCATAGGGCGCCTTCATCTCGGCAATCAGGTCGTGGCCCTTGCCCTTGAGGTACCTTACGCGGAAGAAGAAGTATACAAATCCGAACACGTACACGGCGAGTATGCCGAGGGAGGCGGTGAGGTCGAGCGTGAGTATCATCTCGTAGCAGAGATACGCGCAGATGAGCCCCGTCACTATCGAGAGCACCACCGCGAGGGGATACGGCATCTTCACGGGGGAGTTGTCGCAGGTCTTGGGGTATTTCCGGTGCGCGAGTATCGGAGTGATGGTGTTTGGTATCTCGGCCAGGGTGTTCACGAAGGAGAATATGGTCATGACCACGCCGAAGGTCGCGCCGGTGGCACAGATGGCTATGGCTATGCCCATCACGAGCACGAGGCTCCAGTAGGCGGTGCCGTGACTGTTGCGCCTGGCAAAGCAGGAGGGGAACACCTTCATGCGCGCGGAATACTCCACCAGCGCCACGCAGGCGAGCGCGACGGGCACAAGGGAGGTGATTATGCCGCATATGGGCCCGCCGACTATGAAGAAGGTGAGCAGGGCAGGGCTCATGAAGTGGCTCGCCACGTCCGCGAGGGTGGTCACCTCGGCATAGGGCACCACGCCGATGGTCACGACGGCCATGAGGACATATACAATCGCCACAAACAGCGGGCAGAGCGCGAGAGCTATCGGGACGTTGCGCTCCGGGCGCTTTATGTCGTTCGCAAGCTGCGCCACGCTGGACGCGCCGGAGAGCGAGCTCGTGAGGACGCCCACGGCCGCCGCTATGGTGCTCAATCCGATGCCCGGGCGGATTATCTCGCCGAAGGTCACGTTTTCAGCGTCTATGTTGGGTATGCCGAGGGCGACGTACAGGAAAATCGCCAGGAGCAGCAGCACGACCATTACGTTGCTCACGGTAACGGAGGTCTTGTTGCCGAACCAGGCCACTATGGCGAACACGACGAGCAATCCGACCGAGGAGGCGGTGGCGCTGATGTTCAGCCCCGGGATGAGCTGCAGGAAGTAGTCCGCAAAAAGCACGCCGAAGAGGGAAACCATCGTCGGCATCAGCAGCGAGGATATGGACACAAACGCGCCGAGCACCGGGTGGAAGAGCTTGGACGCCCACATGAACTGCGCCGCGGTGGTCGGCAGGGCCGAGCTCGTATAGAGCAGGCTCATCGCGCGGAGTATTACGACAAGCGCCGCGCCCAGCAGGGCGTAGACTATCGCCGGGCCGTACTCGGCGGCGACGGTCGGCATAGTACCGAATATGCCGGAGCCGATTATGCACCCGATGCCCATCAGCAGGGCCCCTATCAGGCCGATTTTCTTCTTTTCCTTTTCCATTGCGTTTTCAGACCCCTTTCTGTAGGAGTTTGTGATGCTATCACTGATATCATCACAGAACATATTTGCATGATAAGGTAAATCGGCGGGTTTGTCAACACTTTATTGATTTGCACCGGCAGAAAAAGCCGCAAAAAACGGCGCGGCGCCGGAATTTTCCGGCGCCGCGATTTGTTCACTATGCTGTCAAATGTCCCGCACATCCTCTGCGAGCAGGCTCACCGCCAGCTCCGCGTCCCGCGCGAGCATTGCGCGGACGATTTTTTCAAAGTGCTCCGTGTCCGGTGGCCCCTTTATATAGCTCATCGTGGCCTTGAGCACCAGCGGGCGCAGCGTCTCCGGCAGGAACGGGTTGCCGGAGAGCTCCGCGAGGCGCATGTGGAAGCGCGTGTTTATCGCGGCGCGGGGGTCGAGCTCGTACTCCTCCAGCCCCTCGTATATGCGCAGTGAGCGTATCTCATCGTCCGTCGCGCGCTCTATTGCCAGGCGGACGCACAGCGCCTCGAGGCAGCGGCGTATCTCCTGTATCTGGTTCACTTCCTCTATCGAGTAAGTGCACACCATATAGCCCCGGCGCGGGTAGCTTATGAGATAGCCCTGGTCCGCGAGGATGTGCAGCGCCTGCTTTGCCGGCGCCTTGCTCACAGAGTATTCCTCCGCCACGCGGCTCTCCGTTATGAACTCCCTCGGCGCTATCTCGCCCTCTATTATCCTGCGGCGCAGGTCGGTGTATACCTTTTCGGTGAGGCTTATGCCCACGTGCCGTCGTCCCCTCTCTCGTTTATCTCAGGAGCGCGATTCGATGATAACACAGTTCCCCATTTTCCGCAAGCACAGAGCGCAAAAGTCCCGTCAAACGCAAAACCCGCTATACAAACGCGCCCTATCCTGTTATAATTGGAGCGGCACACAAAATGCTTGTGAGAGGTGATTTCATGGGTGATATTTACGTAACCGGGCACCGCAACCCGGACACCGACTCCATTGTCGCCGCAATAGCTTACGCCAACCTTCAAAACGCCACGGGCGAGCGCTCGTACAAGGCGGTGCGGCTTGGCAGCGTGAACGACGAGACTGCCAGGCTGCTCGCCCGCTTCGGCATCGAGGCCCCGCCGCTCGTAAAAAATATGCGCACGCAGGTGCTGGACCTGGACTATGACCACACCCCGGCGCTGGACCGCTCGGTCCCGCTCGACCTCGCCTGGCGCACGATGCGCGACGGGGAGGTAAGCGCCGTACCCATCGTCGGCGAGGACGGCAAGCTCTGCGGCATGCTCTCCGCGGGGGACATAGCCTCCTACGACATGCAGACGATAACGCAGAACCGCATCGACGACCTGCCGCTCTTCAACCTGCTCAGCGTCCTCGAGGGGACGCTGGTAAACGAGCTCAACTGCACGGCGAACGAGGTCTCCGGCGAGCTGTACATAGCCCTGCCGCAGAATTACGAGGACACGGCGCTCACGAACCCGGACTGCATCCTCATCTGCGGCGACCAGCCGGAAATAATAGGCCGCGCGATAGCCAGCGGCGTCCGCTGCCTGATAATCTGCCGCGCCACCATCCGCCCGGAGTGGGCCCAGGCCGGCGGCGGGGTCTGCGTCATATCCACGCCGCTCTCCGCCCGACGCGTCTCCCGCATCATATACCAGGCTCTGCCCGTGGAGCGCATAATCGAGCCGAACAAGGACATAGTCGCCTTCCACCTCACCGACTACCTCGACGACGTGCGGGAGATCATGCTCAAAAGCCGCTTCCGCAGCTATCCGGTGCTGGACGCCAACGACCATGTGGTGGGCACCATCGGCCGCTTCCACCTGCTGCGCCCGCGGCGCAAGCAGGTCGTGCTCGTGGACCACAACGAGTCGGCCCAGTCCGTGCCGGCCCTCGACCAGGTGGAGATACTTGAGATAATCGACCACCACCGCCTTGCCGATATACAGACCACGCAGCCCATCCGCGTCCGCAACGAGCCTGTGGGCAGCACGAACACCATACTCACCGCTATGTACCAGGAGCGCGGCATCGTGCCCCCGCCCAAGATAGCCGGGCTGATGGCCGGCGCGATACTCTCCGACACGGTCATGTTCAAGTCCCCCACCTGCACGCGGCGGGACATCGCGATGGCCGAGCGCCTTGCGCGCATCGCGGGCGTGTCGCTCGACGAAATCGGGCGCGAGCTCTACGCCGCCGGCAGCACCGACGCCAAGAGCGCCGAGGAGCTCTTCCGCGCGGACTACAAGCAGTTCCACATCGCCGAACAGAACATCGGCGTCAGCCAGATAACCTGTGTCGACGCGGACCATCTGCTCAAGCGGAAGGACGAGTTCCTGAAGCTGATGTCGAAGCTGAAGGAAAAGCAGGAGTTCGACATGGTGATCCTCATGATAACGGACGTGCTGCAGGAGGGCTCGCATATCTTCTATGTGGGCAACGACGACACCGTCCGCCAGGCCTTCAATAAGGAGCCGCAGGACAATTACCTGTTCCTCGAGGGCGTCATGAGCCGCAAAAAGCAGATAATCCCCATGCTCACCGCCCTTTGGGGCTGAACTGCCGTATCCAGACCAAACGTGAATATATTTATGCCGGGAGCGTTTGCTCCCGGCATTTTTTGCGTCCGGGAATTGGGCGCATTTGTTTTTGCAAAACGGCCTGCAAGTCAAAGTGCTTCTGCCATTTGAGATTGTTGAGCAGCAGTTAAATGTCAATTCAAAATGAATAACGGCTTCTTTCCCGGAAACGCTCCTGCCCCAATAAGCTCGCACGCTCCTGCAGAAAATCAGGCAGGTTGACCGCTACGAAGAAAGCAGCCCGTTTTCGCTCAGCTTCTATTAGATAATATACATCACAATATTACCAAAATCCCGTTTTTTGAAGAAATAATCGCCGCAAATACTCGTGAAGATTCTTAAAAATGCGGAATTTTAATACGATAAAAAGCTGCCCGTTTTTCACTTTATAATGCCTAAAAAAGTGGCAGATTATTGACAAAAAGCGAAAACAATAGTTGTATATGGAGTATAAAAATTATGAAAATTGCTCCAAACCTTGGAAAGGAAACCTGCTGTGCTTCGCTATAAAGAAATCAAGCTCATGCTACTTCAGAAGATATCTCGAATGAGCCCGCTTGACAAACTTCCGTCGCGGCTGGTGCTCTGCAAAGAACTGGATACTACCCGGTCAACATTGGATAAAGCTATCAAAGAGCTGGAAAGCGAGGGCATTCTTTTCTGCCGCGACGGCAGCGGCACATACGTGGCCGCGCCTGCGGGATATGACAGAAAAAGGCCGGAAAACTGGGGCATCATAGTGCCTGATGTCAATGAAAGTATATACGCAGAACTTGTCCGCGGCGTGGAAGACGTTGCCCAGCAAATGAATGCGAATCTTATTCTCTGCAATTTTGATCATGACCCCCTAAAGCAAGAACAGTACATCCGCAGGCTGATCTTAACCGGCGTAACCGGTGTAATTATTGTCCCGGTGATCCGCAAGGACAGCAATGAGGCTCGGCAGCTTTACTCCATACTTACGGACACTGAGAAGCCAATAGTTTTTTGCAATATGCAGGTCGAGGGTGTGCAGGCCCCTGTAGTCATGTCCAACGGCTTTTTTGGCGGATATCTCGCTACCAGGCATTTAATCGACCGCGGCTACAGACACATAGCATACCTCGCCAAATACAGATATCGAACAAGCGAGGAACGCTGTCAGGGCTATTTAACTGCTCTTTTGGAAAACGGGCTGGAGATCAATCGGCACCTGATTGTCCTTGATGATGAAAACAGCGATCCGCCAGGGTATTACGGAATGCTGAAGCTGCTCAAAAGCGGAGCTCCGTTGGATGCGGTATTTTGTTTCAATGATTACCTCATTGAAGGCGTATATAGGGCCCTGGAGGAAAACCAGCTTCGCATCTCCGACGATGTCGGCGTGATAGGCTATGACAACACCGGCATATGTAAGCGCCTGAAGCCGGAAGCCGCTTCTGTATCTTACCCGAGCGCGGCCATCGGTCAGGCTGCTGCCAGGCTTCTAAAGAAAATTATAAGCGGCGAGCCCATATCTGAGTTCCCATATTACCTTTTTCAACCCGCCATTGTGGCGCGGGACAGCTGCCGCGGACCCGTTCTGTAACTTTGCAGCTTGGAGTAAAGCTGCAGAAAAT
>DVGA01000037.1 GCA_018712985.1 Candidatus Scatomorpha intestinavium
CTTGGCTATGGCGCCGCGCCGTCGGTCTGCTTCTCAAGATTCCAATCTTGTCCCTGTGTCGGGTGGGACAAGATTCCCATCTTCCGAAGCGACCTCCTCTCAGAATTGAATCCAGGGATTCAATTTTGTAAAAGAGGGGTGGGAGCCGCTGAATGGGCTCCCTTCAGAATCGAATCAGGAGATTCAATCCTGAAATCAGGGATTAGACCAAAAGCCGCTTCGTGCGAGCGGCTTGGTAAAAACCCTCGTATACCCGGCCAAAACCTGTAGTTTTGGCCGGAGAGGATGAACAAGCTCGTTCTGTGGAGTTTTCGCCAACCGGCTTCGCCCTTTGGCGGAAACGGAACGATAAGAGCTTGTTCAGACGATGGAGCGGGCAACGAGATTCGAACTCGCTACCTCCACCTTGGCAAGGTGGCGCTCTGCCAAATGAGCTATGCCCGCGAATGGTGCCTCAGGCCAGAGTCGAACTGGCGACACGCGGATTTTCAGTCCGCTGCTCTACCAACTGAGCTACCGAGGCATATTTTACCCTGCCGCTCGAGGGAATTTGTGGTGGGAACAACTGGACTCGAACCAGTGACCCCTTGCTTGTAAGGCAAGTGCTCTAACCGGCTGAGCTATGCTCCCGGATAAGCGGCTTTGTCATTGTAGCAAATGTCCCCAGTATTGTCAAGAGCTTTTTCAGATTTTTTTCGCGCCGCGCGCGGGGAGGCTTTTCCCCGCGCACAGCGCCGTCACTCCTTCGCGGCGAGGGCAAGCAGCTCCTCCGGGGTGAAGCTGTATATCTTGTCGCAGAACTGGCACGTGACCTCGATGGGCTTGCCGTCCTGCGCCATGCGGCGCAGCTCGTCCGCGCCGCAGCTCTCCAGCGCGGCGGAAACGCGCTCGCGGCTGCACGAGCAGCGGTAGCTCACCGGGATCCGCTCCAGCGTCTCCGGCTCCATGCCGCGCAGCACCTGCGCCGCCACCTCGTCGAGCCCGTCCTCGGAAAGGATAGTCGTAAGCTGGTCCATCATGAAGATGTTGTCCTCGAGCCTTGTGATCAGTTTGTCCGGCGCGCCGGGCATGAGCTGGACTATATAGCCGCCGGCAGCCTTTATGGAAGTGTCGGTGTCCACCAGCACGCCGAGCCCGACAGCGGCGGGTATCTGCTCGCTCTCAACCATGTAGCTCGCGAGGTCCTCGGCTATTTCCCCGGAAACAAGCTCCACCGAGCCCACATACGGCTCCTTCAGCCCTATGTCCCGGCTTACCGTGAGCATCCCGTCGGTCCCCACGGCGCCGCCGACGTCCAGCTTACCGTCCGGCCTGAGCGGCAGGTCTGTCCGCGGTTCGTCCACATAGCCGCGCACGCAGCCGTCCGAATCCGAGACGGCGATGACGCTGCCGATGGGCCCTCCTCCGTTCACGCGGATGGTCAGGCTCGCGTCGTCCTCCTTCATCAGCTCGCCGAGCATGCTCGCCGCGCAGAGCGTGCGCCCGAGGGCGGCCGCCGCCGTCGGCGCAAGGCCGTGTATCTCCCTCGCGCGCTGCACGACGCCCCTCGCGGAGATGCAGGATATTTTCACATAGCCGTCGCCGGTGACGGCCCTGATAATCTCGTCCATTTCAGTCATTTCCTCTTTTTGCCTTGAAATATACTCGCCCGCCGCCCTCGATCGGCCCGTTTTCCCCAGCGGAGATGTCTGTAAACCCCTCCTCCGCGAGCCAGGCCCTGAGGGTCTCGGGTTCGTGTGCGTACTCCACGTGTTCCTCGCCGGAGCGCAGCCAGGACTCCCCTTCGCGCTCGAAAATGTCCATCCCGTAGCGCAGCGCGCCCGCCTCCGCGTCATATCGCCCGCGCCAGACGCAGAAGACATCCTCCGTCTCGTCCATGGACATGCTGCCGTCCATCGAGCGCAGGAATTCCGGCGTCCTCAAATCGAAAAGCAGCAGTCCCCCGGGCCGTATGAACAGCCTGAGACGCCTGAACGCCTCCCTCAGCTCGCGCGGGGGGACATAGTTCAGGCTGTCGAGCGAAGAGACGGCGGCGTCCACCGTGCCGTACAGGTCCAGCTCCTGCGCCGACTGGTTTATGAAAAGCGGCCGGGCGGCAAACCCCGGGGCGGCCGCCTTTTTCATGGCCTCCATAAGCATGTCGGCCGAAGCGTCCGCCCCTATCATGTCATAGCCGCGCGAAGCGAGCTCAAGCGTCAGACTGCCCGTCCCGCAGCACAGGTCGAGCAGAAGGCGGAATTCGCCCCCGTCCGCGGCGAACACGGCCTCGCAGTAGTCCGCGAGGCGCCCGTAGGGGATGTCGCGCGTCAGCTCGTCGTATCGCCCGGCCAGAGCACCGTAAGCGCTCACGCCTCCTCCTCGCCGGCCGGTTTTCCGGCGGTTATGCCAAGCCGCTCGAAGGCGATGGCATAGCCGTCCGCCCCGTACTGCAAACTGCGGTTGACACGGGAGATGGTAGCGCTCGACGCGCCGGTCTTTTCAAGTATGTCGTTGTAAATCATGCCCTGGCTCAGGTACACCGCGACCTGATAGCGCTGCTCCATGGCCTGCAGCTCCGTCACGGTGCAGAGGTCGTCGAAGAATTTCTTGCACTCGTCGACGCTTTTGAGCGTAAGTATCGCCCTGTACATCTCGTCGCTTCTCGGTTTTTTGTTCTGTTTATTCATCATATACCTCACAAAAGTTCTTCGTGGTGCTTTTACATTTTATATCCCTAACGCATAAAAGTAAAGGCTTTATACACAGATTTGACGAAAATTTAATATTCAGCCCATCAGCTCCCAATAATCACTATTGCCAGCGCCGCCCTTTTGATATAGAATGTAGCTGTAAACCATTACTATTCGCGCCCCGGCGCAGAACGGAGGGAACCCATGCTTGAGCTTATAGCGGCAAACATGACCATTTTCTGGATAGTGCTCGTCATAATTTTCGCGGTTGTCGAGGCAATGACCGCCGGGCTCACCTGCATCTGGTTTGGCGTCGGCGCGGTTGCAGCGCTTATCTCCGCCTTTTTCGGAGCCGCCATCTGGCTGCAGTTCGTCTGGTTTTTTGTCATCTCGATCGCCTCCCTGCTGCTCACACGGCCGCTCGTCCGCAAGTATGTGGACTCGGTCAAGCAGCCCACCAACGCCGACATGGTAATAGGCCGCACGGCGCTGGTGATTGAGGACATTGACAACATCGCCGCCACTGGCGCCGTCTCCGTGGGCGGCAAGGAGTGGACCGCGCGCTCGGACACCGGTGCGAGGATACTCTCCGGTGAAGTCGTCACCGTGCTCAGGATAGACGGCGTCAAGCTCATAGTCGCCCCCGCCGGCAGTGCCGAAGGCGGGGATGACAGATAAATCAGTTTCTTAAAGAGGGGGAAACTAAAAATGGAATGGATTATTCTCGGCGTAGTGCTTGCCCTTGTGCTCTTCACGCTTGTGCGCTGCATCCGCGTGGTGCAGCAGGCAAAGGCCTTTGTCATCGAGCGTCTCGGCGCGTACAAGACCACGTGGAACGTCGGACTGCACTTCAAAATGCCGTTTATCGAGCGTGTCGCCAAGGTCGTAACGCTCAAGGAGCAGGTCGCGGACTTCCCGCCCCAGCCGGTCATAACCAAGGATAACGTCACCATGCAGATCGACACGGTCGTGTACTTCCAGATAACCGACCCGAAGCTCTACACCTACGGCATCGAGCGCCCGATCGTCGCCATCGAGAACCTCTCCGCCACCACATTGCGCAACATCATCGGCGACCTTGAGCTCGACCAGTGCCTCACCAGCCGCGATGTAATAAACACCAAGATGCGCTCCATCCTCGACGAGGCCACCGACCCATGGGGCATCAAAGTCAACCGCGTCGAGCTCAAGAACATCCTCCCGCCCAAGGAAATCCAGAACGCCATGGAGAAGCAGATGAAGGCCGAGCGCGAACGCCGCGAAGCCATCCTCCGCGCCGAGGGCGAGAAGAAATCCGCCATCCTCACCGCCGAGGGCGAAAAGGAGTCTGCCATACTGCGCGCAGACGCCAAGAAGCAGGCCCAGATACTCGAGGCCCAGGGCAAGGCGGAGGCCATACTGACCGTACAAAGGGCCACGGCCGACTCCATCAAGCTCCTGAACGAGGCCTCGCCGACCGACCCCGTGATCCGCCTGCGCGCGCTGGAGGCTTTCGCCGCCGCGGCGGACGGCAAGGCCACCAAGATAATCATCCCCAGCGAAATTCAGGGCCTCGCCGGCCTGGCCGAGGGCATTGTTGAGTCCGTCAAGGCGCCTGCGGCAGAAAAATAATCTCCCCTGGAGGGCAAAATGAACTATTCCGACAAAGTGAGGGTGTTTCTCGCCTCGCACGGCATGGAGCCGGACGGCCTCGACCTTGAGGAGTGCGCCGCGCGCTTCATAGCCGACATGGAGCTCGGCCTCGCCGGGCTCACGAGCTCCCTCGACATGATACCCACCTATCTCACCTGCGGCGTCCCGGCGGCGGGCTCAAAGGCCGCCGTAATAGACGCCGGGGGGACGAATTTCCGCGTTGCGCTCGTCGCCTTCACTGAAAGCGGCCCGGTAATCGAGCGCATGGAGCGCTATGCAATGCCCGGCTCTGATTCGGCCGCGACATGGGAGGATTTCATCTCCTTCTCCGCCGAGAAGCTCCTGCCCTTCCTGGACGAGGCCGGGGCGATAGGCTTCTGCTTTTCCTACAGGGCGGAGGTCACTCCAGAGCGCGATGGGCGCGTAATAGCCATGTCCAAGGCGGTGCAGCTTGCCGGCTGCGAGGGCCGGCTCGTCTGCGCCGACCTGCTCGCCGAGCTCCGCCGCCGCGGCGCGCCCGAGCGCAGCGCGGTCATAGTCAACGACACCGCCGCGGTGATGCTCTCCGGCTCCTCCCTGCTCTCCGGCGGGGAATACGACGGCCTTGTCGGCCTCGTCTGCGGCACCGGGCAGAACACCTGCTGCGCCATCGACCCCGGCAGGATACGCAAGCTGGGCCTCCCGGCGGGCGAGCCCATGATAGTGAATCTCGAATCCGGCTGCTTCGACGGCCTGCCCCGCGGCGATTTCGACCGCGAGCTGGACGCGGCCTCCACCCTCCCCGGCGACCACCTGCTTGAAAAGATGACCTCGGGCGCGTACCTCGGCGAGCTCTGCCGGCTCACGCTCCGCGGCGCCGCGGCGGACGGGCTGTTCAGCCCCGCGGGAGCGGAAGCGGCCCTGGGCCTTGCCTCTCTCAGCTCCGCGGAGGCGGACGCTCTCGCCTCCGGCGCACCGGGCGGCCCGTTCTCCGAGGCTGCGGACGCTGAAACCGCCGCCGAGCTCTGCATGGCAGTGTACGAGCGCGCCGCGGCCTGCATCGCGGTGAACCTCGCTTCAATACTGCTCTTCACCGGCGCGGGGCACGAACCGGACAGGCCCGCCTGCATCTGCGCGGACGGTTCAACTATAGTCAAAAGCCGCTGCCTGCGCCCGGCGCTGGAGGGGCAGCTCCGCTCCTTCGCCGAAACCGAGCTCGGGCTCCACGCCGTGATACATACGTCGGACGAGGCCCCCGTCATCGGCACCGCCGCGGCGGCGCTGCTCAACGTCGGCAAATAAAATAATTCAACGGAGGACACAGAACATGGCACTTGAAACAGGAATTAAGGGCAAGGCGGGCTTCACCGTCGAAAACCAGCACACTGCGAAATCGCTGCGCAGCGGCGGGCTCGACGTGCTCGCTACCCCGATGATGGTGGCCCTGATGGAGGAGGCGGCGCTCACGTCCGTCCGCCCCTATCTCGACGAGGGGATGGACACCGTCGGCACCAGCATCAGCGTCAGCCACCTCTCCGCCACGCCCGTCGGACTGAAAGCCTGGGCGGAGAGCGAGCTTGTGGAGATCGACCGCCGCCGCCTCGTTTTCAGCGTAAAGGCCTACGATGAAATGGGCCTTATCGGCGAGGGGACGCACGAGCGCTTCATCGTGGACATGGAGAAGTTCACTGCCAAGTGCTATTCGAAGCTGAACAAGTAATTAAAAACGCAAAGCCCCGCGGCGCAGTGCCGCGGGGCTTTTTTCTGTGCTTCACACGCTCAGCCTTGAATACGCCTTGCGGCAGTCGCGGCACACGGGCTTACCGCCCTCGATATACATGAAGGCCTCCGCCGCAATCTCCCCGCACACGGAGCACTCCGCGCTGCCGAACAGCCTCGCCCTCTCCGGCAGCCCGAGCGCCGGGGCCATGGCGTAAAAGAGCTCCGACGGCGCGAGCGGGCGCATGTATTCAAGCGTTCCGCCCTTTTTCAGCCCCTCCGGCTTCGGCCGCGCGGCAATGCGCACGCCGCGCCCGCTCGCGCGCTCATAAAACGTGTACGACTGCTTCCCTGTGAGGTGGAACAGCAGGTTCCCCTTGCCCACGGTGCAGCCCAACACCACCTGTATCGCGTCCACCCCGCAGGCGTCGTTTTCGGATATGCACACCGTCTCCTCGTCCGGCGAGCGGCCGAGGGCGAGCAGCTCCGCGGCGTACTGCGCGGCCTTGAAGCCCGTCATCAGCCCGCCGCACTCGTGCCCGTGGAATTCAACGCATTTTTGCCAGAGTTTTTCGTCCATATCTCCGCCTCCTTCGCTCTGCCCACATAGTAACACGGCAGCGCAATATTTTGCAAAAATTTTTCCCGTGCCCCTCTTTATTTTTTCCTCCACTCCTGCTATAATCGCCCTCGTTCGTTTGTTGAGGGAGTGTTATCTGTGGCGAACCTGCTTCTTGCCTTCATCTATCTCGCCTTTATAAGCCTCGGCCTGCCGGACGCCGTTCTCGGCTCCGCCTGGCCGTCCATGTATTCCGGGCTCGGCGTGCCGGTGTCATACGCCGGGATAATTTCCATGATCATCTCCTCCGGCACGGTCATATCCGCGCTCATGAGCGACCGCCTCACCCGACGCTTCGGCGCCGGGCGCGTCACCGCGGTGAGTGTGGCGGTAACCGCCGCAGCGCTGATCGGCTTTTCCCTTTCAGGCTCGTTCATCATGCTCTGCATCATCGCCCTGCCCTACGGCCTCGGCGCCGGGAGTGTGGATGCCGCGCTGAACAACTATGTGGCCATCCACTACGAGAGCCGGCACATGAGCTGGCTGCACTGCATGTGGGGCCTCGGCGCGTCCGCCGGGCCGTTCATCATGAGCTATGCCCTCACCTCCGGACTCGGCTGGCCGTCCGGCTACCGCTTCATCGGCATTTTCCAGGTCGCGCTCAGCGCGGCGCTGCTGCTCAGCCTGCCGCTATGGCGGCGCTGCTCCGGCGGCGCGGAAAACGGCGCTAACGCCGGCGAGCGTGTAAGCTACGGCCGTCTGCTGCGCGAGCGCGGCGTGTGGGAGGACATGCTCGCCTTTTTCTGCTACTGCGGCATGGAGCAGACCGCCGGCCTCTGGGCCGCCAGCTATCTCGTGCTCAACTCGGGCGTGAACGAGGAGACCGCCGCCGGCCTCGCCAGCATGTTCTACCTCGGGATAACGGCCGGCAGACTCTTTTCCGGCTTCCTCACCAGCCGCTTTGACGACACTGCCCTGCCCCGCCTCGGCTATTCCCTCACCGCCGCGGCGATCGTGATCCTGCTGCTGCCCGCCGGGCAGTATGTCTCGGCCGGGGCGCTGCTGCTGCTCGGGCTCGGCTGCGCGCCCGTCTACCCCTGCTATATCCACGCCACGCCCGCGCGCTTCGGAACCAACAGCAGCCAGGCCGTCATGGGCTTGCAGATGGCCAGCGCCTTCTTCGGCAGCACGCTCGTGCCGCCCGTGTTCGGCTTCATCGCCCGGCGCACCACCTTCGGCGTATATCCCTTCTATCTTCTCGCCTTTCTGCTGCTCATGACACTCTCCCACACACGGCTCGAAAGGCTCCGCTCATGCAGGGCAAAATAAGCCAAAAGCCTCCGGCGTTTAAGCGCCGGAGGCTTTTTATTGTGCCTTATTTGTACGGGTTCTCCCCCGGGTAGGGCAGCGCCGCGGGCTGGTTATAGGCGATGTCGGAAATCCCAAGGTACTTGAACACCTCGAACAGCGCCCTGCCGTGCTTCCCGAAGGCCACGGCCCCGTGGTGCGGATAGCGCTTCGCTATGAGCACATGGCGGTAGAAGCGGTCCATCTCCGGGATGGCGAACGCGCCTATCGAGCCGAAGCTCTCGCAGTCCACGTCGAGCACCTCGCCCTGGGCCACGTAGGCCCTCAGGCTCGTGTCCGCCCCGGACTGCAGCCTGAAGAACGTGATGTCTCCCGCCTTTATGTTCCCCTCTATCGTGCCGCGGGTTATGTCCGGCTCCGGCAGCTCGGGCTCAAGGTCGCGCTTCATAATGAGCTGATAGCCCATGTGCGCGTTTTTCAGCAGCGCGGAGCAGGTGTTGCCGCAGTGGAAGCCCATGAACGTCTCGCGCAGGCGGTAGGGATATACACCCTTTATGGCTTTGTCGTATATGGCCTGCGGCACTGTGTTGTTTATGTCGAGCAGCGTCACCGGCGCTGCGGAGACGCACACGCCTATGTACTCGCTCAGCGCGCCGTATATGTCCACCTCGCAGCTCACGGGAATGCCCATTCCAGTGAGGCGGCTGTTGACATAGCACGGCACAAACTTGAACTCGGTCTGGAAGGCCGGCCAGCACTTGTTCGCAAAGGCGACGTATTCCCTCGCCCCTCGGTGCTCCTCCGCCCAGTCGAGCAGCGTGAGCTCATACTGCGCAAGCCGCGGGAGGATACCCGCGTAGGGGTTATCCGCGCCGAGCTCCGCGGCCATCTCGGCCACCTTGGCCCCGATCCTCGGGTCGCCTGCGTGCTTGTTATAGGCCACGAGCAAATCGAGCTCGCTGTTTTCCTCCACCGCAACGCCAAGGTCATACAGCGCTTTTATCGGCCCGTTGCAGGCGAGGAAATCGTCCGGCCTTGGCCCGAAGGTTATCACCTTCAGCCCGCGCAGCCCGAGTATCGCCCTCGCTATGGGCACGAACGCGCGCAGCTCCTCCGCCAGCTCCTCCGCGGTGCCCACCGGGCTCTCCGGTATATAGGCCGCGCGGCCGCGCAGGCCGAGGTTGTAGGAGCAGTTGAGCAGCCCGCAGTAGGCGTCCCCGCGCCCGTCGTGCAGATCCCCGTCCCCCTCTGCGGCGGCAACGTACATGACCGGCCCGTCGAACCAGTCGGCTATCAGCGTCTCCGGCGTCTCGGGGCCGAAATTCCCAAGGAATACGCAGAGCGCGTTCACCCCCGCGGCCTTCACGTCCTCCACCGCCCGCCGGGCGTCTATCTCGTTCTCAACGGTCACGGGGCATTCGTAAACCCCCTCGCCGTATGCCGCGCAGAGTGCCGCGCGCCGCCTCTCCGAGAGCGCCGCCGGAAAGCAGGAGCGCGAGACGGCTATGACGCCGAGCTTCACTTCAGGTATGTTTCGTATCATTGTCTTTCCTCCAATTCAAATGTCCCCGGAAATGTCTATATTCGCGCCGCGCAGGCCGGCGAATGCCCCTCCGGCGGCTTCCCCGCTTTCAGGATGGGCGACAAGCCACTTGTTGCACGCGCGTAGCAGCCTGTCCTCGGCCGAGAGCGGCTTCACGGCGGGAGCGGGCCCGTTCGTCCCCCTCGGCAGCACCACGGCCACCCGGAACCCCTCCTGCGCGTCCACGTGGCAGGGCGCGTAGTGCAGCGTCGTGGCGTATACCTCCACCAGCACGCCCGCCGGTACGCGGAAGGCCCTCACCTTCGAGGTGTCCAGCCCGAAGCCGCCGTCGAGCTCGTCCCGCCTTGCGAGCAGCAGCACAAAGTCGCCGCAGCCGGCGTTGAGCTCGCTGTCGCGGTGGTACTCAAGGCAGTTGAGCTTCGTGTTCCGCCCATAGCACATGCCTATCTGCACCGGCATCCCGCCGAAGGCAGAATTGCGCAGCGCGGAGTATATGCCGAGCGACTCGAGCTCGAACAGCGACGGCTCATATGCCGTGCCGCTCTCCGGCAGCGGGAAGCGGCGCATGGCCTCGAGCAGCGGCCGGGTGTCATAGCCCTCCATCACCCTGCCGTAGGGCGCGAACTCAGCGTCAAACACAGAGTATATCTTCATTTGCCCGCCCCCTCACACGATCTCCGCGAAAAGCTCTTTGCACGCGGGGTAGATCTTTGAAAAGCGCGAATACCTCTCATCATAGCGCTCCGCCAGCTCCCTCTCGGGCTCCACGGTGTCCGTTACGCGCACGAGCGCCGCCGCGGCCTCCTTCACTGAGGCGAACTCACCGCAGGCCACCATTGCGAGCATCGCCGCGCCGTACCCCGGCCCCTGCTCGGTCGCCGGGATGTCCAATGGTATCCCCAGCACATTCGCCATTATCCGGCGCCAGAGCGCGGAACGGCTGCCGCCTCCGCATATGAAGCTGCGCGGTATCTCAACGCCGATGGAGCGCGCCACTTCGAAGGAGTCGCGGATGGCGAACGCCACGCCCTCGAGCACGGCGAGCGTCATGTCCCCGCGTGTGGTGTCCATGGTCATTCCGGTGAATGTCCCGCGGGCGTTCGTGTCGTTTATCGGGCTCCGCTCGCCCATTAGATAGGGCAGGAAGAACACCCTGTTTCTCCCGAGGCTCTTCTCGGGTATCGCGCGCTGCGCAGCGGCGTAATCGCCGTCCCTGAGTATGCCGTCCTGCCACCAGGCGTTGCACGCCGCGGCCGAGAGCATACAGCCCATCAGATGGTAGCCGCCGTCCGCGTGGGCGAAGCTGTGCAGGGCGTTGTTTGGGTCCACGCCGAATTTTTCCGAGGAAATAAATATCGTCCCGGAGGTCCCGAGGGAGATGTTGCATCTCCCCTCGCCGACCGCCCCGGTGCCGACGGCCGCGGCGGCGTTGTCCCCCGCCCCGGCGCACACGGTCACGCCCTCCGTCAGCCCGAGCTCCGCCGCCGCGCCGGGCAGCAGCGTCCCCACGCGCTCATAGCTCTTGTGCAGCTCGGGCAGGCAGGAGCCGTCCACGCCGCAGATGCGGCACATCTCCGAATCCCAGCGGCGGTGCTCCACGTCGAGCAGCAGCGTGCCGGAGGCGTCCGAGTAGTCGCTCGAGCGCTTCCCCGTCAGCTTGAAAACTATATAGTCCTTCGGCAGCATTATGCTCCTGATCCGCGCGAAGAGCGCAGGCTCATTTTCCCGCATCCAGAGCAGCTTAGGCGCCGTAAAGCCCGCAAAGGCTATGTTCGCCGTGTGCTCCGACAGGAACTCCCGCCCGATTTCCTCGTTGAGGAAGCGGACGGCGCCGGATGTGCGCGAATCGTTCCAGAGTATGGCCGGCCGAAGCACACGCCCTTCGGCGTCGAGCGCCACGAGCCCGTGCATCTGTCCTCCCGCGCCTATCCCGGCCACCTTCGACGCGTCAAAGCCCCGCAGCAGCTCCGGCACGCCGAGCTTCACCGCGTTCCACCAGTCCTCCGGCTCCTGCTCGCTCCAGCCCGGGTGCGGATAGCTTATCGGGTATTCGCGCGTGACGGTGTTCAGCACCGCCCCCTCCGAGTCCACCAGCAGCAGCTTGCAGGCCGAGGTGCCGAGGTCTATGCCGATATAGAGCATACTCCACCTCCATAATATGATTTATTGAAGCAAGTATATTGCATTTCCTCCCGCCGCGCCTTGACAATTTCCCGAAATTAATTAGACTAATTTGCTGTTTTGCTCATTTCGGCTAAATGCACATAAAGCCGCTCTGTTTTTTGTAGGTATTCACGGCCGCAAAACAAAAGGCCCGGGGAGCCCCCGGGCCTAAGCGAACATCTCCCTGCATTTTTCCAGCAGCTCCAAACTCCGCTCGCGCGAATAAAATCTCTCAAGAGAGCCTGAGCCGCGCGCGCCGTCAGCCGTGTCCGCCTCGCGCGGCCCCGGCAGGCGGCTGTACTGCTCCGGCGTCATGCCGAGCCGCCGCCGGAAGGCGCGCGAAAAATAGCGGTAATCGGAAAACCCCGCGGCCACGCTCACGTCGAGCATCCTGTCCTCCCCAGCGGAGATGAGCTTGCACGCGGCGTTAAAGCGCACGGATTCGACGTACTCCTGAAAGCTCCGCCCGAGCATTTCCCGGGCAAAATGTGACATATACCCTAACGAGCAGCCCTCGGCCTCCGCGAAATCGGCGAGCCGCAGCTTGTGGGCGTAGCCATTCTCTACAAAGGCTATAAGGCGGAGCAGCCGCTCCGTCCTGCGCGCGTCCTCCGCCGCCTCCCCGGCGGAGAGCAGCCTGTGCGGCAGCTGCTTAAGCAGCTCTCGCAGCAGCAGGTGCGTCTCGCCCACGCAGAGCAGCCCGCCGTCCTCCGACGGCGAAAAATACCCCTCCGCGGCCGCTATAAACCGCCCTCTCAGCCGCCTTGTCACCGCCTCCGGCACGCCATCCGGCAGCCTGTTCGCCGCCCTCAGGCCCCGGATCTGCGGCAGGGCGCGCTCGAGCAGCTCCGGCGCCGCCTGCAGGCAAAGGAAGGTGCAGCTCCCTCCTTCGCCGCGCAGCTCATGCGTCTGATTCGCGCCGAAGAGGACAATGTCCCCCGGTGCCGCCTCGCTGCGCTCCGCGCCGAGTATCGAAAGCCGCCCTTCCAGTATAAGCAGCAGCTCTATTTCCCGGTGGCAGTGCGGGGTGCGGTAATCGAGCGTGTTGAAAAAAAACCGCAGCCCGTCAATCCTCCGGTGCTCTACCACTTCGATTTCCCGCATTGTCCGTCCCCCTATCCGCCGCCGGAAGCAGTATCGTCAATATAAGTTTAACACAGTGCGCACTGCGCACGCAACAAAAAAGCCGCCCGGAGGACCGGGCGGCCAAAATTGGCAATTATTACGCAGTCAGGCTGTCAAGCAGCAGCCCTTCCAGCTCGGAATAGGGTATCGTGAAGGATATGGTGCCCGCGGCGTAGGGTGCGATCTCATAGGGGCTTGCGAAAACAACAAGGCCCTCGTCGCTGAGATACCACTCCTCGGTATCCAGCACGCCCTCGGCGAAGGCGTTTATGTCTCCGGTGAGCTCGCCTTCCTCGTATTCGGCGGCCTGCTCCGTCACGCTCTCCACGACCTTGGCCTTCAGGCCCTCATAATCCTCGGAAATGTCACTCGCGCTCAGCAGTTCGCCGGTGGACAGGTCGAATGTCAGCCCAAAGCTGGTCACATTGTCGTGCGCGCCGCCGGTGAAGCTGGTCTGCGTGCAAAGGACGCTGAGGACTCCGTCGCTGCGGACCACTTCTGCGCTGTACAGGAAGCTGTAGCCGCCCCAGGTCGCGGTTTCCTCCTCGGTCAGGCCTGCGTACTGCTCTTTCGCCAGCTCCACATTCGCGTCGATCGTCTCCTGAGTCACCGTCAGGCGCTCGGCCAGAGCGGATTCAATCGCCGCCGCGGCCTCCGAAGCTCCCTCTATCGTGACGATAGGCACCACGGACTGCGCGGTCATGTAGGTCACGCCGTCTTCTTCAACGGTGCTCTGTTCCTCCTCGAACGTCACCTCGGCGCTCAGTGCCTCAGGCTGCTCCGACGTTTCCGGGTCGGTGCTTTCCTCCGCGGCCGGGGTCTCCTCGGCAGCCGGGCTTTCCTCAGCTTCTTCTGTTGCCGCCGGGCTCTCGGCGGTCTCTTCCTCACCGCAGGCAGAGAGGGCGAATACCAGGCAGAGTGCCATCACAAGTGCGAAAATACGCTTCTTCATTTTGTGTTTCCTCCTTGGGGTAAAGATATGTGCTTTCCGGGTTTCCCGGATGCGCATATGACGCCTGGTTTTCACCTGAGTTCCCCGCTTCAAAGAAAGTTTACATGTTACGGCCCGCAGCGTGACAATGTCACAGACGCGCGCCGCCGACGTGGGTATAATCAGGCCATAAAATAAAACTTCAGGAGGACACAGCAATGTCGGTAATCAACGTAACGAAAGACAGCTTCAAGAGCGAGGTCACCTCGAGCGACAGGCCCGTGCTCATAGATTTTTGGGCAAGCTGGTGCGGCCCCTGCCGCATGGTCTCGCCCATCGTGGACGAGATCGCGAACGAGCGCAGCGACATCAAGGTCTGCAAGGTGAATGTCGACGAGCAGCCCGAGCTGGCCTCCGCCTTCGGCGTGATGAGCATCCCCACACTCGTCGTGATGAAGGACGGCAAGGTTACCAACCAGGCCGTCGGCGCGATGCCTAAGCAGCGCATACTCGCCCTGCTTTAATTACAATATGGGTATATTCAGCTTTCTCCGGCCCAACGACATAAACGAGGGCATCAAAAGATATCAGTCAACGCCCGGAGCGCTCCTGCTCGACGTACGCACCCGCGGGGAATACGGCGAGGGCCACATCCCAGGCAGCATCTCTCTTCCTCTTGACGAGCTCCGAACCTCGGGGCCGTCCTGCCCCTCCTCAACCCCTCTCTTCGTCTATTGCCTCAGCGGGGCGCGAAGCAGCAGCGCGGTCTCAGCCCTGCGCCGGATGGGCTATGCGAACGCCGAAAACATTGGCGGAATAAGCTCCTACCGCGGCGCGGTGGAGCGCTGAGGCAAAAAAAGGGATACCGGCTCCTCCCGGTATCCCTGATTTGCATATTCAACTCTCTCAGATATTCAGCTCGCTGAAGTCCCCACTGCTCATGTGGAAAACCACGTCCACGTCCCTGCCCGCGCCGTCTACGGCGCTGAAGACAGGCGCCCACTCTATGAACGGGTTCACGCCGTCGGGCGCTTTCAGCTTGAAGGCAGGGGCAATTTCGGAGTAGCCCGCACCCTCGAGCGCCAGCTCGGCCTCGTCCACGGTGTATGCCGGGCGGTAAGCCGCGGAGGCAATGAGCACGGCGGCAAACAGCGCGGCGCAGAGCCCCGAGTAAACCCCTCCGAGCACCCGGCTCTTCCGCCCGCTCCCGCGGCGGACAAATCGTCCTTCCGCGCGGTCGTATTCCGGCACATGCACGGCCACGGCGCCTATCAGCAGCATTCCCGCTATATCCGCCATGCCGGAGCCGAGCGCCCCGCCGTAATAGCGCGTGTTTACATAGTGGTAGAGCAGCAGAGCCGCCGCCGGCAGGCACAGCAACAGTATATAGAGCGCAAGCGCCGAATACTTCCTTAACACAGACAACCGCCTCCAGCCTTTCTGTACCGATAATAGCACCTGAGGCGAAAATGGTCTGCAAATCGCTGTTAAATCCGGGTTAATTAGTGCTGCTATTCAGCCAGCCGCGCGAGGGCTTTCCGGTCGGATATGTCCACTGAGCCGCGGCCGAGCCGCACCATGCCCTCACTCTGGAAATATCGGAGCAGCCGCGTCACGACCTCCCTCGCCGTGCCGAGGTGCGCCGCTATGCGCTCATGCGTCAGCTTCAGCTCGTCCGAGCCCTCTACGGCCGCCTCTTCGAGCAGGAAGGCGGCAAGGCGCCTGTCCATGCTCTTCCACATCACCTGCTCCATGAGCCACATGACTTCAGAAAAGCGGTTGGCCATTATCTCGTTCATGTAATTCGCCAGCGGCGCGCTGGACGCCACAGCCCGGCGGTAAACCTCCGCGGGTATCACAAGGAACTCCGAATCCGCCTCGGCCTGCACCATCACTTCAATCTGCAGCCCGCTTATCGCGCAGGAGGCGGAGAGCAGGCAGATGTCCCCCTCAAAAAGCCGGTAAATCGTGATCTCCCGGCCCTCGCCGGAGAGCATATAGGCCCTGAGCCGCCCCGACTCCACCAGAAGCAGCCCGGTGCAGTCGGACCCGCCGCCGTGTATCAGGGCGCCCGCCGGGGCGCTGCGCCGCGCCGCCGCGGAGGAGAGCTCTTTCCTCTCCCTTTCGCCCAGCTCGTCCCACATCGGGAAAAAATCCTTTATCTCCAACCTCACACCTCCGCCGGAGTGTATACGCAAATGATACCACAGTCCCCGCCCAAAGCGCAACAGCCGCGCTGCAAACCCCTTGACTGGAGGTCCACAATATGGCAAAGTATATAAAGCGTTTCATTCGTCCCGCGGCCTTCGCCGCCGCGGGCGCAGCCCTCGGGCTCGCTTATTATTCGCTCGCAGGCTGCACCGGCAGCTGCCCCATAACCTCAAGCCCGGCAATCACCGCCGCGTATCTCTCCGTTATAGGGCTGCTGCTCTCCGCCGCCACGGCGAAGGACAAGGAAAAGGAAAAGAAATAAATGCAGTACCTCATAACCTTCCTCGAGGGCATAATAACCTTCATCTCGCCGTGCCTTCTGCCCATGCTGCCCATCTACGTCTCATATTTCGCCGGAGGAGGCGAGCGCAGCACCGGCAAGACCCTCTCGCGGGCGCTCGGCTTTGTCCTCGGGTTCACGCTGATGTTCGTCGCAATGGGCGCGCTCGCCGGGACGCTCGGCAGCTTCCTCACACGGCACCACACCGCCGTAAACATCGTCCTCGGCCTCATCGTCATCGCCTTCGGCCTGAATTATCTCGGCGTATTCCGCCTGAAGCTGTTCCGCGGCTCCGGCAGGACGCTTGAGCACAGGGAACTGAGCTTTTTCTCCGCCGTGCTCTTCGGCATAGTTTTCTCCGTAGGCTGGACGCCGTGCGTCGGCGCTTTTCTCGGCTCCGCCCTCGCGCTCGCCTCGCAGCAGGGCCATGTCCTGGCCGGGATGCTCATGCTGCTGGTCTATTCGCTCGGCCTCGGCCTGCCGTTCATCCTCAGCGCCGTGCTGATTGACAGGCTGAAAACGGCCTTTGACTGGATAAAGCGCCACTATAACATAATCAACACCGTCTGCGGCGTCCTGCTCATAGCGGTGGGCGTGCTCATGGCCACCGGCACGCTCGGCCGCCTGCTCGCAGCGCTCAGTTAGGAGGAAACATGAAGAAAAACAAGACCTTTCTCATCGTCCTGCTCGCCCTTGTGGTGCTTATCGGCGCGGCGGGAATACTCTATTCGCGCCTGAGCGCGGGCTACGGCACCAACGTCCTTACAGCGGAGAGCCCGGAGCCCTCAGCCGCCGCGAGCGAGGCCCCGCTCGCCCCGGATTTCACCGTCTACGACGCCGAGGGCAACGAGGTAAAGCTCTCCGACTTTCTCGGCAAGCCGGTGATCCTCAACTTCTGGGCCAGCTGGTGCGGCCCGTGCCAGAGTGAGATGCCGGACTTTGAGGCGGCCTATCAGGAGCTCGGCAGCGAGATCCACTTCCTCATGGTCAACACAACCGGGATGCGCGACGAGACCCAGGCAGACGCGGAGGCCTTCCTGGCCGAGGAGGGCTACACCTTCCCCGTCTATTACGACCTCGACTACAACGCCGCCGCCACTTACGGCATAGTCGGCATACCCACGACGTATTTCATCGACGCCGAGGGGCGCCTGACGGCCTACGCCTCCAGCGCCATAGACGCCGAAACGCTGCAAACCGGAATAGACATGATATATGGCTGATATTCCCACGCCAATTCCCGTTCACCCGGAAAAACCGCCGGGCGCCGCTTTTTGTGCGGCGCCCGGTTTTTCATTTCACCGCCAGGCTTTCGGCGAGCCTTTCGTCCGCCTCTGCCATGACCGTGCTGTAATTCGTGTATATGACCTTTCCGGGCAGGGAGCCCGCGGGCTTTTTGACGTTCCTGACCTCGGTGTAGTCCACCGGGACCTTGCCGCCATCCCTCGCCTGGGAGTGATACGCGGCTATGGAGGCGGCCTCGGCGAGCGTCCGCTCGTCCACCGGCGCGCCGTCCGTCCTGATTATCACATGCGAGCCGTGCACCTTCTGAGTGTGCAGCCATATGTCCCCGCGCCGGGCCGTCCTTGCCGTCAGCTCGTCGTTCTGCGTGTTTGAGCGGCCGGCGAGTATCTCGAACCCTGTGCTTGAAACATAGCGAAACGGCCCGCGCGGCTTCAGCTTCGGCGGCTTTGCGCCGCGCTTTACGCGGAGGACGCCGGAGAGCTCGAGCTCGCGCCGTATGTCTGCCACGTCCTTCTCACTCTCCGCGCGGCTGAGCTCGTCGAGCACGCTCTCAAGGTACTCAAGCTGCTTCTCCCCGGAGGAAATCAGCTCCGTCAGGTGCTTTTCCGCTGCGGCGGCCTTCTTATACTCCTTATAGGCCGCGGCGGCGTTCTGCTGCGGCGTTTTCATCGGGTCGAGCGCGATTTCAACCTCGGGGCAGCCGTCCGTATAGTAGTCCTCGCAGACGAGCACCCTGTCACCCTTTTTCGCGCGGTACAGGTTGGCCGTTATCAGGTCCCCCCTGCGGCGGAGCTCCTCCCTGCCGGCGGTTTTCTTCAGCTCCTCGAGCTGCTGCGCCAATTTGCGCGCCTGCCTGTCGCGGAGCGTCCTGACGGACTTGGCCGTGTCGTGCGAAACGCGGCGCATCCTCTCCGCCCGGTCGCGCCTGGCGTAGCATTCGTCCAAAAGCTCCGAAAAGCTTCCGCGCTGCTCGCACACGGCGGACGGGCCGTACTGCGTTATGCGCATAAAAGTCACATCAGGCGCCTTGCCCGGCAGGGTCAGCAGCGTCGGCGTAAACTCCCCGGCGCTCACGCTCTCGCAGAGCGCGTCCATCGCGGCCGGTAATCCCTCGGGGCAGAGCGCCCGGTGTGCAATCTCGCGCGCTATCAGCGGCGAGAGGCCGTAGAACGTGTCCATCAGCCACCTGTCCGCCTCCGCGCCGCCGGACTTCTCCCACAGCTCCCTGCGCTCCGCAGGGTCCGTCTCGAAAAAGCAGGGCTTCTCCGGCCGCTGCGGCAGGCGGTAGAGCATCCCCGGCAGCAGCCGGCGGTAGGCCCCCTCGCCGAAGTCCGCCCGGCGCATGCAGTCGATGATGTTCCCGGCGGCGTCCGCCAGTATGACGTTGGACGCCCGGCCCATCAGCTCCACTATCAGCGTCTTTTCGGTCTCCTCTCCGAGCTCAGTCCGCGCGGCGAGGCGCAGAAGCGCAAGCCGCTCATACGGCGGCTGCTCCACCGAAACGATCCTCGCCCCGGTGAGGTGCTTGCGCAGCAGCATGCAGAACATCGGCGGCGTTTCCGGGTTTTCATACCTCTCCCGGGTGAAATGCAGCCGCGCCGAGCCCACGCCCGCGGAAATCAGCAGCCGGCGCGCACCCGAGCGCGTATATACATTCAGCAGCAGGAGATCCCTCTCCGGCTGCTGAACCTTATCTATCCTCGCGCCTGTCAGCTCCGGCTCCAGCTCGCGGAGCAGGGCCGTCAGGCAAACAGCGTCAAGCGGCATCCTCAACCTCCATTATCGCTTCAAACAGCTCACTGGTGCGCTCGTGCCGCCCCGTGAGCCACAGATATCCAAAAACGGCCTCCAGAGCCGTCGCCGCGTGATACTCCGCCTTTGTCGCGCCGTGCGGCACGCTGTTCACGTGGCTGTTGCGCCCTCTGCGGTAAACGGCGTGCTCCTCCTCCGTGAGCAGCGGCAGCATCACCGCCGCGGCCCTCGCCTGCGCCGGCGCCTTGACTAAGGCAACCGTTGCGCGGTGGAGCTCCACCACCGTCGATATGCCCTTTTCGGCAAGGCGCGTGCGCACAAGCAGCTCATACACCGCGTCGCCCACATGCGCAAGGCTGAGCACGCTCATTCTGCCAATGTCCTGACTGTTCATTCGATCTCCATCTGCATAATATTATGTAAACTTATTTGAAAATCACGTACGCTCCGCAGCCATACTTTTCCGCGCTTTTGAATCCGGCGCCCCCGTAAAACGCGGCGTGCTCCGGCGTATCGTCCGTCAGCAGCACGGTCTGGTACACGTCGGGGTAGCGCGCCAGCAGCTCGCGCAGCAGCAGGCCGCCGAGCCCACGGCGCTGGTATTCAGGCAGCACGAGCAGGTCCTGCACATAGAGGACGGACGCCCCGTCCCCTACCGCCCGGACCACGCCGGCAAGCCGCCCTCCGGCCCGCGCCGCAAGGGCGCACAGCGAGCCGCTGAAAGCCCTCTCCAGCATCTCCGGCCGTGCGGTGTAATTCGTCCAGCCCACCGCGGCGTAGAGCGGCAGGAGCTCGAGAGCGTCATACGCCTCAAGCGGTTCGATGACCATTTCATTCATCTTCTCTTCCCTTTGGCTTCTCAAAAATCAGGTAAAAGTGCCCGCCTTCAAGCCTTTTTCCGGCCAATTGCAGCCCCGCCTCCGCCGCGCAGCGCAGAATATCGTCCAGGCTCAGGCTCATGCCCTCGCCAAGCACGCCGTAGGTCGTGCTTATTCTCTCCCCCGCGGCGTCGATGTTCAGCTCAACCAGATGCGGCTCCGGAAAGGCCGAACTGTAAACGGCGTCCCAGACATACATCCTCCCGCCGCTTTTCAGCACGCGCGCCGCCTCGGAAAACACGGCTCCCCTGTCCTCAGGGAAGAGGTACATTAGGAAATAAAAGGCCGTCGCCGCGTCGAAGCAGCCGTCGGGAAATTCCAGCCGCCTCGCGTCCATGCAAATCCGCTCGAAATCCCCCGGCGCATCCTCCAACTCATCGGGGCGTATGTCTATCGCCGTCACCGCGCGCCCATAGACGCGCCCGATGACGCCCTCGCCGCCTCCGCCCAGGTCGAGTATGCGGCCGGAGATGTCGCGTTCCAATATTATGTCAACCATATGCTCAAAACGGCGGATTGTCGTCCCCGTCGCCGTCCGTGCCGAATTCCATCTCGGTCTTGAACCGCTCGGTGGGCGCGGTGCCGTTCACGAGCTGCATCTCCTGCCACTGCTGCTTGGTTATCAGCACCTGCCGCGGTTTGCTGCCCTCGAAGGGGCCGACAATGCCGAGCTCCTCCATCTGGTCCACAAGCCTTGCCGCGCGGGAGTAGCCGAGCTTCAGCCGGCGCTGGAGCATGGAAACACTGGCCTGTTTGGTCTCAAATATGACGTCCACAGCCTGCGGCAGGAGCTCGTCGTAGGCCGCGAAGGCGTTCCCCGCCCCGGAGGACGGCTCGTCCGGCTCCACAGATGGCTTGTCCTTGCCGTTTTTGTCCTTCTCGGCGGCGGCCTTTTCTATCTGAGCGAGCACATCGTCGGAGTACTCCGCCCGGTTCGAGCCCTTTATATAATTGATCACGTCCTCCCGCTCCTCGTCGGAAACGTACGCGCCCTGCACGCGCATGGGCTTCCCGCTGCCGAGCGGGAAATACAGCATGTCGCCCATGCCGATGAGCTTCTCCGCGCCGGAGGCGTCGAGGATTATGCGCGACTCCATCGCGCTCGAGACGGCGAAGGCTATGCGGCTGGGTATATTCGCCTTCATCAGGCCGGTTATTACGTCCGCCGAGGGGCGCTGGGTGGCGATTATAAGGTGCATGCCGGCCGCGCGGCCCATCTGCGCCACGCGGCAGATGCTCTCTTCCACGTCCTTGCTGGCTACGAGCATGAGGTCGGCCAGCTCATCCACGACGATGACGACTTGTGCCATGGTCTCCTCGCCCAGTTTCTTCTGGTGGGCGTTGTAGCCCGCGAGGTCGCGCACGCCGGCCTCGGAGAAAAGCCTGTAGCGCTTGAGCATCTCCACGACCGCCCACTGCAGCGCCCCGGCGGCCTTTTTCGGGTCCGTCACCACTGGCACAAGCAGGTGCGGGATGCCGTTGTATATTCCGAGCTCCACCATCTTCGGGTCCACCATTATCAGCCTCACCTGTTCGGGCGTGGACTTGTAGAGCAGGCTCAAAAGCAGCGAGTTGAGGCAGACGGACTTGCCGCTGCCCGTGGTGCCGGCAATCAGCATGTGCGGCAGCTTGGCTATATTGCCCACGACGCAGCGGCCGGAGATGTCCTTGCCGATAGCGAAGGTAAGGCTCGACTTGGCGTTCTGGAACTCCGCGGACTCTATGACCTCGCGCAGATAGACTATGCTGACTATCTTGTTCGGCACTTCGATGCCGACAGTACTTATCTTGTCCGGTATCGGCGCTATGCGCACGTTCATCACGCCGAGGGAGAGCGCGAGGTCGCTTGAGAGGTTGGTCAGCTTCGTCAGCTTGACGCCGGACTCGAGCTCGAGGTCATAGCGCGTCACCGTGGGCCCGCGCGTGGCCCCGACGATGTTCGCCGCCACGCCGAAGCTCTTCAGCGAGGCCTCAAGCCGCTCGCGGTTCAGGGCGATCTCGTCCCGTCCGTCCACGGCGGCGGCGCTGCCCTTGCGCAGCAGGTCGAGCGGGGGCAGGGTATACTCCGGCGTGCTGCCCTTGGCCCTCTCCAGCGCCTCGGCGACGTCCTCGCCGCCGTCCTGTCCGTCCTCAGAGTCCTCCTCGACGGGGGGCATGAACTCGATTTTCGGCTGCGGGGCCTCTTTTGGCGGCTCGGGCGCGGCAAAGGTCTCCACCTTCGGCGCCGGGTCGCTGAAGGTCTCCGTCCGCGGGCTCTCATACCCCGGCGCGCCCGCGCTTTCACGGAGCTCCGGGATTGAGGCAGCGTCCAGCTCCCCGTCCCAGGGCTCGTCGTCCCCGGGCATGGGTATGTCAAAGGCCGCGCGGTGCTCCGCGGGCGGGTTCGCCGCGGCCTTTTTCTGCCGCGTGGGCGCCGCACTGCCGCGTTCATAGTCGGCCTCAGTCGGCTCGTCGTCCATTGGTATGTCGATCGCCTGCCTGCGAGCGCGCTTTGAACGCGCGTTCACCGCGCTCGCTTCCGGCTCGGGCTCCGGCACATACTGCGCGCGCTCGCGCGAGCTGCGCCAGGAGCTTATCTTGGCAAAGCTGAGGTGCGCCGCGGCCATGAACAGGAAAATAAACGCCGCGAGCAGCACCGGCAGGGCTCCGTAAATGCTGAACATGGCCTCGAGCGCCATTGAGAGCAGTCCGGAAACCAGCCCGCCTCCGGCCATATTGCTGCCGTTGCGGTAAAGGTCGCCGCAGAGCTCGAGGAAGCTGCCGTCAAAGCTCAGCCCGGTGCGGGCAAAGAGCAGGTCGGCTATCGCTCCGAAAACAATCGGAAGCAGCGCAGTGGCCGTCACGCGCAGCACGACCGGGCGGCCGCGGTGGAAGCCGAGCGTCACGGCGCACATAAGCAGCGCCGGGGGTATCAGATAGAAGCCCCAGCCCACAAGCCCCTTGAGGAAGCCGCAGAAGATGTCAATGAACAGCGCGTCGACATTGAAGTATCCGATGGCGGAAAAAATCGCCAGGAACAAGCAGGCGACCGCGCCGACTTCCCGCCTTATCGGCTTCGGCGCATTTTTCGCGCTCCTGCTCCCGCTGCGGGAGGCGGCCGGCTTTTTTGCCGCCGTGGAGCTCTTTGCAGCGGAGGAGGAATTCTTGCTGGCGGTGGTCTTTTTAGCCCCGCCGGAGGTAGATGCCATGTTTTAAGCAGTCCTTTCAGAATACGAGTGAGAGGATAATCGTCAGTACGCCGGCGCCGAGGCAGTAATAGGCAAAGCCGCCGAACCGGCTCTTTTTCGAGATAAACTTCATCAGCCATATGGCCGCAATGCCGGAGAGCATCGCCGCGAGCATCCCCAGCAGATACGCCGGCAGCAGGGAAACGTCTATTCCTCCGCCTATGGCGTCGACAAGGCTCAGCAGGTTTGCGCCCAGCACTGCCGGAATGGACATGAGGAAGGAGAATTTCATCGCA
Organism: Candidatus Scatomorpha intestinavium; assembly: GCA_018712985.1. Taxonomy (GTDB): domain Bacteria; phylum Bacillota; class Clostridia; order Oscillospirales; family Oscillospiraceae; genus Scatomorpha; species Scatomorpha intestinavium. Next base: position 23,458 of record DVGA01000037.1, read on the forward strand.
AATGTGCGGTCAAGGCCGGTGGCGATGCCTGCGGTGATGGTGGTCCCGGAGCGCGACAGGCCGGGTATGGTGGCCACGCACTGGCAGAGGCCTATCACAAGCGCGTCGCGTATGCACATGTTTTTCTCGTTCTTGTGCCCGCGCGGCATCCGGTCGGAGACATACAGCAGCGCGCCGGTCAATATGAGCATGGCCCCGACAAAGGCCGGCATGTAATAGAGCTGCTCGACGTAGTTATTTACCGGAAGCACAAGCACGAGCGGCAGCGTGGCGAAAACGATCATCAAAAACAGCCTGGCCTGCGGCAGGTTCCCGGCCGGACGGCCGTCCGCGGTCCTGCCTCCGCGCAGCACGGCAAACACCTCCCGCACCATGCCGGCGATGTCTCCCCAATACATTACAAATATAGAAACCAGCGTGCCGAGGTGGAGAAGGACGTCAAAAACCAGATGCCCCTCCTCGGCCGTCGTCATGCCGAAAAGATCCTGCATTATTGCGAGATGGCCGGAGCTGGATATCGGCAGGAACTCCGCTATGCCCTGCACCAGCCCCAATATGACAGCGTTCAATATCGTCACCAAACAGCCCTCCTGATTATGTAGACCTGAACTTATTTATATTAGCACATTCTCCCTCAAAGAACAAGCATCGTCCGCCTAAAAACGGCAGATTGGACATTCTCCCTTTACAGTTGGAGAAATTTTCTGTATAATGAATTTAATTCGGCCGGCGTTTGGCCCCTTGGGAATCCAAAGGCAATTATGTCCATTTTCCCCTGCAAAGGTTAATTTTTGAGTTTTCTATCGAAAAACTCATTACTGTTAGCCTATTTGTGCATGAATTAGTTATAATTTTAGCAATGCCTATGAGAGGACAGCAAATGGAAAAAAATCTCCGTCTGAAGTTCCGTCCCGGCGACCTTATAGCCGCCGCTGCAATCGCAATACTTGCCGGAGCAGTTGCAATAGCATTTTTCACAACACGCTCCTCCGGTCCCGCCGAGGCCGAAATCCGCCAGAACGGCGAGCTGATTGCTACGGTGCCCCTCAGCGAGGACACGGAATTTGAAATAGGCGGAACATATCACAACACCGTCACAGTTAAGGACGGGGAGATAGCGATAACCTCCTCCGACTGCCCCGGCGAGGACTGCGTCCTCAGCGGCTGGCGGAGCACGGCGGGGCAGAGCATCGTCTGCCTGCCGAATCTGGTAGAGATACGCATAGTCGCCGCCGAAGGGTCGAACGACCAGGGTGTTGACGGCGTAACAGGCTGAGGTGTGAGTATGAGCAACACAAAGAAACTCGCCCTTCAGGCAATACTTGTGGCCGCGGCGCTGGCCCTCTCGTACATAGAGCGCTTCATCCCGCTGCAGATGGTGATTCCCCTGCCGGGCGTAAAGCTGGGCCTGGCAAACATCGTGAGCCTTTTCGCCCTCTATTTCCTCGGATGGCGCAGCGCGTTTGTCATACTCATACTCCGCTGCGTACTCGGCGCTGTGTTCGGCGGCGGCGTGACTGCCTTGATGTTCTCGCTCACCGGCGGGCTGCTTTCAATGGCGGTCATGGCAGTCACGAGATATGTCCCGTTTTTTTCCGTGTACGGCGCCAGCCTCTGCGGGGCGGCCGCCCATAATATCGGCCAGATCATAGTCGCCGTGATAACCCTCAATTCCATTTACATAGTTGCGTATCTCCCCTTTTTGCTGCTTGTCGGCCTTGTGACCGGCATGCTCACCGGTGCGGCGGCCTCGGCCTGCTTCGCCGCGCTGATTGCGGCCGGCCAGCGGCCGTTTGACAAAGGCGCCAGACATCCTGACAAAGGATGAGGCGATAGATTGTATTTTACAATACAGGAGGAGTTCAAAATGAAGAAACTGCTTGCCCTTGTGCTTGCAATCGTGCTCTGCATGGGTCTCGCTGCCTGCGGCACCACCGTCGTGGTCGTCGAAGACCCCGCAGCCGAGTCCGAAGCTCCGGCAGTAGAGTCGGAAGCCCCGGAAGCCGCCGAATCCACCGCTCCTGAAGCAGAAACTGAAGAACCTGTCACTGCCGCGGAAACCGTAGAGGTCCCCGAAGGGGAGCTGGCCCTCGGCTTCTACATGGTCGCTGCCTATGCCGGCGGCCACAGCGGCTCCACCAACGCCACGGCCGACGCCGACGGCCTGGCCCAGGCCAATGTCGACATCTACGCTGTCACCATCAACAGCGAGGGCGTCATCGTCGACTGCAAGATCGACGCCATCCAGTGCAAGACCAGCTTCGACGCCACCGGCGCCCTCGTCTCCGAGATCGGAGCCGTGAACCTCAGCAAGATGGAGCTGCAGGACGACTACGCCATGCGCGCCGCCTCCAGCATCAGCGCAGAGTGGTTCGAGCAGGTCGAGGCCCTCGAGGACTACTGCATCGGCAAAACTCCCGCCGAGGTTGCTGGCATAGCCCTTGACGACAGCGGCAAGGCCACCGACGCCGACCTCATCGCCGGCATCACCATGCCCCTGCCCAGCTTCATCGACGGCGTCGTGCAGGCCTGCAACAACGCCCGCGTCAGCGGCGCCATGGAGGGCGACACCCTCTATCTCGAGAGCGACAGCTACCTGAGCGACAGCAGTGCGGCCGCCACGGCCGACGCCGACGGCCTCGCCCAGTGCGACACCACCGCCGGCGCTTACACCATCAGTGCTGACGGCGTCATCACCGATATCGAGCTCGACTGCGTGCAGACCAAGATCAACTTCAACGCCAGCGGCGAGCTGACCACCGCCGAGGGCACCACCTGGACCACCAAGACCGACCTCGAGTATGACTACCACATGCAGGGCGCCAGCCCGATCGGCAAGGAGTGGTTCGAGCAGACCAATTTCTTCGAGGATTACTGCAAGGGCAAGACCGTCGACGAGATTGCCGGCATAGAAGTGAATCCTGACAACGGCCACGTCGCCGAGAGCGAGGTCGACCTCGTAGCCGGCACGACCATGAATATCAGCTCCTTTGTCAACGTTATCAACAAGAGCCAGGCGTAAATAGCATTACCCCACTAAATATTACCCAAGCGGGGCAGGAAGGGCGGCCCCGCGGCCGCCCTTCTCTCCTTATGAAAGCAGGTCAGAATGAAACGTATTTTTCTGCCGTTCCTGGTGTTGCTTTTTCTGTTTTCGTCCTGCGGGATATCCGGGACAACAACAGAGACCGAATCACCGGGCAGCGAGCAATCCACTGCCGCGCTCGAGCGCTTCGAGGCCAGCTTTCTCGATGTATTCGACACCGTGACAAATATCGTCGGCTACGCAGAGAGCGAGGAGGCCTTTACCGAGGCCGTGCAGAACATACATGATGAGCTTGAGGAGTATCATCAGCTCTACGACATATACAACGAATACGAGGGCGTTACGAACCTCAAGACCGTGAACGACAATGCCGGCGGCGAGCCGGTCGAAGTAGATCAGCGCATAATCGACCTGCTCGTGTTTTCCCGCGAGATGTATGAGGCTACCGGCGGCATGACCAACGTTGCCATGGGCGCGGTGCTCAGCATCTGGCACGATGCGCGCGAAACCGCAATAAACGACCCTTCACGCGCTTACGTACCCGAGCTCTCCGAGCTTGAAGCGGCCAGCGAGCACACGGATTTTGACAGTATAGTCATCGACGAAGAGAACCGCACCGTCCAGATCACAGACCCCGAGGCGAGCCTCGACGTCGGGGCAATTGCCAAAGGCTACGCCGTCGAGATGGTGGCACGCAACGCCGCGCCCAATCTGCTTCTGAGCGTCGGCGGCAACGTCCGCCCCACCGGCCCGAAGCCGGAGGAGGACAGCCGCTGGGTCGTTGGAGTGGAATCCCCGGAGGACACCTCTTCCTTCCTGCACACGCTGTACATAGAGGATCTCTGCGTCGTCACCAGCGGCGACTATCAGCGCTATTACTACTATGACGGCGTGCGCTATTCGCACATCATCGACCCGAACACGCTCTTCCCTCCGAATTACTGGCGGAGCGTCACGATCCTCTGCCCGGATTCCGGCATAGCGGACGCGCTGTCCACCGCCCTCTTCTGCATGACTCAGGAGGACGGGCAGGCCCTGCTTGACAAATTCGGTGCCGAGGCGATGTGGGTCACGACGGAAGGGGAGATGTCCTACAGCCCGGGTTTTGAGCAGTACATCCGCACTTAGACGCATTATTTTAAGGAGGATGCCATGCCCGGGCACGTTATTGCCATATCGGTAATCGAGTATTGCCTTGCCGCAGTGCTCGTTCTGCTGTCCGTTCTCTCTTTTATGCGCCGCGGGCCGCTGCTCAGCACTTCCTATCTCGTTGCGGACAGGACTGAGCGCTCCCGCATGAAAACCGCGGCAAATTACCGTGCCGCCGGGCTTGTATACGCGCTTCTCGCGCTCGCCTTCCTCCTTCTCGGGCTCAGCTCGCAGTTTGGGCTCGAGTATCTTACATATGCAGCCGCGGTGCTGGCTATATCCTCCGCCGTGGCAGCTTTTGCCCTTCCTTCCCGCCGCGGCGGAAAGGGACGTCACTGAACATCAGCAGGTAAAAGATTCAAAATAGAGGTGAAAACATGAAACAGCTGTTTCGCGGCGGCATCCACCCCGATGGGCACAAGGATATGTCGCGCGGCGGCGCGCCAGTGCCGGTTCCGGCTCCGGAGACCGTAATCATACCGCTCTGTCAGCACATCGGTTCCGCGTGCAAGCCGCTCGTCTCGGTGGGCGACGCCGTACTCATGGGACAGAAGATCGGCGACGGCGATGGCCGCAGTTCCCCGGTGCACTCCTCCGTCTCCGGAAAGGTGACCGCCATTGAAGAGCACGAGGTGCCCTCCGGCGGCAAGGTCCCCTGCGTCATCATCAAAAACGACTTCAAGGATACCCCCGTGGAGATGAAGGGCGTCGCCGACTACGCGGGCCTCGATGCCAAAGCCGTAGCGGACATCGTCCGCGAATGCGGTATCGTCGGCATGGGCGGTGCGGCCTTCCCCACCAACTCTAAGATTGCCTCCACCGCCGGCAAGACGAAGGACGTGCTCATCAACGCCTGCGAGTGCGAGCCCTACATCACCAGCGACGACACTATCATGTGCCAGAACCCCGGCGACGTCATCGGCGGCGCCAGACTGCTCGCCAAGGTGCTCCGCGCCGAGAAGAGCATCATCGCCATCGAGGACAACAAGCCCGAAGCAGTCGAGGCCCTTAAGGCCGAGGCGGGCGACGACCCGCTGATTGAAATCCGCGTGCTGCCCACCCGCTACCCCCAGGGCGCGAAGAAGCAGCTCATACTCGCCGTCACCGGCAAGGAAGTCGCCCCCGGGGCGCGCAGCGGCGCGCTGTTCAATGTCACGACCACCGCGAACGTGTTCCGCGCCGTGACGAAGGGCCAGCCGCTGTTAGAGAAGATCGTCACCGTCACCGGCGACGGCGCCAACGAGCCGAAAAACATGCTCGTGCGCATCGGCACCAGTTTCGCCGATGTCGTCAAGGCGGCGGGCGGGATCAAGGAAGAGACGAAGAAGGTCATCGCCGGCGGCCCGATGATGGGAAAAGCTGTCGGCAGCCTCGACGTCCCCGTTGTAAAGGGCACCAACGCCATTCTCTGCTTCACCAGCCTGAATGAGGCCGCGGAGAACCCTGTCTGCATCCGCTGCGGTAAGTGCGTCAGCGTCTGCCCGATGCAGCTTCAGCCTCTCTACCTCTACCGATATGCCAAAGCCGAGGATCGCGAGATGCTCGAAGAGTTCTACCTTAACGACTGCATGGAGTGCGGCTGCTGCTCGTTTGTCTGCCCCGGCAAGCTCCCGCTTACCGAGACTTTCGTTCAGGCAAAGCACATGCTGAAGGGAGGAAAATGAGCATGAACCTTACTGTTTCCTCTGCGCCCCATATTCGCGGCAAAGACAACACCCGCAGGATCATGCTGGATGTGCTCATCGCCCTTGTCCCCGCGCTCATCGCTGCGGTGTATTTCTACGGCGAGAGGGCCCTTGTCCTTACAATTGTCTCTGTGGCGGCCTGTGTGGTTTTCGAGGCCCTGCTTTGCCTCGTCCTGCGCCGTCCGATGTCTGTCGGCGACCTCAGCGCTGTAGTCACCGGCGTCCTGCTCGCATTTTCCCTGCCGCACAGCTGCCCATACTGGGTCGTCATAATAGGCGATGCTTTTGCGATAATCGTCGTAAAGGGCATCGTGGGCGGCCTCGGGCAAAACGTATTCAACCCTGCCCTTGGCGGAAGAGCTTTCATCATGCTCCTCTGGCCGAGCGCGGTTACCCGTTACGGCTACACCTATGTCGCGCCGTTCGAGTTCGGCAGCGTTGACATCGTGTCTTCCAGCACCCCGCTGCAGACAATGTCCCGTTCCGTCCTGCCCGACACAAGCCTGTTCGACATGTTCCTCGGCAACGGCCTGCTCGGATGCATCGGCGAGGTGTGCACGCTTGCCCTGCTGATCGGCTTCGCCTATCTCCTGTACAGGAAGGTCATCTCCTGGCGCATCCCCGTGGCCTATATTGGCGCCGTGGCCGTGCTCACACTCGTGTTTTACAAGGGTGACAACGCGCTCAGCTGGATGCTCTACAGCATCCTTGGCGGCGGCGTGATGCTTGGTGCAATATTTATGGCCACCGATTACGCCACCAGCCCCTCCCTCCCCGCGGCCCAGATAGTCTACGGAATCGGCTGCGGCGTGCTGACCGTTATCATCCGCTACTTCGGGATTTTCCCGGAGGGCGTGACCTATGCCATACTCATTATGAACGCCTGCGCCTGGGCGCTTGACAGGGCATTCCCCATCAGACGCTTCGGCGTTGTGAAAGGAGGCGCCGGTAAATGAACTCCAAAAAGCTGCTCATACCCGTCGCAGTCATCCTTGTCGCCGCTCTCATCATTTTCGGGGCCAATGCAGCCCTTGCCGGCACTGCCGAAGCCAACGAGCAGGCCAAATTTGATGAAATACTCGGTTATATGCTGCCCGGCGGCGGCGAATATGTCGAAGAAGAGTATACCGGCTCCAACAGCAGCATCACCGGTGTATACCGCGGTGACGACGGCGTAGTCGTTGAAATGCTGGTCGGCGGATTTGCAAATGACATTCACATGCTTGTCGGCGTCCGCAATGACGGTACTGTCACCGGCGTCAGCATACTCGACTCCCACGAGACCTACGGTCTCGGCCAGGAAGCCAAGAGCGATTGGGATTTCCTCATCGCAACGCTCAACAGCCAGGGCGACCTCGCCGTCAACAACAATATCGACTCCATAACCGGCGCTACCATCACCTCTTCCGCCGTTGTGAGCGCCATTAATGCTGCCAGCGATTTCGTACTCGAGAGCTCGGCCGGCTCTGGCCCGCTCACCGGCACTGCCGACGGCTTTGGCGGTCCGATAACTGTCGAGGTCACTATGGACGGCGACGATATCACCTCCGTGGTCGTCACCTCCAACAGTGAGACACCGTCAATCGCCGCGGGCGCCCTCGAGCAGATCCCCGCTGCAATCGTCGAGGCCGACTCTGCGGACGTTGATATCGTCTCCGGGGCAACCTACACCAGCAACGGCATTATAAACGCCGTCAAGAACGCTCTTGAGAGCGCCGGAAGCCAGGGCTCCGGCGGCGCACTCACCGGAACCGCCGACGGATTCATGGGCCCGATAACTGTTGAAGTCACCATGGATGGCGACACGATCACTGCTGTTACGGTAGTATCCAACAGCGAAACTCCGGAGATTGCCGGCAATGCCCTTGAGCAGATCCCTGCCGCCATCGTCGAGGCCAACTCCCCCGACGTTGACATCGTTGCCGGCGCAACTTACACCAGCAACGGCATTATAAACGCAGTCAAGAACGCCATTTCCGGCTCGTCCAGCGAAAGCGCCCCCGCCGAGGAGGACTCGCAGGAAGCTGAGCCCGAGGCCGTTGAAACTGCCGAGGCGTATCAGGGCTTCGGTCTGAGCAACACAGTCCGCATGGGTCCCGGCGAGGATGACACCGGCACGCCTGTCTACAGTATAAACCAGGTCTTTGCAAACGTAGTGTTCGACGGTGACGGCAGGATACTGGATATCTATGTCGACCAGCTCGAGTACTCCACGCCCAACTACGACGGCGCTGAGATGCCCCACTTCAGCGGCTGGCCCGGCCAGGGCGGCTACAATTACGACTCTGACCACGACGCCGTCGTCGACAGCACTACTCCCGACACCGAGGAGCAGTTCACCGAGGAAGTCGAAGGCTGGGTCACCAAGCGTGACCGCGGCGACACTTACGTCATGGGTACCGGCACGTGGAGCGAGCAGATGGACGCTTTCCAGGAGCTCTTCATCGGTATGACCGTCGATGAGGTTGAAGACTGGTTCGCCACTTACTGCTCCGACGCCAACGGCCGTCCGCTGCAGGAGAGCAGCTCCGGCGAAGGCGACGCTGAGAAGTATGCCGCTCTCTCCGATGAAGACAAAGCCATGCTTGCCGACGTTACAACTTCGGCTAC
>DVGA01000038.1 GCA_018712985.1 Candidatus Scatomorpha intestinavium
AGCTCCTCCGCGCGCAGGCGGTTGGTGTTGCTGTCGCCGTAGAAGACTATCGAATCAAGGTATTCCTGCCCCATGTCCTCCGTCTCGGCCAGCAGGGTCGGGGGAGGCGTCGGCTCCGGCGTCGGGCTCGGCGTAGGCTCGGGCGTAGGCTCGGGCGTGGGACTCGGAGTCAGCTCGGAGCTCTCCGCCGCAGGGGCGACAGTCTCCGGGGCCGGCGATGCCGCGCCCTCCCCGCCGCATCCGGCGGCGAGGAGCAGAGAGAGCGAGAGCAGCAGCGCTGCGGTTTTCTTCATCAAGGCAGATTCAGCCTCCTTTTCAGCATGAACGTGGTGCCAAAGTAGAGTATGCCGTCATAGAGCAGCTCCGCAAGGCAGATGCCCAGCAGCGTCAGGTGCCCGAGGTTCAGCGCGTTCCTCAGCGTATATTCAAAGGTGAATTCCACCGAGCCCGCCGTCGTGCCCAGGCCTATCAGCAGCATCACGACCACGATCTGCGTCACAAAGCCGATGGCGAAGTAAAAGGCCACGGACAGCAGCGCCTTGTGGTTGGAAAAGCTGTAGCCGAGGGACATCGAGGTGTAAAACACCAGGCAGGAGCCCGCAAGCCCGAGCACGACGATGAGCAGCAGCTCCAGGCAGAAGGCCACGACTTCGTACCAGCCGATCCCCGCGGCGGCGAGGTCGTTGAACATCTCGCCGATGACGACGGTGATGTCGAGCCCGACGCGTATGTCAAAGGGCGCCGCGAGCACAAGGAGCGAGAGCACTATGTCTATGAACGCCGCCACGAGCCACACTATCGCGGTGATGAGCTTCGCCCAGACCAGGCTGTGCACGCTCGCCGGCAGGGTGAACATCAGGTAGCCCTCGTCCGTCAGCAGGTTCTTGTAGAACCGGTAGACTATTGCCACGAGGACCACCACGCCGATTGCGAGTATCGCCATGACGTACAGGAAAGTCAGCATCCCTGTAACGAAAGCTATCACGTTGCTCTCCGTCGCGTTGGAGACGCGCACGCAGATATTCAGAATGCCGGACACCGCCAGCAGCGCTATGAGCAGCGGCAGCATCAGCCGGGCGGTCGCCCGGAACTCATATTTCAGAAGCTTCCTCAGCATTTGAATACCTCCCTGAACAGCGCGTCAACGCTCATCCCGTTCTTTTCACGGATATCGTCCACGGAGCTCGTCAGCAGCACGCGGCCGTTGTTTATAAACACCACGTCGTCGAGCACCTTCTCCACGTCGGAGATGAGGTGCGTCGATATGAGTATAGACGCCTCTCCGTCGAAATTGTTCAATATCGTCGCAAGGATAAAATCCCGCGTCGCGGGGTCCACCCCGCCTATCGGCTCGTCGAGCAGATACAGCTTCGCGCGTCGGCTCATCACCAGTATGAGCTGCACCTTCTCCTGCGTGCCCTTCGACATCTGCTTTATCCGCCTGTCCGCCGGCACGCCGAGCCTTGCGAGCATGTCCTGCGCGCGCTGCGTGTCAAAGTCGGAGTAAAAGTCCGCATAGAATTTCACAAGGTCCTGCGCTCGCATCCACTGCGGCAGCATCGGTCTGTCCGGCAGGTAGGACACCATCGCCCTCGTCTCCGGCCCCGGGGCAGAGCCGCAGATGCTTATCACGCCGTCGTCGGGCGTGAGCAGCCCGTTTGCGAGCTTTATCAGAGTGGTCTTGCCGCTGCCGTTCGGGCCGAGCAGGCCCACCACGCGCCCCGGCTGCACGGTGATGTCCACGCTCTCAAGGGCCTGGACCTGGCCGAAGCGCTTTCCGAGGCCCCGGCACTCAAAGTTCGCCATTTCCGTTTTCCTCCTTTATCCGCGCCTCTATGAGGCGCAGTATGTCGTCCCTCATATAGCCAAGACGCGCCATCGCGTCGAGAAAGCTCCTCACCTGTTCGGCGGCGAGGGCGCTTTTTGCCGCTTCGATCATTTCCCTGTCCTCCGTTACAAATCTTCCCGATGTGCGCTGGGAATAAACCAGCCCCTGCCTCTCGAGCTCCTGCAGCGCGCGCTGCATAGTGTTCGGGTTCACGCCCGCCTCGGTGGCGAGGTCGCGCACCGACGGCAGCCTCTCCCCCGGCGAGAGCGCGCCGGCCGCTATGCCCAATTTGATCTGTGCCACAAGCTGGGAGTAGATGGGCGCGTCGTCCCTGATCTGCCAGTCCACCTGAATCGGGCACCTCCTGTCCTGTTGTATTAAGCAAGTAATACAATAATACAGCCATACAGTTTTGTCAAGTACTTTTTGAAAAAAACTCAGGAAAAACTTTAATTTGCTTTTCGGCGCGTTTTTGCTATACTTGTGGCAGTAAAGGAGGGTCTCAAATGGCTCGCAGCGATTGGTATAAGACCATGGTGGTCTATCAGATATGGCCGCGCAGCTTCTGTGACGGCAACGGGGACGGCATCGGGGACCTGTACGGCGTCCTCTCCAAGCTCGATTACATAAAGAGCCTCGGCGTGAACGCCATCTGGTTCTCCCCGCTCTACCCCTCGCCGAACGCGGACTTCGGCTACGACGTGGCGGACTACAGGAGCATAAACCCCGAATACGGGGACCTCGACATATTCAAAAAGGTGCTCGACGGGGCGCA
>DVGA01000039.1 GCA_018712985.1 Candidatus Scatomorpha intestinavium
AGCGGACGGAGGCCAAGCTGCGCCTGGACGCATAGCGCGGCGCTTCGCGCCGCGGGCCGGCCATGCGGCCGGTGGCATAGCGCGGCGCGAAGCGCCGCGGGGCGGAACAAGGGCAGGCCCTTGCAGAACCTTTTGCCACCCCATTTCTTTGGTCTTGCCCAAAGAAACGGGTGTGGCGCCCCAAAGAAAAACGCCGGCCGGAGGCCGAAGGTGGCGCGCGTTTTTTCCAAAGCCCAAAATAGATGCAGCGTGGTCATCCCGAGAGGTGAATAGCGTTAGCCGCCAAAACCGTGCATTGCTCCCTTCGGTCGCGGCACTAACAGCCCGCATTATTTGCCCGTCAGTGCCGCGAGCGTAAGCGAAGCAAACGCACGGTCGGCGATGTGGACAGTCATTCACCATTAGGGATAGGGACTTTTCGATGCCGCAAAGTTGGGTGAAAACCGGCTTTTGGCTACGATACGCACCAAAGCGGTTTTCTCTTTGGAGTCTGAGGGGTTTCTTTTTGACAAGACAAAAAGAAATCTCTCAGAAAGACAATGCAGGGGCTTTCGCCCCTGCATAATGGTTTTACAAAGGCTTTCGCCTTTGTCATTGTCCCCGCGGCGCGAAGCGGTGTTACGCCTCCACACGCAGTGTGGCCGGACGCAGTCCGGTGCAGCTTTTTTCTTCGCAGAAAAAAGCTGCATTTTTTATAAATATGGGGTTTACAAATGTCAACCTATATGATATAGTCAGGGTAACAGATGTAAACCGCATTGGAGGAGTGCACCATGGAAGGCAAAATCAGGCTCTCGGACGGCGAATGGACCCTAATGAACGAGCTGTGGAAGGCCCCGTCCAGCGTCGGCGCGCTGGTAAAGGCCCTGAACAGCGAGACGGGCTGGTCCAAGAGCACGATATTCATAATGCTCTCCCGGCTGATGGAAAAGGGCGCGGTGAGCTGCGACGAGAAAGCGTCTCCCAAGCTATACAGTGCGAAGATAAGCCGCGACGGCGCCGCGCTGAATGAAACGCGCTCCTTCCTCGGCCGGGTATACGGCGGCAGTCTCGGCTCCATGATGAGCTGCATGGCCGCGAACCACGAGCTGAGCCGCGAGGAGATAGACGAGCTGGTGGAGATCCTCCGCCGGGCGGAAAAGGAGGCTGAGCAGCATGGTTGAGGCGGCAATTTCGGGCTCGGCGCTCATAGTGCTGCTGCTCATAATCCGCGCGCTTTTCAGAACGCACCTCACAAACCGCTTCCGCGCGGCGCTGTGGGCGGTCGCGCTCGTCCGGCTGCTGCTGCCCTTTTCGCTCGCCCCGAGCCCGATCTCGCTGATGAACGCCCTGCCCTCCGCGGCGGAAAACCCGCGCCCATACATTGCGCAGCCGGCGCAGGACTACTCTCTCCCCTCCGCCCCCGTCCACACGCCGGAGGCGGAAAACGGCACTCCCGCCGCCGTCACCCCGGCGGGCGAGAGCGTCGCTCCTCCGGCGGGCGAGAGCACAGGCTCCCCCGCGGTTGAAGCAACCAATTCCCCGGCGGCGGCCGTCACGCGGGAGGACCCCGTGACCGGCTCCGACCCGGAGGCCGCGGCATCCTCCGCCGCGGTTTCCGGCGGGGCCGCTGAGGAGCCGTCTGTGAGCGGCGAAGCCGCCGTGAGCGCGGACACGCGCGTCTCCGCCCCTCCCGCCGCCGAAGAGGAAAGCGCCGCGCGCCGGCCGGACACGCGCACACTGCTCACGGCGCTCTACACAGCCGGCTGCGTGATCGCGGGCTGCTACTTTGTCTTTATAAACGTCTCCTGCGCCCGCTCGCTGCGCCGGAGACGGAAATTCCTCTTCCGCCACGGCAGTCTCGCGGTCTATGAGGCGGAGGGGCTCCGCTCGCCCTGCATCTTCGGCCTGCCGCACCCGGCGATATACGTCACGCCAGAGGTGGCCGCGGACGAAAAGGCCCTGCGCCACGTCCTCGCGCACGAGAGCGCGCACTACCGCCGCGGCGACCACATCTGGGCGCTGCTCCGCGCGCTCTGCCTCGTGCTCTACTGGTGGGACCCCATAGTCTATATAGGCGCAGCCGTGTCGAAGGCCGACTGCGAGCTCGCCTGCGACGAGATCGCCATAAAGCGCCTCGGCGAGGCCGAGCGCTACAGCTACGGGCTCACGCTCGTGGGGCTCGTCTCCCCAAAGCGCCGGGCGGGCGACCTGCTCAGCGCGGCGACAACGATGACCGGAAGCCGGCGAAATATACGCGAAAGGGTGGAAATGATAGTGAAAAAGCCGAAAAACGCGGCGATTTCCCTCGTCGCGGTCCTCCTGATAGTTACCCTCACCGCCGCCTGCGCCTTCACCGGCGCCGAGACGAACAGCGGCTTTACCCCCGGCATATACGTCCTCGACGGCTCGGGCTCCGGCGTCCCGCAGCTCGTGCTGAAGGACGACGGCAGCTTTGAGCTCGACCTCGGCCTCGGCGAGGACTATATCGCAACGGGCGAATACACCGTGGACGGCAGCGCCGTCAGCCTCCTCGGCAGCGGCGGCACAAACTACTCCCTTGAGTTCCGGGAAGGCGCGCTCGTTTTCCTCTCCGCCGCCTCGGACACGATGCGCTATTACCCCCAGCCGCGCAGCAGCCGCACCGTCGATGACGGGGCCACCTTCTC
>DVGA01000040.1 GCA_018712985.1 Candidatus Scatomorpha intestinavium
CAGACGATGAACCCATCCACGGAGGACATCCTCCGCGCCGTGAACCGCACCCCGGCGGAGACGGTTTTTGTCCTGCCGAACAACAAAAACATAATAATGGCCGCCGAGCAGTGCGTGCCGATGACGGAAAAGCGCGTCATCGTAATACCCACAAAGACCGTGCCGCAGGGCATAACGGCGCTGCTCTCGCTGGACGAGGGCTCCACGGCGGAGGACATAGCCGCGGACATGCAGGAGGCCATCGGCGGCGTGCACACCGCGCTCGTGACCTACGCGGCGCGCGACAGCGAGTTCGACGGGCATGAGATACACGCGGGCGAGTACCTCGCGCTGCTCGACGGGGCGCTGATAGGCAGCTACACGGGCCTCGACGAGCTGGTCGAAGAGCTCGGCGCGGCGGCGGACGCGCTCGACCCCTCGGTGATAAGCGTGTACTACGGCGAGGACGTCTCGGCCGAGGAGGCGGAGGCAACGGCCGGCGCGATAGGCGCCCACTTCCCGGACGCGGAGCTCACCGTTGTGAACGGCGGGCAGCCGGTGTATTACTATATGATCTCGATAGAGTGACGAAAAAGGGCCCGGAAGGGCCCTTTTTCGCACTGTGAAAGGTGGAAAGCGCGTGGACATATACGCCTATTGGGACGCGGTCCTCGGCCAGCGGGAGGACGATATGAGGCGGTTTTTCCGCGAAGGCGCCGTGGTGAACTGGCCGAATACGAACGAGAGCTTCACTGTGGAGGAGTTCATCCGCGCAAACTGCGAATACCCCGGCAACTGGGCCGGGGAGATAGAGCGCGTGGAACGCCTCGGGGAGCTTATAATAACGGCGGTGCGCGTTTTCCCGCGCGGGGGAGGCGCGTCCTTCCACTCCGTGTCCTTCATCCGGCTGGACGGGGACATGATAAGCTCCGTGGACGAGTACTGGGGCGACGACGGCCAGCCGCCCGAGTGGAGGAGGGCGCTGAGCCTCGGCCGGGAGCTTGTGCCGGCCGGGGAGGACCCGGAGCGCGGGGGCTGAAACGACGGCGCCCGGCTGCACAAAAGGTTTACATAATATAAAACCGCGCGGCGTCCATGAGCGCCGGAGGGGGCGTCCCTCGCTCCGGACGGCGCGGCACAGGGCAAAACCCCCGGGAATCCCGGGGGTTTGCGCGTTATCTCAGATAGGCCAGCACCTCGGCGAGAGCGGCGTCGCTCACGGCAGAGCCGCCGGTCTGCGTCATCTGGTATGTGGCCTGCTCGGCCTCGCTCAGCTCGCCGCGGAGCTCGAGCCTGCCGGCGATCTCCTTGCATTTGAACTTCATGATGAGCTTCATCGGGCCGTGCAGCTTGTTTATGTCGAACCCGCCCTGCAGGTAAAAGACGGGCACGGCGGAGGGCACGTGCATTTTGACGCGCAGGCCGTCCGCAAGCTCCGCGGTTGGGGGGCTCATGCCCACGCCGCAGACGGCGCGCAGGGAATAGAGCCTTGCGGCCTTCTTATAGCCGACAATGGTGCCGGCGAAAAGCCAGCCCAGAAAGACGGCTTCCTTGTGCAGGTGACATTTCGGGACGCTGTCGAGCCTGTAGGCGGGGACATCGAGCTTTTTCGCCAGCAGCTTGGCGTACTGTTCCGTGTAGCCGGTGTTGGACGTATATACAACTATCATGCTTTGCGCTCCTTTCAGGTGTTGTAGAATATGTCTACTCTGATGGCAACAGTATATATAAATATCGGGCAAAATGCAAGCACTTTGCCCGATATTTCACATAACCGGCCGCGGAGGCAGGTTAAATCTCACGATACATGGCGGGAGCGTCGCTCTTCGTGGCGTGTTCGTCCACGGAGATGACCTCCACGCGCACGCGCCGCTCGCCGAAGGCGAGCTCGATCGTGTCGCCCGGACGGACCTCGGCCGAGGCCTTGGCCGTCTTGCCGTTTATGCTGACGCGCCCGCCGTCGCAGGCTTCGTTGGCCACGGTGCGGCGCTTGATGAGCCGGGAGACCTTGAGGTATTTGTCGAGACGCATGGTTTCCTCCTATTCGCCGCTGAAGCGGCTGTCGTAATCGCTGCTGCGCAGCCATGTGGAGAGCTGGGTCAGCACCATGTCCATGCCGCCGCTGCGGTAGGGCGCGCCGCCGCCTGAAAACACGGCGCCGCCGTCCTCGACAACCGGCAGCATGACGCGCGCCGAGGTCCCGCTGCCCGGGCGGCTCTCTATCACGAACGCGCCGCCGTGCAGTTCCGCTATCGCGCGCACGAGCGCGAGGCCGATGCCTGGCGGGGAGGACAGGCTGCCCTCACCGCCGGAGACAGAGGCGAGCTGCTCCGGCGACATGCCGCAGCCGTTGTCGTCCACGGAGATTATCGCCCGCTGCGCCCGCCGCTCAAGCGAGACTCGCACGCTGCCGCCGGGACCGAGGCTTATCAGGGAGTTTGACAGCAGGTTCAGCAGCATCTGCTCTATCAGAGTGCGGTCGAAGCACATATAGAGCCGCTCATCGGGACAGTCATAGACCACGGAAAGGCCGCGCGGCCCGGCAAAAAAGCCTGCGGTCCAGACGAGCTCGCGTATGACCTCGGACAAATCGAGCTCCTTAGGCGAAAAAGCGGCCGTGCCGCGCTCGATCGCTTCGAGCGCCGAGGAGTTGAGCACCGCGCGGGCAAGGCGGTAATACCCGTGGCTGAGTGAGGCCACGCCGCTGGCCAGCTCGCCGTCATCCTCACGCGCGGCGGAGATTTTTCCTATCCTGTCGACGGCGAGGCGGAGGTCGGTGAGCGCGGTGCGCATCGTGTGCTCCAGCCCGGAGCGGCGGGACATTTCTGTCCTCGGACGGGCGAAGCTGAGACGGCAGAGCGTGGCCGAACCGAAGCGGCTGAAGTGCGCGGCGACCCGCCGGCCGTTCAGGTCGAGAGAGGCGCAGTAGCTGCCCGAAGGGCACTCGAGCACGAGCGATGGGAGCACGGAGCTGACGCGCTTGCCTTCGATCTGCCCGAGCTTTTCCTGCGCATGGCTGTTCGCTATGAGTATACGCCCGCCGGAGATGCCGAGGGCGGGCTCGTTCGCGCCGCTCACCAGCTCGTGCAGGCTGAAATCCATTCCGTTCATTTGGGCTCCTTGACTGCCGCCGCGCTTTAGCGGCGGCAAACAATATTACTTGATTTTATCAAAAAATGCGCCGGAACTCAATAGCCTTGTCGAATTTAGTCGTTTTTTGCGCCGGCGCGGGCATCCCGAATATATGATATGCCGAACAAACGCCCGGCGTCCATCAAATTTCTGGGTGAATGTATCAAACGTTTAGAATATTGCAAATATGGTATTGATATTTTCGGAAGAATGTTATAGAATACACAAGGCAAACAAAAGAACTACACATTTTAGATATGGAGGAATAAAAATGAGCATCAAAATTGGTATCAACGGGTTTGGCCGCATCGGCCGCCTCGTGTTCCGCGCCGGCATAGTCCGCGACGACTTCGAGATAGTCGCCGTGAACGCCCCGGACAAGACCCCCGAGCAGCTCGCCTACGTCACCAAGTACGACTCCGTGCACGGCCGTTTCAACGGCACCGTCGAGGTCGTCGACGGCAACCTTGTCGTGAACGGCAAGACCGTCAAGCTCCTCAACTCCCGCGATCCCCACGACCTGCCCTGGGGCGAGCTGGGCGTTGACTACGTCCTCGAGTGCACCGGCAAGTTCCTGACCAAGGAAGCCGCCCAGCCGCATCTGGACGCCGGCGCCAAGGTCGTTGTCCTCTCCGGCCCCAGCAAGGACGACACCCCGATGTTCGTCTGCGGCGTCAACCTGGACAAGTACGACCCCAGCATGACCGTCGTCTCCAACGCCTCCTGCACCACCAACTGCCTGGCCCCCCTCGCCAAGGTCATCAACGACAACTTCGGCATCGTCGAGGGCCTCATGACCACCGTGCACGCCGGCACCGCCAGCCAGCAGGTCGTTGACGCCTTCTCCAAGAAGAACTGGCGCCTGAGCCGCAGCTGCTTTGACAACATCATCCCCACCACCACCGGCGCCGCCAAGGCTGTCGGCAAGGTCATCCCCGAGCTGCATGGCAAGCTGACCGGCATGGCCATGCGTATCCCCAGCGCCGACGTCTCCATCGTCGACCTGACCTGCCGCCTCGAGAAGGGCGCCACCATGGACGAGATCTGCGCCGCCGTCAAGGCCGCCAGCGAAGGCCCCATGGCCGGTGTCATCGAGTACGTTGACGACGAGGTCGTCTCCAGCGACTTCCGCACCGACGCCCACACCTCCATCTTCGACGCCAAGGCCGGCATCAGCCTGAAC
>DVGA01000041.1 GCA_018712985.1 Candidatus Scatomorpha intestinavium
CCGCAGCGCATGGTGACGCCGGTGAGGCCGGCGAAGCTCTCCGGCGTGTTCTGCAGCAGCTCGGACCGGTCCTCTATGACCCCGCCGATGTAGTACGGCAGGCCGCAGCCGGCGTACGAGATGTCCCGCTCCCGGGTGATCACAAGCACCTCGGCCTCGTTCCCCAGCTCGCGCTTTATCTTCGCCGCCGCCTTTGTCCCAGCCGCCACAGCTCCTATTACTATTATCTTCATGCTTTCCTTCTCCTGCTTCTTTCTTCTTCCCCCGGCAATAAACCGCCGGGGGAGGGGCGTTCAGGCTTCAGTCCACTTGAAGCCCATTATTTTGGCGAAGTCGCGCAGCTCCGCGCGGAAATCCCCGGACACTATCGCGTAGTGTTGGGTTGTGCCGAAGGCGAGAAGCCGGCTGAAGACCTCGCTCGCCGTGCCGGTGAGCATCTTGAGCCTGCCGTGGCAGAAGCTGGCGTGGAAGAAGTCCACATCCTGCGCCTCGGCAATGGTGAAGGCCATTTTATAGCCGCCCTCGCCCTGGGAGAGGTGCAGCAGCGTTTTGACTCCGGGGGCGAGTACCTGCCAGGCAAAGGCCGCGCCGGGGTATTTCACATCGGCGTTGAGCAGACGGGTGTCCTTGGCGATGACGACCTTGGCCTCGGGGTCGGTGTAGTCGTTCGGCCCGCCGTGTCCCACGTCCACGAGGCCGGTTTCGGGGTTGATATATCCAGGCTCGACAACCTGCGCGGGGCGGCCGGAGAGCAGGCGGAGGATATAGGCCGCCGTGCCGGCGCCGACGTCGCCCTCGGGCGTCGCGGCTATGCCGTGCCCGCCGGGGCAGGGCAGGAAGCCGGGCCGCAGCCCGAGCTCGCGGTGCATTACGTTGTCAAGGTCGTTCATGACCACATAATCCGCGCCCATCGAGGCGGCGCAGCGGTCGACGGCGAGGGAGGCTCGCACGGACGCGGCGAGCTTGTCCTCGTCGACGTCGTCCATCACGCTGTAGCGGCTCTTGAGCTCGGCTACGGCGGAGGCGACGTCCCCGTCGCTCACATTGTCCATTTCGCGGCGAACGGTGGCGTTGGCGAGCACCTTCATCTCCGGGCCGACGTAGCGGAAGAGGGAGAAGCCGTCCACATAAGTGGACCACATGACCTCGTGGTGGCGGGCGTAGTGCACGACCACAGCGTCCTTCAGCTTTGCGCGGACGTGTGCGGCGGCAAAGAAGGGCTTCGCGCGGGCCATCACCTCGTCCAGCGTCCCGAGCACGGTCTCGGCCATCGGCCTGTCCATCCGCGCGATGGAGCCGGAGGCCTGGAGCGAGCCGACAAGCCCGCGGACGGTGTTGGCGGCGACGCTGTCGTTGGCGCTGAAGGTGTTTTCAAAGGGTATGCGTTCCGGCACGACGCTGGCGAACAGCACCGGGAGCTCCGGCATGTCGCGTTCAAAGCGCATCCAGAGCGCGTCGGGCGCCCAGGAGAGGTACTGGACATACACGCCGTCCACGCGCTCGCTCATGAAGAGGGCCATGGCGCGGTCGAGGTCGGCGCGGTTATATACTATGCCGGCGCTCACGGTGTCGGCAAATTCGCCGAGCGCGCTGAGTGTGAGTTGCTCGGGGCGCTTCATGCGTTCCTCGTATGTCCCGTCCGGCGTGCCGGCGCCGGATTTGCGCAGGCCGTTGTTGCTGTAGAGCAGTACGCCGATTTTCGGCTTGCAGCAGTTGCTCATGTGACTGCCCCCGTTCAGCGAGCGAGCTCGTAAATCTGGCGGATATCGTCGGGGCCGAGCTCCTGCATGTGGCCGACGTTGAGCTGGCAGAGCTCGTCGATGTCCTCGTCCTTCACGCCGAGCTCGGCGAGGGTGACGGGCATGCCGAGGGAGTGGTTGAACTCCTTCAGGCGGCGGATGGCCTCAAGGACGGTGGCCTCGGGGTCGTACGGGTCGTAGTCGACGCCCCAGACCTTGGTGGCGTAGCGGATGAAGCGCGGCATGTTGTTCTTATAGACGTACTTCATCCAGGCGGGGCAGATGGTGGCGAGCCCGGCGCCGTGGGCGGAGTCGTACTTCGCGCCTATCATGACCTGGATGCGGTGGCAGGCGCTGTCCTGGATCCTGCCGACGCCGACGGTGTTGTTGTGGCTCATGACGCCGGCCCACATGATCTGCGCGCGGACATTGTAGTTATACGGGTCGCTGATGGCCTTGGGCCCGAGCTTTATCATGGTGCGGAGCAGGCCCTCGCAGAACTCGTCGGTGAACTCGTTGTCCTGAACGGGGGTAAAATAACGCTCGTGGGTGTGCATCATGATGTCGACAACGCCGCAGGCCGTCTGATAGGCCGGAAGGGTGTATGTGAGCTCCGGATTCATGATGGCGAAGCGGGGGCGGATGCAGTCGTTGTTGCAGGCTGACTTGACCTTGAGCGCGTCGTTGTTCAGCACGCAGCTCGAGGAGCCCTCGCTGCCGGAGGCGGCGATGGTAACAATGGCGCCGACGGGCATCATCACGGTCGGGTTCTTGGTGCGCAGGAAGTAATCCCACACGTCGCCGTCATAGAGAGCGCCGATGCCGATGCCCTTGGCGGTGTCGATGACGCTGCCGCCGCCGATGGCGAGCAGGAAGTCCACTCCCTCGCGCTTGACTATCTCTATGCCCTCGCGAACGTGCTCGACCCTCGGGTTGGGCTGCGCGCCGCCGAAGTCGACGGTGGCGATGCCCTCGTCCTGGATGTACTGGCGGACACGGTCAAGGAGCCCGCTGCGGACCACGCTGCCGCCGCCGTAGACTATAAGGACCTTGGTCGCGCCCTGCTCGGCGCAGAGCTTGCCGACATTCTTCTCCTGGTCCTTGCCGAACACGAACTTGGTGGGGCAATAGAAAGTAAAGTTGTTCATATGCTTACCTCCATCTTTAATGATCTTACTTATGGTTTTGGCCTCTTTCACTGCTATAACAATAACACAAGTGCGTGCAGAGAGACAAAGACCATTTTTTTATTGTATCCATAACATAATGTTATCTCAAAACGCGAATTGTTACGATTTAGCACTTTCTATTTTATAAATCTTGTGTCATAATGGGACAAAAAACTATTTCGACAGGGGGCAGGGTTATGATAACCGAAAGACATCTGCGCGTTTTTTACGAAGTCTGCAAGCACATGAACATGACCAAGGCGTCCAAGGAGCTGTTCGTATCCCAGCCGGCGATAAGCAAGACGATACATGACATCGAGCAGGATTACGGCGTGAAGCTGTTCGAGCGCTGGAACAAGCAGCTCTATCTGACCCCGGAGGGGGCAACGCTGTACGAGTATTCCAAGCAGGCGGTGAACCTGCTGGACACCATCGACAAGAGCATGCAGGCGCGGAACGGCAAGGATATAATCCGCGTCGGCGCGAGCATAACCATCGGGACGAGCATACTCGGCGAGATAGCAGCCGGCTTCTGCGCCGGGAACGCGGCGGTAAAGATAGAGGCGCTTGTGGACAGTACGCCGGTTATAGAGCAGGCGCTGCTGCAGGGGCAGATCGACCTTGCCTTTGTAGAGGGCCGTCTCGCAAGCCCGGAAATCAAGAGCGAGACGGTGGGTTGTACGGACATAGTGCTTGTCGTGGGCAGGCAGCACGAGCTGTACGGACGCGAAAATATCAAGCTTGAGGATCTGAGCGGCAGGGACTTCATCGTCCGCGAGAAGGGCAGCCGGACGCGCGAGAAGTTTTCCATGGAAATGGAGCGGAACAATATACGCTGGAACCCGGCCTGGGAGTGCCACAACACGCAGACAATAAAGAACGCCGTGGACGCCGGGCTCGGCATCGGCGTGCTTAGCAAGCTTTCCGTCCGCAAAAGGCTCGAGAGCGGAAGGTTCAGGGCGCTGAACGTCTTTGACAAGCCGCTCGAGCTCTACATAAGGATGGCGTATGCCGAGAACAAGTATTTTTCGCAAAACCTCACCGCCTTCCGCGACTATGCAGTGGAACACGTCGGAATTCTGGCGATGGAGAAGAATACATAACCTGCAGGTTATGGACACGATTAGGAAACGGTATTTTTCATTTCTTTGCATGTGTGTTATGGTTTTATCACAAGCAGCACGTACGTACAACCAACCACTATCAACAAACTAAAAGGAGAGCAGAGAAATGGATGTAAAGAAGTTTTCTGGCGTTTACCCCGCGGTTATCACCCCCTTTGACGCCGACGGCGAGGTCGACGTAGCGAAACTTGAAAACTACATAAACTACCTGTCCGACAAGGTCGACGGCCTGTTTGTCGGCGGCTCCTACGGCTCCGGCCCCATAATGACCGTTGCCCAGCGCAAGACCCTCGCCGAGGTGACCGTTAAGACCTGTGCCGGCCGCATCCCCGTCATCATGCACATCGGCACCACCAACCTCACCGACACCATCGAGCTTGCCCAGCACGCCGAGAAGGTCGGCGCCGACGCGCTCGCCGCCGTCACCCCGTTCTACTACCGCCACACCCCCAACGTGATCAAGCAGTATTACGTTGACCTTATAAAGAACGTCGACCTGCCTGTCATCGCCTACAACAACCCGAAGTACAGCAACTTCTGCATCAGCGGCGACTTCCTCGCCGAGCTGGCCGACATCGGCCTCGAGGGCGTGAAGGACTCCAGCGCCGACATCAGCCTGTTCTATGACTTCATGGCCAAGGTGAAGAAGGAGGGCTTCCTCTTCCTGATAGGCTCCCAGACCCACCTTCTGCCCGCTGTCGTCGGCGGCGCCCACGGCTGCGTTTCCGGCCTGTCCAACGCCTTCCCCGGCTTCATCAAGGAGATCTACACCAAGTGCAAGGAGGGCAAGTTCTCCGAGGCCCGCGACATGCAGCTCAAGGCCAACCTGCTCCGCAGCGTGACCGGCAGCGGCATCCCCGTGCCCTTCTATCACGCCGTCCTCCCGATGCTCGGCGTCGACATCGGCCTGCCGCGCCGCCCCTTCCTGCCGCTCCCGGCCGAGGAAGTAGAGCGCATCCGCAAGGCCCTCACCGAGACCCAGATGCTCATCGGCTGAGCGAATCAATCAACACGCAAA
The DNA here is from genome assembly GCA_018712985.1 of Candidatus Scatomorpha intestinavium. Classification (GTDB taxonomy): domain Bacteria; phylum Bacillota; class Clostridia; order Oscillospirales; family Oscillospiraceae; genus Scatomorpha; species Scatomorpha intestinavium. The sequence goes on from DVGA01000041.1 coordinate 5,051, forward strand.
AGCAAGGAGTGATGCGACATGCCTGAACTCGTCACAATAGGCGAGACCATGGTAGTCTTTGACAGCACCTCCGCCGGCCCGCTGCGCTATGCGAGCAGCTATACCTGCCACACAGGCGGCGCCGAAACCACCGTCGCGGTAGGAGTGGTCCGCCAGGGCCACTCCGCGGGCTGGATAAGCAGCCTCGGCGAGGATGAGTTCGGCATGCTCATCAGGCGCACCTTCATGGGCGAGGGAGTGGATCTCAGCCGCGTGGCGGCCGATCCCTCCCGCCCGACCGGCATATTCTTCCGCGAGGCCGTTGGCAACGGGGAGTACAGGAACTTCTATTACCGCAAAAATTCCGCCGCGAGCGCCATAAGCCCCGAGCAGTTGGACGAGGAGTACATCGCCTCGGCAAAATGGCTGCATCTGACGGGCATAACCATGGCCATAAGCGAGAGCGCGCTGGAAACCGTGCTACGCGCCGCGGAAATCGCAAGAGCGCACGGCGTGAAGGTCTGCTTCGACCCGAACCTGCGCCTCAAGATGTGGACGATAGAGGACGCCAGGCGCGCCATGGAGCGCATATGGCCGCTTGTCGACGTCGCCCTGCCCGGCGCGGAGGAGGGCGAGCAGCTTTTCGGCACTGCCGACCCTGACGCCATCGCCGAGGAGCTCAGCTCCCGCGGCGTGGGCTGCTCCATAGTAAAAATCGGCGCAGACGGCGCCATCGGCTATGAGAATGGAGAAAAGGTTGTATCGCCGGGCTTCAAGGTCAAGCACGTAGTCGACGCTTTCGGCGCCGGGGACTCCTTTGCCGCCGGTATAATTTCTGCGAGGCTGAAGGGCTGGGAGCTTGCCGAGCAGCTCAGATATGCCAACGCAATCGGCGCAATGGCGGTCTCTGCTCCCGGCAATATCGAGGCCGTGCCTACCCATGCCCAGGTGATGAAGTATCTCGCGGGCAAGGCTGCCGTCACCAGATAAATCAGCGGCTTACGCCGCGTCAGGCCCCTGTGTCTGCGGACAAACCACAGATGCGGGGGCCTCGTTTTACTCTGAGAGGGAGGATACTGATGGAGAATTTCCCGGAGGGAGTCAGGCTGCCCGCGCGGCAGATAGAGGGCATAAAGCTCGTGGCCTGCGACATGGACGGAACAGCCCTGAACGAGGACAAGGAGTTCAGCGAAGCTACGCTCGAGGCCTTCGCCGCCCTGAAAGACAGGGGGATAGCTTTCACGATAGTTTCGGCGAGGACGCCGTTCATGCTCGGCGTATTTTGCCGCCAGGCCGGGATCGGCGCGACGCCCGTAATCGCGCTCGAGGGCTCCGAGGTGATAAGCGCCGCCGGCGGCGAGCCGCTGTACGACTGTCCGATAGCTCCTGCGGAGGCCGCGGAAATCTGTGCCCACTGCCACAAAGCGGGGATGGATTATACGATATACACAGCCAGAAACTGTTATCTCCGCCGCGACACGCGGCGCATGTGGCGGTTTGATCTCTACGACCGCACTGCGGCGGCCCACTCCGCCCCGCCGGTGCCGACAGCCGTATATGAGGAAACATCGCCGGAGGCGATCGCCGCCGAAAAAGTATACAAAATATTCATCGACAATCCGGATGATAAACAGCATGCGGAGCTGGAGGAATACCTGATCGCCTATCCCGATGTGCGCACGGACTGCTCCGAGGGGCGCTCCATGTCCATAACGCGCCGGGAGGCCTCCAAGCGCGCCGCTCTTGAAATGCTCGCGCAGATGCTCGGGCTGAAGAGGGAGGAGGTCTGCTGCTTCGGCGACTGGCACAACGACGTGGGGATGCTCTCAGCCTTTCCAAATTCTGTCGCCATGCTCAACGGGGTGGAGGAGGCGAGAGCCGCCGCGGGGTATGTCACGCTGCCGAATTCGCAGGACGGCGTGGCGTTCTTTATACAACGCTACGTTCTCGGAAATACGGCCTGGCCGATGAGATGACATTTTGTACATAACTTGAGGTAATAGAACCGATAAATTATTGGGATTATACAAATCGCAATTCATGTAGTATGATTTATACATAACAGGAGAGTTTTATAAGGTCATCAGTTGTGCATGTTGGTTAATATGCCAAATTGTTAAGAAATTATTGAAAATATCCCCGCATATCGAACATATCCGCCAGTTATGGCTGGCGGTCTGTTAATAAGAAAGTAGAAGGAGTGGTAAGATGGGCTATAAGGTGTATATGGCCGAGGTTATACACCCCGATGCCGTGAAGAAGCTGAGCGACTTCGCAGAGATCGTGGATAATTTTGACCACATCGAGGAATTGGATGGCATCCTGCTTCGCGCGCACCACCTGAACCGTGACCAGATTTCGCGGGCGAAAAAATGCAAGGTCATCGCGAGGCACGGCGTTGGGATGGACATATTGGATGTCGCCGCGTGTAAGGAGTTCGGCATCCCTATCGTTTATACCCCCGGCGCAAACACGTTTTCCGTGGCCGAATTTGCCTTCACGATGGCGCTCTGCCTGATGAGAAACGTATACCAGACGGAATACATCCAGAAAACGCAGGGGTTCAAGGAGATGGGGCCCGTCTCCCTCCGCGGAAACGAAATGCGCGGCAAGGTCGTCGGAATCGTCGGCGCTTCCGGGCGCATCGGCACTACGCTTGCCGGCATGTTCAAGGGAGCGTTCGGGTGCCAGATCTTGGGATATGCGCCGCATACGCCGGCAGAACGCCTGGCCGAAAAGGGCATTGAAAAGGTTGAGACGATCCCCGAGTTGATCTCCCGCAGCGACGTTGTGAGCATCAACTGCCCGCTGACGGACGAGACCCGCAACCTCTTCAACGCCGAGATGTTCAGCTATTTCAAGCCCAGCGCCATACTGCTGAATACGGCGCGCGGCGCGATCGTTGACGAGAATGCTCTGTACGACGCGCTGACCACCGGGAAGCTGAGGGCTTGCGGCTCGGACGTGTTCGTGGACGAAGCCACTTCCTTCACCAACCCGCTGAACAAGCTGGACAACTTTATAGGTTTCCCGCATGTCGCCGCGAACACCCAGGAGTCGATGTACAACATGGCCATGTGGGCCGTGGAAGGGCTCATCGACGTGATCGAAGGCCGGGAACCGAAGTATTTGTATAAGTATTGAATGCCGTGCGCAAATCAGCTAACAAAAACTTAAAAAGGAGAACATGGTATGAAAAAGACAATTTCCATTCTCTTGTGCATACTAATGATGGTCATGCTTTTTGCCGGCTGTGGTGAAACCCCTGCAACTGACGTGGTCGAAAGCGAAGATCCGGCAACGGAGAGTACGGTTCCTTCTGATGATCAGGTCGAATCAGTAACAGGATTTACACTGCCGGATCCTCCGGAGAGCCCTGCACTCATACAGTTTGCCGGAGGAGCGAGCGGCGGCACATTTTTCCTTATATCCAATGCCGTTGCCCAGGTCCTTAACCAAAAATACTCGGAATATGTTAAGTGCTCTACTCAGGCAACTTCTGGAAGCGTTGAGATACTGAATCTCCTCGAAAGCGGTGAAATCGACTTTGGATGGAGTCAGTCCGGGATGGCTGCACAGGCGGTAGAAGGTGTAGATCCGTTTGACACACCTCATGAAAACATTGCAAGCGTTGTGTATGGTTATCCGAATGTCTGCCAGATTGTTGTGACTGCAGACAGCGGTATTGAGTCTGTAGAGGATCTTGCAGGGCACACTTTTTCTGTTGGTGGACTTGGCAGCGCCGCAGAGCTGAATATGCGCGATATTTGCTCGGTATATGGTATTGATTACGTTGACCGGAATGATTTTCGTGCGGAATATGCAAGCGATAATGATTATCCGGACATGATAAGCAACAAACAGATTGACGGTGGATTCTCTGCGGCTGCAATCGGTGCATCTGCGGTTGTCAACGTTATGACTACTGGCAACTGCAAGCTCCTGTCACTCAGTGATGAGGCAATTGATGCGCTTATTGAAATGAATCCGGCGTATTTTGAGTATACTATCGAGGCGGGAACTTACGCTAATCAGGATTACGATGTAAAGACTGTCGCAGTTGCGAATTACATTTACTGCCGTAAAGATCTTGATGATACTACAGTTCAGGTGTTCCTTGATTCTATTTTCAATAACATCGACGAACTGGCACTTTCCCACTCTGCGGTACGTGATATGACATTTGAAAATGCTGTTAGTGGACTGACCGTCCCGCTGCATCCTGCTGCCGAAGCGTATTATAAAGAAGTTGGCGTGTTAGAGTAAACAGCAGAATGCAGATGAATCAATATTGCAATATCCCACAAAAGTGGGATATTGCAATATTAGGGGAACTGAAAGTATGAAAGGAGGCACAAATGGGTTCTGCAAGTGAAAAAGGCCTGAAGGAAAAAGAAATTGAAAATGGGCAAGAGTATACTTTAGGATCTGATGAAGATATTGAAAATGGGGTTAAGGCTACTGCAACTAATGAGAACACCCCTGAAATAGATGAATCTCAGACCAAACAAAACGAAAGAGTTGCTGAGATTATTTCAAACGCTACCAATATGTCAGACGAAGAGCTTGACAGTATGATAGCGAAAGTTGAGGTTGAATCTCAGTATAGAGACCTAAAGGGCGTAATAAGCGTTATCGTCACAGTTATTGCTGTGGCAATGGGCATATTTCACTTCTGGCTCGCCGGCTTTAGTCCTATAACAGGTTCCAAGGCGAGAATAATACACCTCGCGTTTGCCCTGTGCCTGACATTTCTTATTTATCCGATAAGTAAAAAGTGGCGTAAGCTCACTATATGGGATCTGATATTGGCGGTTCTTGGAGCGACTGTCAACATTTATCTATTCCTTAATGTTGACAGGATTGCTATGAATGCCGGGACATTGACAACACTCGATCTAATAATGGGTGGACTGACAATTGTTCTTGTCATACTCGGCGCCCGCAGAGCAATTGGACCAGCCCTCTCCATAATAGCAGTAGTTATGCTGCTCTATGCTTATTTTGGACCGTATCTGCCAGGATTTTTGCAGCATAGAGGATACTCAATAGAGCGTCTGATAAACCATCTATATATTTCTCTTGAGGGCATTTTTGGAACCCCGCTTGGAACAACATCAAGTTATGTTTTCCTCTTCGTTATGTTTGGCGTGTTTCTTTCGGAGACTGGTCTCAGCGAGTTCTTAACGAACGCAGCCATGTGCGTAGCAGGCACAAAGCCGGGCGGTCCTGCAAAGATGGCTATCGTGGCGAGTGGGTTCTTTGGAATGATATCTGGAAGCGCCCCTGCAAACGTTGTTACTACGGGAGCATTTACTATTCCACTTATGAAAGAAATGGGATATAAGTCTCATTTTGCTGGCGCAGTTGAGGCCGTTGCTTCAACAGGTGGGCAGATAATGCCCCCGGTTATGGGTACAGCAGCGTTTATTATGGCAGAAATACTTGGCATATCCTATAGGTCAATTATTTTTATGGCCATAATACCTGCCATACTCTATTACGTTGCACTCTGGTTTTTCGTAGACCTTGAGGCACGAAAGTGTGGGCTTAACGGGCTGAAAAAGGAACAACTCCCTAAATTGAAGGAGTCCTTTAAGACTAATGCTATTATGCTTCTGCCTGTAATACTTATGCTTGTCCTCATCCTGGAGAGCTACACTGCCTATTTTGCGGCTTTTTGGAGCACGGTCCTTCTGGTTGTGCTGAGCATGTTCAATAAAAAAACCAGGCTTAACCCCAAAAGGCTCGTAAACGCGATAGTCAAAGGCGTTAAACAGACTATCTCTGTTTCCATGGCTACGGCGGTTGTCGGCATAGTTATAGGTATTGTGAATCTCACTGGTCTGGGACTGCAGCTTGCCAATCTTATTATCACTTTGTCCGGCGGGCACCTTATTATTACTATGTTCCTGACGATGCTCGCCTGCTTCGTGCTTGGCATGGGCCTGCCGACGTCCGCTGCATATATCGTTGCAGCTGCCGTTGCGCCGACTGCAATGGTTAAGCTCGGAGTGCCTATTGAAGCGGCGCATATGTTCATCTTCTATTATGCCTGCCTCAGCTCTATTACTCCTCCAGTTGCGCTGGCTTCGTTCGCGGCCTCCGGACTTTGTGGAGCACCATCAGGGAAGGTCGGCTGGACGGCCGTTCGGCTTGGCATTATAGGCTTTATAGTTCCGTATATGTTCGTTTACTCGCCGGAACTCCTTATGCAGGGTGAAGCCTACAGAATAGTTATTGCTTTCTGCACGTCCTGCATCGGTGCTTTCTGCCTGGCTACAGCATTCCAGGGCTATTTCCGAACAAACGCTAAATGGTACGTGAGAATCATGATGGGTGCAGCGTCCCTGCTGCTCATTGATTCAGGACTCGTGACTGATGCAATTGGCTTTGCCTGCATTGCAGTTTCGTATGTTATCCAGACCATGCGCCTGAAGAAGGAGCGGGCGGCTGTCCAGCTTAAGGCATAGGAGGGTAATTGAAAGAGCTAACAGAAAAGAGAGTTCTTGAGCTGAAAAGATTCGCAGAGCAAATTCGCCTGGAAACAGTAAAAGAGCTTGTTGAACTTGGTTTTGGACATGTTGGCGGATGCATGTCAATCTGTGAATTACTGTCCGTTTTGTATTCCGAAGTAATGAATGTACATTCTGACGATCCGGCGAACTCTGAAAGAGATATATTGATTTGCTCTAAGGGCCATGCCGGACCGGCAATATATGCGGCGCTTGCTCTCCGAGGATTTATGCCCTTAAGTGAGCTTGCAACTTTGAATAAGCCGGGTACGAATTTGCCGAGCCACTGTGACCGCAACCTTACCAAGGGAGTCGACATGACCACCGGCTCCCTTGGACAGGGACTCAGCGCTGGTGCAGGGGCTGCGCTCGGCCTCAGAATTGATGGCCGCGACAACCATGTATATGTAATACTCGGCGATGGTGAATTGCAGGAAGGTCAGGTTTGGGAGGCGGCTATGGCCGCCGCCCAATACCGGCTCAGCAATTTGATTGCGTTTGTTGACCATAATAAGTTGCAAATTAACGGTGACGTTGAAAAAATCAACGGCGTTGAAGACCTTGAGAGCAGGTTTAACGGATTCAAATGGAACACGTTTAGAGTCAATGGCCATGACGTTTCTGCTATATATGAGGCCGTAGCGCGTGCACAAGAGCTGTCTGGACCAACTGCCGTCATTCTTGAGACTGTTAAAGGGTTCGGCTGCGAGTACGCGCTGAAACAACTGCGCTGTCATAGTCTGAAGATGCCGGCAGAGAAGCTCGACGAGTCTATGGCACTGATACAAAAGAGAATTGCCGACTATGACAGACGCATAGCGGAGGTGGGCTGATATGGTGGAACTAATTTACGACGGCACTACTGAGTCAGTTGAGCTCAAACAGCAGTTTACATGTGTTTTGGGGGAGCTGATGGAACAGGACAGCCGCGTTGTTCTGGGTGATGCAGATGTTGGATTTTCTGTCTATGGAGATAAGTTGACTGAACTCCATGACAAGTACGGCGACAGGTTCTTCGATGTGGGCATACAAGAGGCAAACCTTGTTGGCTTTGCCGCCGGGCTCGGCCTTACCAGTAAAATACCATATATAGTGACCTTTGCTCCATTTTTGACACGGCGAGCTTATGACACCATTTTTATTTCGCTTGCCTACGCTAAAATAGGAGCCAAGCTTATTGGATGCGATCCTGGATTTACTTCAGCGTTCAACGGAGGAAGCCACAGCGCATTAGAAGACACTGGAATCATGCGATGTATACCGGGAATAACCATTGTTGACATCACTGATGGAACAATGCTTAAAAGCGTTGTTATGGATGCGGATCCTAATAAACTCGTGTATATACGTATGCCCCGAGGTATGAAGCTGAAGAAGGTCTATGGATCGGGTACGGAATTCACCTACGGCGAGGCGTTGCTGCTCAAAGAAGGCATGGATTTGACCATAGTTGCAGCCGGCTTAATGGTTGCACGGGCCCTCGAGGCGTCGCAGGTTTTGAACGAGCTCGGAATAAGGGCTGAAGTCATAGACGCCTTCACAATAAAACCATTGGATGCGGAGCTCATTTGCTCAAGCGCGGCCAAAACGGGCGCTGTCCTCTGCTGTGAGAATCATAGAGAGGTGGGAGGGCTGTGCTCTGCCGTGGCTGAAGCACTTGTCAGGAATGGAATAGCTTGCAGCTATAATACTGTGGCTGTTGGAGATCGGTTTGGAGAAGTAGGGCCCGCCGACTATCTATCGAAAACATATGGCCTCGAAACAAGTGACATCATCACAAAAGCTGAAAAACTCGTGGATAACAAAAAACGGTTCGGAGGTTCACAATGAAAGCAACGTCGGCGAAAATTGTTGCACCGAGGACATTCGAATTTGTTGAAGAAGAGCTGCCTGCCCTTGGAGATAATGAGATACTCATAAAAATGGATTCGGTGGGACTCTGCCATAGCGATTTGCCGAGATATACAGGAAAGGCTACTATTGCAGTATCGTCCAGAGGATATAGGGAATCAGTACCTGTAGTTTTCCCGTGTATGGTGGGACACGAGCCCGTAGGGACAGTAATAGACAAGGGTAATAAAGTTACAAAGTTCTCTATCGGAGATCATGTGACTGGGCATATGCCCACTTGTTTCAGAACGCACCTGGTAATTAATGAGAACGCAATGATATTCAAGTTTCCGGACTCAATGCCTATGGACTACAGGTATTGTGTCGCAGAGCCATTGGGTTGCATTGTGAACATTCTGAATATGGCCACTCAACAGGAGCCGGGAAAAACTGCAGTCGTGGGCTGCGGACACCTTGGATTGCTCGTAATATCCGGCTTGAGGGCTCTTGGAATTGCAGACATCACGGCAGTTGATTTGAACAACGAGCGTTTAGAATTTGCACGACAATTTGGAGCAGCAAAAACACTCAATCCAGCCGAATGTGATATTCGCACCGCGGCGTTTGATCTTACAGAAGGGCATTTCTTTGACACTGTCATGGAAATCACCGGAAGCATTCGCGGCCTTGAAACAGCCTGCCGTATAATTAAATTTGCTCACGAAAACGGGATGCAGAACGGCAGGTATATTGGACGAGGCAGGATACTTACAAGCTCCGTATTTTCCGGTGAAGAAACGTTTCCGTTCGGACTGGCTCATGATCTAATGCTGCGCACACCTGACGTATTTAACGTACATCCCTCTTCTGCGGAAGATGTTCTGGCCAATGATATCCGTGGCGTGAATATGTGCATTGCCGGAGAACTGCCGCTCCATAAAATGATTACTCATACGTGTCGGTTTGAGGATCTCCATGTGGGATTTGATTGGCTTGAACATGCCCCTGAGGGCTATAATAAAGGCCTTGTTTTATTCGATTAGTGAGTTCATTTTAATACTTTTGAAGCAATTTATGAAATGAGGGACAAAGATGATAGTGACGAATAGAGAACATGCCCTTGACTATCTTGGACTCAATCAAAATTTGGATACCGCTTTGCAATACATATCTAAAACAGACCTCGACGGCATCGAGGACGGCAACCACCTGATCGAGGGCGAGGAGGTCCGTGTAAAAGTACAGCACATGCAAACCAAGCCTTTGGATGCGGCGAAGCTGGAAGCTCATAACGATTTCGCCGACATCCAGATGCTGCTTGAAGGCGAGGAGAGCATAGGCTGGTGCTTCAGGACGGAGAAACTGAAGGAGACCGAGGCTGCGCCGGAGCGCGACATTTATTTCTACGAGGGGGAGTTTGCCAAGCTGGACCTCAAGCCGGGCCAGTTTGTGATAGTCTTCCCGGACGATGTCCACGCCCCGGGCCTCGCCACAGATGAGCCCTCAGGAATCCGCAAGGCGGTGTTCAAGGTCAAACTTGGCTGAGGAGGCGTATTGATGAAAAAGATGAAGGCGGCAGTACTCACGGAGCCGTATCACATCGAGTATGTTGAGACGGAAATGCCTGAGCCGCGGCCGGGAGAGGTCCTGATAAAAACCTGCTACGCCGGAATATGCGGCTCTGAGCTGCACGCTTACAAGGGGCTGCACAAAAAGCGCGTGCCGCCGGTGATCATGGGGCACGAGATATCCGGCTTGATCGCCGGGCTCGGCGAGGGAGTAAGCGGTTTTGACATTGGCGACCGAGTGACTGTCGTCCCGATGTACGGCTGCGGGGAATGCCCCGAGTGCTTCCGTGGAGAGACGAGCCTCTGCTCGGACAAGACCATATTCGGCTCGCAAAAGTGGCCGGGAGGCTATGCGGAGTACTGCACTGCCCCGGCGAAGGTCGTGTACAAGCTGCCCGAGGCAGTTTCCATGCAGGACGGGGCGCTAATTGAGCCGCTTGCCGTGGGCCTGCACGCAGTTAGGACGGCAAAGGTGAGCGCTGGAGACAAGGTCGTGGTTCTCGGCTCCGGGGCAATAGGGCTCTGCACCGCCATAATGGCATCACGTGCCGGGGCGGCCCCGCTCATCTGCACGGATGTGCAGCCGTTCAACCTTGAGCGGGCCATGGCTCTGGGCGCGACGCACACGATCGACGCGAGGGACCCGGAGCTTGTCAGCAAAGTGATGGACATTACAGACGGAGGATGCGACACTGTGTTTATCACTGCCCCGGTCAACTCCCTGATCAACCAGGCGATTGCCATGACGCGCAAGCAGGGGCAGATTATATGTGTCGCCATGTTTGACGGCGAGGCCTCGGTAAACGTTGAGCTGAACCGGGCGAAGGAGACCATAATTACGGGCACATCCATGTATTATGAAGAGGATTTTGCCCGGATTATCCGTATGCTCAGCAACGGCAAGCTGAACACAGCCGGCCTGGTGACTCATGAGCTGCCGCTTTCAGAGGCTGATTCTGCGTTCCAGATGTATGAAAATCGTGTGCCGGGCATTGTGAAAATCCTGCTCAAAGCATGAAATCAGCGCAAAGCAAAACCAAAAGAAAAAGCGCCGCGGCGGCCGCGACAGAGCTGCCGGACGGCGCAGGAAGGAGACAGGACCTTGATTATCGGTGATTCGATACTTGCCGTGCTCCTGTTCGCCCTCGGCGGATACGTGTACGGAACGGCCGCAAGCTGGCCGGATTATTCAAGGCTTTCAGTGCTTGGCCCGGAGATGGGGCCTAAGCTGCTCGGTATAGCCTTCATCATCGCCGGCGTACTGCTGCTTTTGCAGGTCGCCAACCGCGCGTTCATCAAAAAAGTGAACGCCGACGGCGAGAATTACGTCCAGAAGGACATAGCGAACGCCAAGGCAAAATTCGCATACCTCAAAGAGCACTGGAAGGGCGTTATTGCCCTCATTGCCCTGCCGGTCATGATGTGGATTTACGCCACTGTGCTGCCGACCGTGGGCTTTGAGATATGCACTCTGGTATTTCTGTTTGTGGCGCTGCTTATCTGCCAGGAGAGGCGCTGGTACATACTCTTGGGAGTGCCGGTGGGCATGACCGTGGTTATTTACCTGCTCTTCAGGCTGCTGCTGAACGTGCCGCTGCCGCTGCTGTTTCTGTAAAGGAGGTAAGACGAAATGGAAGCATTCTGGTCAGCGCTTGTTGATTCCTTTACAGTTGGCAACGTTTTTCTGTCGATTGTCGCCACTTTTGCCGGCATCGTCATCGGCGCAATACCCGGCCTGAGCGCCACAATGGCGGTTGCCATACTGATACCATTTACCTATAAGATGGGCATGATTGCCTCGCTCGCGATGCTGCTGGGCGTTTACTGCGGCGCGGTTTACGGCGGCTCCATAAGCGCGATCCTGCTGAACATCCCCGGCACGCCGGCCGCCATTATGACGACGCTGGACGGCAACCCGATGGCGAAAAAGGGTGAAGGCGGCAAGGCTATCGGCGTTTCTACAATTGCCTCGTTCTGCGGCGGCATCATTTCATGCGTGTTCCTGATAGTCTGCTGCTCGCTGCTGGCCCTTGTGGCCCAGAAGTTCAGCTATCCCGAGTACTTCGTGCTCGCGGCGTTCGGCATCTGCCTTGTCGCGGACTCCTGCGGTGAGTCCTTCCTGAAGGGCATCGTCTCCGGCCTTATCGGCATCCTGCTCTCGCTCGTGGGTATGGACGCCCTGACCGGACAGCAGAGGTTCACCTTCGGCAATCCATATCTGCTCGGCGGTCTTGGGCAGGTACCCGCCCTCATCGGCCTGTTCGGCATGTCGGAGATCCTCAACCAGGTGTTTGAGCTGGGCGTCAGCAACAAGAAAAAGATGAAGGTCGGCCGCGTCGTCCCCGACAAGAAGACGCTCAAGCGCCTTGTCCCGACCATACTCCGCGGCTCCCTGATAGGCACCTTCATCGGCGCACTGCCCGGCGCGGGCGGCCCCGTTGCGGCCTCCATAGCCTACAACACCGAAAAGACCAACTCCAAGGACCCGAGCAAGTTCGGCACCGGCATACCCGAGGGCGTTGCCGCGCCCGAATCGGCGAACAACGCCGTCACCGGCGGCGCGATAATCCCGATGCTTGCCCTGGCGGTCCCCGGCGACGGAACCACCGCCGTTCTCATGAGCGCATTCATCATCAAGGGCATCGATCTCGGGCCGATGATCTTCTCGCAGCACCCTGAAGTTGTGAACACGACCTACATATTCCTCATCCTCGGAAACATCTTCATGCTCATCCTCGGCCTTTCGCTCGCAAGGATTTTCGCGAAGGTCATCGAGGTGGACAACAAGATCCTTCTCCCCGTGATACTGCTCATATGCATGGTCGGCACGTTTGCGTCCGCATCCAATACGTTCAACATCTATGTCATGATCTTCTTCGGCATACTTGGCTTTGTGATGCAGCGCTTCAGATTCTCGCTCACGCCCATGATACTCGGACTCGTGCTCGGCAGCATGGCGGAGGAAAACTTCCGCTCGGCCCTGACGATGTCCCAGGGCGACTACAGCGTGTTCTTCCGTCCCATCTCCCTCGTGTTCATCATCATCGCCGCCGTCATCCTTGCCTGGCCGCGCGTCAGGAGGCTCATCAACAAGCGCAAGGCGGGAAAGAGCGGAACGGAAGCCTGATTTGTACACGGCTTGCCCAGAGGATGGCAAGTAAAAGAAATTGATTGAGGAGGATAACCATGAAAAAGCTACTGTGCCTGCTCCTTGCGCTCTCGCTCGTATTTGCCTTCGCCGCGTGCGGAACCGGCGGAGAGGGAAGCAGCACCGATTTCCCGACGAGCCCCATCACAATGATAGTCCCGCAGGACCCCGGCGGCGACACCGACCTTATCGCGCGCCAGGTGGCCAGCATCGTTGAGCAGAACGAGGGCTGGACGGTTACCATCAGCAACCAGCCCGGCGGCAGCACCTCCGTCGGCCTGCTGCAGCTCCAGGCTGCCAACCCCGACGGCTACACCATACTCTGCAACGCCACCAACCTCTCCCTGCTGAAGCCGCAGGACATTGCCGACATCGACAGCTCCGACTTCGCCGCTATCGCCGGCTGCAACTCCGAGTCCTGCTATCTTATCGTCCGCGGTGACGAGGACCGCTTCACCACGATGGAGGAGTTTGTTGCCTACGCCAAGGAGCATCCGGGCGAGCTGAACGTCGGCACCGGCCAGGCGGGCGGCGTATGGGCCCTTGCCTGCACCGCCTTCGAGCAGGGCGCCGGCATCGATCTGAACATAGTCGCCAACGCCGGCGGCATTGCCCAGGTCGGCCTGACCCTTCTGAACGGCGACGTTGACTGCGCCATCATCAGCCTCGGTACCAACACCATGTACGTGGAGTCCGGCGAGATGAAGCTCCTGAACAACTTCTCCGCCGAGCGCACCGAGGCCTATCCCGACGTCCCCACCGCCATTGAGTGCGGCTATGACATCGAGGTCACTTCTAACCGCGGCTTCCTCGCCCCGAAGGACACCCCTCAGGAGATAATCGACATCCTCGAGGCCGCCTTCCTCAAGGCCATTGAGAGCGAGGAGTATCAGACCTTCCTTGAGAACATGAACTCCGGCTATATGTGCCTGAACGCCGAGGATTACGCCGCGATGATGGCCGAAGAGGATGCGTTCTACACCGAACTGTTCGCGGCCAACACCGAGGGCGTGAGCTGACCGGAACGGCAGAAAAATAACTCCGGGCCGGCGGGACCGGCCCATAACACGGGCAATGCCGCTGTCAGATTGGATGCAGCGGCATTGTTCATATCAAGGAGGACAGATATGTCAGAAAACAGCGCATTTGAGGGAAAGGTTGCGGTAATAACCGGTGGGGGAGGCACATTGTGCTCCTGCATAGCCAAGCACCTCGCCGCGGCCGGCGCGAAAGTGGCCGTTATAGGCCGCACGATGGGCAAATTGGAGGCCGTGGTGAACGAGATCACCGCCGCCGGCGGCGTATGCATCGCCAAAACGGGCGACGTTTCCAACGAGGAGTCCATGCAGCGAGCGGCGGAGGAAATAAAATCCGAGCTGGGCCCCTGCGGCATCCTCGTGAACGGTGCAGGCGGCAACAACCCGAAAGCCATCACCACTAACGCCGCGTTCACGCCCGAGGAGCTCGACAGCGAGGCTTTCGGCGATAAAATCGGCTTTTTCAACGTGAACATGGACTATTTCCGCAGCGTTATCGACATCAATGTTGTAGGCACGGTGATTTGCAGCCGCGTTTTCGGGCGCCAGATGGCTGAGAGCGGCGGCGGGGCAATACTCAACTTCGCCTCGATGAACAGCTACCGTCCGCTGAGCTGCCGCCCGGCCTACGCGCTGAGCAAGGCGGCTATCGTGAACTTCACGCAGTGGCTGGCGTCCTACCTTGCGCCGGCGGGCATCCGCGTGAACGCCGTCGCGCCCGGGTTCATAACCAACGCGAACAACATCCGCTTCTACGGCTCGCTCGAGACTGGCTATACTCCGCGGGGCATGAATATACTCGCGCACACGCCGATGGGCCGCTTCGGCAGGGCCGACGAGCTGCTCGGCGTTGTCGATCTGCTGCTGGACGGCGGCCGGGCTGGCTTTGTGACCGGCGTCACGGTGCCGGTGGACGGGGGCTTCCTCTCCTGCAGCGGGCTGTGAGCCGAGGCGTCCGCAACAGCGATGCCATGTACGCTCCGATCGGCGATGACGTACCGCTCTGCGAATTTCCCGGAGGTATGTGCCCGGATTCGGCCAGTTCACGGACGGCGCGTCTGTGAGCGATTGGGCTGTCGACGCCATGGCCTGGGCTCTCAACGAAGGCGTCATCACCGGCATGGGCGACGGGATCCTGTCCCCGGCCGGCAGCGCCACCCGCGCGCAGGCCGCGGCATGCTCATGAGGTTTGTGGAGGCCTGAATACCTCCGCATACCCGCTGAAAACCCGCTGAAACAGCGCCAAAATCAACGCGAATTGACCCCGAAAACCCCTCCGCCGAACGGTTTCGGCGGAGGGGTTCGTTTCTTATTTTTTTGGCCGCCGCGGCAAGAATGTGTTGACTTTTTTACTGAGATAGCGTAAACTAACTATATCTTCACCGCCTTCGGGCGGCAAATTTGAGAGCGCCAGTTAGTCTAAACTACCTATTTTGCGAGGACGTTGCCGATATGATGATAAACAAGCGCCTGATAGGCATGGTGCCGGAGAGCAAAAAATATATAGCGGGAAACGTGGCCTGCCAGTGGGTTTCGCTCGCGGCGAATATTACAATGATGGCGAGTATAACGTCGCTGTTAGAAAAGCTGTTTGAACGCTCGGCGGAGACGGCGGATCTGTTCGCAGCACTTGCCGCGGCGCTCGCGGCCATGCTCGTGCGCGGCGTATGTACCACGCTTGCGAGCCGGATGAGCTTCCTTTCGTCTAAAGCTGTGAAAAAGACGCTGAGAGAGAAGATTTACGGAAAACTGCTGCGCCTCGGCACGGGCTACCGCGAGCAGGTGAACACCTCCGAGGTAGTGCAGGTGGCCGTGGAGGGCGTCGACCAGCTTGAGACGTATTTCGGGGCGTATCTGCCGCAGTTTTTCTACGCGATGCTCGCGCCGCTGACTCTCTTTGCCGTGCTGAGCACGGTGAGCCTGCTGTCGGCGGCGGTGCTGCTCGTGTGCGTCCCGCTGATACCCGCTGCCATCGTGGCGGTGCAGCGCTGGGCGAAGAAGCTGCTCGGCAAATACTGGGGGCAGTACACGGCGCTGGGCGACACTTTTTTGGAGAACCTGCAGGGCCTTACAACGCTGAAAATCTATCAGGCGGACGAGTTCAAGCAGCGGGAAATGAACGAGCAGGCCGAGAGCTTCAGGAAAATAACCATGAAGGTCCTCACGATGCAGCTCAACTCCATCACGATAATGGATCTGATAGCCTACGGCGGGGCCGCGCTTGGCGTTATACTCTCCGCCACGCAGCTCGCGGCGGGCAGGGTTTCGCTCGCCGGCTGCCTGCTGATAATCCTGCTCTCGGCTGATTTTTTCATACCGATGCGCCTGCTCGGTTCGTATTTTCACATCGCCATGAACGGCATGGCCGCGAGCGACAAGATTTTCAGGCTGCTCGACCTGCCGCAGCCGGCTCGGGGCGGCTCGGACGTGCCGGCCAACTGCTCTATAAGCTGCCGTGGGCTGCGCTTTTCCTACGAAGAGGACAGGGAGATACTGCACGGCATAGACCTCGACTTTCCCGCCGGCAGCTTCACCGCGATAGTGGGCGAGAGCGGCTGCGGAAAGAGCACGGTTTCCTCCGTCCTTATGGGCCGCAACCGCGGATACTCGGGCTCGGTCACCGCCGGAGGGGTGGAGCTGAGCGATCTGAGCGAGCAGAGCCTGATGGAGAACTTCACCTACATAAGCCACAAGAGCTATTTGTTTAAGGGCACGGTCCGATCAAACCTCCTGATGGGCAGGCCGGACGCGGACGACGCCGAGCTCTGGGACGTGCTCGAGCGGGTGAACCTCGCCGCGTTCCTGCGCGGGGAAAACGGGCTGGACACCCGGCTGGCCGAGCGGGCGTCGAACCTTTCCGGCGGGCAGTGCCAGAGGCTCGCCCTTGCGCGGGCGCTGCTGCACGACAGCCAGGTCTACATATTCGACGAGGCCACGAGCAACATCGACGTTGAGAGCGAAAACGAGATAATGCGGGAGATACACGCCCTCGCGGAAAGCAAAACCGTGATACTCATTTCTCACCGCCTTGCAAATGTGGCGGGGGCGGACAGGATTTATGTGCTGGACGGCGGAAGCGTCGCCGAGTGCGGCACGCACCGGGAACTGCTCGGGAAAAACGGGGCGTACGCCCGGCTCTGGAACGCCCAGGCCGAGCTGGAAAACTACGCGAGGGAGGCGGCTACGGCATGAAAAAACGCTCGGGTTTCAACGTAATGCTCAGGCTTATCGGCCTTGTCCGGCCTTTGGCGGGGTTCATGGTGCTGGCCGTGGCCATGGGGCTGATCGGGCACCTCTGCGCCGCATTTATCACCATATTCGGCGGCTATGCCGCGGCGGAACTGCTGGGCCTCGGCTCGCCGCTCACGATTACGGGGATCTTCATAGCCGTGGCCGTGTTCGCCCTTGTGCGGGGCGTGCTGAGGTATGCCGAGCAGGCCTGTAACCACTATATCGCCTTCAAGCTGCTCGCGCTGATACGCGAAAAGGTATTTTTTGCGCTGCGCCGGCTCTGCCCGGCGAAGCTCGAGGGGCGGGACAGGGGAGACCTGATAAACATCATAACCTCTGACATCGAGCTGCTCGAGGTGTTCTATGCGCACACGATTTCGCCTGTCGCCATCGGCGTGCTTTTCTGCCTGGTAATGTGCCTGTTCATCGGCTCGTTCAGCGTTGTCCTTGCGCTGATCGCGCTGGCTGCGTATATAAGCGTGGGCGCAATCCTGCCGCTGGCCACCTCAAAGGCGAGCGGGGACGACGGGCTAAGGTTCCGCACGAAGTCCGGCGAGCTCGCGGGGCATGTCCTCGACAGCCTGCGCGGCCTGGATGAGACGCAGCAGTACGGCAGGGGGGAGGAGCGCCTTGCCGGGATGAACGCCCGGACGGACGGCCTCGCCGTAGAGGAGCGGCGGATGAAGCGCACCTCGGGACGCAATCAGGCGGCGGCGAACATGGTGATACTGTTTTTTGACCTGCTCATGCTTTTCGCCTCGGCGGCGATGTACATGGCCGGGCAACTGGACTTCACGGGCGTGCTCATACCGAGCGTCGCGCTCATGAGCTCCTTTGGGCCGTGCGTGGCCCTATCGAACCTCGGCAGCACGCTCCAGAGCACCTTTGCCGCGGGGAACCGCGTACTGGATATCCTCGATGAGGAGCCGGTGGTCGAGGAGATCGGCGGCAGAGAAGAAACGGACTTCAGCGGCGCCGCGGCTGAGAACGTCGTCTTTGACTACGGCGGCGAGACTATCCTCGACGGCGTGAGCGCCGAAATACCTCTCGGCTCCATTGTCGGCATCACAGGCCGGAGCGGGAGCGGCAAGAGCACGCTGCTGAAGCTGTTCATGCGCTTCTGGGAGGCGAAGAGCGGCGCGGTGAAGGTGTCCGGCAGGAGCGTGAACGAGATAAACACGCCGGATCTGAGGCGCATGGAGAGCTTTGTGACGCAGGAGACGCAGCTCTTTCACGACAGCATCCGCGCAAACCTGCGGATAGCCAAGCTGGACGCCACGGACGAAGAGATGGTCGAGGCCTGCAAAAAGGCGAGCGTGCACGACTTCATAATGACGCTGCCCGCGGGCTACGACACGCCCGTAGGAGAGCTGGGAGACACGCTCTCCGGCGGGGAGCGGCAGCGGCTGGGGCTTGCGAGGGCGTTCCTGCACGGGGCGGACTTCATGCTTCTCGACGAGCCTACAAGCAACCTCGACAGCCTGAACGAGGCGGTTATCCTCCGCTCGCTGCGCGAGGAGAAGGGCGAGCGGACGGTCGTGCTCGTCTCGCACCGAGCGAGTACGATGCGTATCGCCGAAAAGGTCTATTCCGTGGAACACGGGAGGGTGAGCTGATGCGGGACACCGCCACAAAGCGCGAGCGGGAAAAAGAGCTCGTGAGCGAGATGATCGGGCTCTATTGCCGGAAAAACCACGGCACGGCTAAGGGGCGGCTGTGTGCAGAGTGCGCCGCGCTGAACGACTACGCGAGGCTGCGGAGTGAGAAGTGCCCCTTCATGGAGACTAAAACCTTCTGCTCAAACTGCCGCGTACACTGCTACAAGCCGGACATGCGTGAGAAGATACGCGCGGTGATGCGCTTTTCCGGCCCGAGGATGCTGTTTCACCATCCTGTGCCGGCCATACGGCACGTCATAGAGGAGAAGAAGGAAAAACGCAGATTGGAGAGAGGAAATGAAACTTAAAAAGGCGCTGTATGTAATCTTGGGCTGCGTCGGCGTGGGACTCGGCGCGGTGGGCGCTGTGGTGCCGCTGCTGCCGGCCTTCCCGTTCCTGCTGCTGGCGGCGTTCTGCTTCGCCAAGAGCAGCGAGCGGCTGCACACCTGGTTCATCAACACGAAGCTCTACAAGAAAAACCTTGAGAGCTATGTGAAGGGGCGCGGCATGACCTGGGACGCGAAAATCCGCATCATGATAACTGTGACGCTTGTCATGAGCGTCGGCTTCACGATCATGATGCTCAGGGCGCTTTATATCCCCTGCACCGTTCTTGGCGGTGTCTGGGTGTTCCACCTCTTGTACTTTATCTTTGGTGTGAAAACGCTGCCGAAGTCCGAGGCTGCACGATTTGAGGCGGAGAGCTGAGACTTACGGAAGCCCGACGTCAAATACCAGCGACGAAACAAACCAGCCCCGGAGCTTATCGCTCCGGGGCTGGTTTTATTTTCCGCGGTGTTTTTGTTTTTGCTTTTCACGGCGGAGCGCATATTTGCGCTCCTTTTCGGACAACTTTTGTTCACGGCTTTTGGACTGGCGCTCAGTTTTCGCGGCTTCGCGCTGCAAATTCAGCGCCTGCTGCGATTTGGTCCCGACGCCGGATTTTTCGGCTTGCCTGCGCGCCTCGCGCCGGAGACGCTTGGGGTTGGAGGCGGGGCGCTCAGGAGGAGCGTCGACCGCCGGGCCGAACCGGAGCCTGGAATAATTCCGCAATACGAAATCCCAGACCTCGGCGTCCCTCGGCTCTGCGCCGAAAACGACCCTGCAGGCGGAGAGCTTTCCGTCTTCGGTCCGCTCAAAAACGCCCGACCAGAAGGTCCCGTCGAAAAAAACCGTAAGCGTTGCTTTGTCCATAATGTTCCCTCCATTGGATAGTCATGGACAAAGAACGGACAACCCGGAGGGGAAGGTTACTTACCACGGCGCTGCCGTGACGGCCGGGCTACCTACCGGCTCTAATGCGCCGGGCGCGGCGCACGTTGCGTTTTTATCTTTGCCTGCATAAATTGTGTGCCGTTGCCGGCGGCTGCTGATAGAATACCCTCCTTTTTGGCTGATTTATTTGATTTTATCATACCAAGCGCTCAGTGTGAAGCGCTTTCGCCGGCAAATCCAAAAACTACATCCGGAGTTTTCGGAATATAAAAACCGCCGGGGGTCAAAATAGCTGCGGGCGATGCCCAAACAGAGAAAAGGAGATGTAAGAGAATGTCCACCAGGAGCAACAACCTCGTGAACCCGAACGCCCGCGAGGCCATGAACCGCTTCAAGATGGAGGCGGCCGGTGAAGTCGGCGTCAACCTGAAGCAGGGCTATAACGGCGACCTCACCAGCCGCCAGGCCGGCAGCGTCGGCGGCCAGATGGTCAAGAAGATGATCGAGGCCTACGAGAACGGCATGAAGTAACTTTCCACAAGCGGAAACAAGCCGCCCGGACGGGCGGCTTGTTTTTTATTTATTTCAAGGTTTTCAGGTACTGCATGAGGGCGTCAAAATCCCCGTGCGGCACGGACGAGAGGTCAAGGCCCTTGCGATTTATCAGGCAGTCGGTGAGCAGGAAAGAGCTCATTCCGGCGGCGCGTGAGGCCGAATAATCCTCCTCGGCGTCGTTGCCGACCATCAGGCAGGATGCGCAGCCGGCGCCGAGGCGCGCGGCGCAGTCGCGGTAATAGTCCGGGTTGGGCTTGCAGTAGCTGGAATTTTCATAGGTCGTAATGAGCTCGAAATCTCCTGCGTCCAGCCCGGCCCAGCCGATGCGCGCCATAGTGGCGACGGCGGGGAAGAGCGGGTTGGTCGCAAGGGCGGTGCGCAGCCCGAGGGAGCGGGCCAGGCGCACGGCCTGCGCCGCCTTTTCGGCAAAGCCGCAGAAAACGCGTGCGTCGCTGAAGTCCACGGCGTAGAATTCCTCAAAAACAGGCTTGTCGTCGAGCACCCCGGGGCCGTAAATGTCCACAAATCTTGCCCAGAAAGCGTCCTCATTCCGGCATGAGCCATCATTTTTCACCATTGCGGCGACGCCGCTCCAGATCGAGTCGATCAGCTTGCCTGGGTCATAGCCGTGGGCGGCAAGCTTTTTGACAAGCAGCTTGAAATATCCCCTTGTAAACTCGTCGTTGTCCATCGGCAGCAGGGTGCCGTCAAGGTCGAACAGAACCAATTCTATGCTCAAAAAAACTGCTCCTTACATAATGAAAACTATAATGCCGAAAGATAATATACTGATTGGTTTCGAAAAAAGCAAGCTACAAATTCGCGACGGAGTAAAAAACGGCCTCCCATGTTACTGGGAGGCCGTGAAATCAGGCGTTTGCGGCTTCTTTCGGCTTGTTGCCGGTGTAGAGCTGGTAGTATTTGCCCTGCTTTTCGATCAGCTCGTCGTGCGTGCCGCGCTCGATTATGCGCCCGAGCTCCATGACCATGATGCAGTCGGCGTTCCTTACGGTTGAGAGGCGGTGGGCTATGACGAAGGTCGTACGGCCGGTCATAAGAGCGTCCATGCCGCCCTGCACGAGCTTTTCGGTCCGCGTGTCTATCGAGCTCGTGGCCTCGTCGAGTATCAGCACCGGGGGATCCGCAACCGCGGCACGGGCTATGGCAATGAGCTGCCGCTGGCCCTGCGAGAGGTTCGCGCCGTCGCCGGTCAGCATGGTCTGATATCCGTCCGGCAGGCGCCGTATGAAGCCGTCCGCGTTCGCGAGCGTGGCGGCGGCTATGCACTCCTCGTCCGTAGCGTCAAGGTTGCCGTAGCGGATGTTTTCCATGACGGTGCCGGTGAAGAGGTGGGTGTCCTGAAGCACTATGCCGAGGCTGCGGCGGAGGTCCTGCTTCTTTATCTTGTTGATATTTATGCCGTCGTAGCGTATTTTGCCGTCCGCGATGTCGTAGAAGCGGTTGATGAGGTTGGTGATGGTGGTCTTGCCCGCGCCGGTGGCGCCGACGAAGGCTATCTTCTGCCCGGGCTTCGCCCACATGGATATATCGTGCAGCACGAGCTTATCCTCGTCGTAGCCGAAGTCCACGTGGTCGAACACGACCTGGCCGCGCAGTTTGGTGTAGGTGACGGTGCCGTCCGCCTTGTGCGGGTGCTTCCAGGCCCAGACGTTGGTGCGCTCCTCAGTCTCATAGATCTCGTCGCCCTCGCCCTCCTTGGCGTTGACGAGCTCGACGTAGCCCTCGTCCTTTTCAGGCTCCTGGTCCATGAGGTCGAAGACGCGCTGCGCGCCGGCGGCGGCGGTGACGACGAAGTTTACCTGCATGGAGAGCTGGGAAATGGGGTTGGTAAAGCTCCTGTTCAGCCCGACGAAGGTGACGACGGTGCCTACGGTGACGCCGGCGAGGCCGTTTATTGCGAGGATCGCGCCGACGATGGCGACCACGGCGTAGCTCAGCCAGCCGATGTTGGCATTCACCGGCATCAGCATATTGGCAAAGGTGTTGGCCATACAGCCGCTCTCACGAAGGGCTTCGTTTACTTCACGGAAGCCGGCCTTGGCCTCTTCTTCATGGCAGAAGACCTTGACGACCTTCTGGCCGTCCATCATCTCCTCGATGTAGCCGTCGACCGCGCCGAGGTCATGCTGCTGCTTGATGTAGTACTTGGCTGAGAACTTGGTGAACTTGCTCGTGATGAAGAGCATCAGCACCGCGGTGAGCAGGCTTATGATGGTGAGCACCGGGTTGAGCACGATCATGGTGATGAGCGTGGCTATCATGGTGATCGCCGAGTTTATCGTCTGAGGTATCGTCTGGCTTATGAGCTGGCGGAGCGTGTCGATATCGTTGGTGTATACGCTCATGATGTCGCCGTGGGCGTGAGTGTCGAAATACTTTATCGGCAGGGACTCCATCTTGCTGAAAAGCTCGTCGCGCAGGAGGCGCATGGTGCCCTGGCTGACATTGACCATCAGGCGGCTGTAGCAATAGGCGGCGATGACGCCGGCGCCCATTATGCAGATGAGCCTGATGATGTCGTTGAGCAGCTCGGGGAAGAGGTCCGCGCCGGTGTTGAGCATGGGCTCGATGTAATCGTCGACAAGGGTCTGCGGGAAGGTGGCGCCGATGACGGAGGTCACGGCGTTTATGAGTATGCAGACTATCACAAGGGCAAAGACCCATTTATAGTTTGCGAGCATGTATTTGACAACGCGGCCGAGCAGCGGCATGGAGCCCTTGATGTGGCCGCGGCGTCCCTTTTTCTGGTTCATACAGCCATCTCCTCCTTTCATGCCGGCTGGTCGAAGTCGCCGCCGCCCTTTATCTGGCTCTCGTAGATCTCCTGATAAATGGCGTTGGTCTTCAACAGGTTCTCGTGCGTGTCGAAAGCGTCGATGCGGCCGTCGTCGAGGACGAGTATGCGGTCGGCGTCCTGTACGCTTGAGATGCGCTGGGCAATGATTATCTTGGTGGTGCCGGGTATAGTCTCGCGGAACGCGGCGCGGATTTTGGCGTCGGTCGCGGTGTCGACTGCGCTGGTGGAGTCGTCGAGTATCAGCACCTTGGGGCTCTTGAGCAGGGCGCGCGCTATGCACAGGCGCTGCTTCTGGCCGCCGGACACGTTGTTGCCGCCGCGCTCGATGCGCGTGTTGTAGCCGTCCGGGAAGCGGTCGATGAACTCGTCGGCGCAGGCGGCGCGGCAGGCGGCCTGACACTCCTCAAGCGTGGCGTCCTGCTTGCCCCAGCGCAGGTTGTCGAGGATAGTGCCGGTGAAGAGGGTGTTCTTCTGCAGCACGACGGAGACCTGGTTGCGGAGCGCTTCCATGTCGTAGGCCCTGACGTCTATCCCGCCGACCTTTACATCGCCGCTGTCTACGTCGTAGAGACGGCAGATGAGGTTCACAAGGCTGCTCTTGCCGGAGCCGGTCCCGCCGATGACGCCGATGGTCTCGCCGGACTTGATGTGCAGGTCGATGTCGCTCAGCGCGTTCTTGCCGCTGCCGTGCTTATAGGAGAAGTTAACATGGTCGAAGTCGATGTCGCCGTTGGGGACCTCGTAAATGGGGTTTTCAGGGTCATGGAGGTCGGGCGTCTCGCGCAGGACCTCGCTTATGCGGCGGATGCTCGCAAGGGACATGGTTATCATGACGATGAGCATGGAGAGCATCATAAGGCTCATGAGAAGGCTCATGATGTAGCTGAAAAGGCTCGTGAGGTCGCCGGTGGTGAGTGAGCCGCCGACTATGAGCTCGGCGCCCATCCAGCTGACCATGATGATGCAGAAATAAACCGAGAGCATCATGGCGGGGTTGTTGAAGGCGAGCAGGCTCTCTGCCTTGACGGATAGCTTGTAGAGCATGTCGCTGGCCTTGTTGAACTTCTTGTCCTCATAGTCCTCGCGGACGAAGGCCTTTACCACGCGTATGGCGGAGACGTTCTCCTGCACGCTGGCGTTAAGGTCGTCGTAGCGGTCGAACAGGCGGTTGAATATGCGTATCGTGACAACCATTATCGTGCCGAGCACGATGATGAGGAAAACCGCCGCAATGAGGAAGATGGGCGCGATCTGCGGGCAGATGATAAGGCACATGATAAAGCTGAATATAAGGTTCAGCGGAGCGCGCACGGCCATGCGTGTGCACATCATGTAGGCCCACTGTACGTTCGTGATGTCCGTGGTCATGCGGGTGACCAGGCCGGGGACGGAGAATTTGTCGATGTTGGAAAACGAAAATGTCTGAACGTTGTTGTAAATCGCCTCGCGCAGGTTCGCGCCGAAGCCGGTTGCGGCCTTTGAAGCAAAGCGGCCGGCCGCCGCGGCGAAGGCAAGGGAGACGAAGCTCATCAGTACCATCAGCAGGCCGTACTTGACGACCACCGACAGGTTGGAGGCCTGAAGGCCGTCGTCGATGATGATGGCGGTGACAAAGGGGAGGAGTATCTCGAGCAGGACCTCACCGGCGGTGAGGCCCATGGCAAGATAGGCGTCCTTCGCGTATTTGCCCGCCTGTTTCAGAACGAGTTTCAAAGTTTTTATCCCTCCAAGTTGCTGTCCTCAGGTGACGAAAGGTTTTTAAGCATTTTTTTCTGGAGCCGGCTGAAGGTCTGGATCTCCTCGTCGGAAAAGCCCCGGAAGAGCAGGTCCGGCAGAGCCTTGAGCATTGAATCCATCATGTCGCGCACGTGCTCTCCCTTTTCCGTTACGCGCAGCAGCTTGCGCCGCTCGTCCAGCGGGCAGCCCTCCACGCTTATATAGCCCTTTTCCCGCAGCCGCTTGACCAGCGACGACGCGGCCGACATGGAGTAGCCAAGCTCCCGGTGCAGATCCGTAAGCGAGGTTTCCCCCTCGGAATTTTCAAGGATGTGCAGCAGCACGGTGGCCTGTACTCCGGTCAGTCCCTGCTCGGCAAGCGCCCTGTCGCTCTTCGCTGAGAGCTGGATGCTTATATACCTGTTGTCCCTGACCATTTCGCCAAGGTCAACATCCATCAGAGCGTTTACCCCCTTTCTTTAGATGTTAACTATTTGGACGTTGATATTTATAGCACGATGGGACTTGAAAGTGAAATACAAATGTGTTATTATCTATAAAAGTTTTTTATAGATTTTCCACATCGTACAAAGCAGGTCAAATTTGCCGGAGGTGTTTTTGCCTGAATACCACACAGCTTGAATGTTTCATAGCCGTTGCGAACTGCCTGAATTTTTCGCGCGCGGCGGAGCAGCTCCGGCTCACCCAGCCGGCGGTGAGCCACCAGATAAGCTCCCTTGAGGATGAATTGGGGGTAAAGCTCTTCAAAAGGACAAGCAAGAGCGTACGTCTGACGCGCGAGGGCAACCTCTATACACAGTATGCCGGGGAGATACTTCGCCTTTTCAACGTGTCCAGGGGCCGCGTCAGGGCGGTTGGGGAGGAGCAGAGGAGGGTGCTCGGAATAGGCTGCCGGAACACCTTCGAGCTCAGGCTGCTGTCCGGGGCACTTGCGGAACTGCGGGAAGAGGACGGGAATTTCATTCCGTCGCTGCGCGTGGTGCCGCACGACTCGCTTGAAAACCTACTCCTGGACGGGGAGATACAGGTGATGCCCACGTTCAAAGAGAATGCCCCGAAGCGCGCCGTATACCGCGAGCTCGCGCTGTGCAGGGTGGTCTGCGCCCTGCCGGAGGACAGCCCTCTCGCTGAGCGCGGGAGCCTTGAGGTGCAGGATATCGCACAGAGCTGTTTCCTGGCCATCTCGCGGCCTAATGCCTCGCCAAGAGCAGTGATAGACGTCCAGAACCGGCTTATTGCCGGGAGAGGCCCGGGGAGCGTTATTTTCTGCGAGAGCATCGAGGCGCAGAGCGCCGTGATCGCGGCGGGCTTCGCGGTTTCCGTGCTGGCAGAAACCCCGGGAATACAAATGGACGGAGTGTGCTATGTGCCGGTGGCGGGGACGGAGCCGATTTCCTACGGCGCAGCCTATATGCCCGACAGCCGGGACGCGCTGCTGAACCGCTTCCTTGGCCTGCTGGCGGAAATATCGAAGCGGGAATGAAACACAGACCGCCCCGCAGCGCGGCTTCCGCGCTGCGGGGCGGTCAGCAGGGTATGTAATCAAAGGAATGTCTGAAGCAGTATGAGCAGCACCAGACCCGGGATGCCCAAAACACCGGCCACGAGGGCGTTTGTCGCGTTCACTCCGAGCGACAGGTCAAAAAAGCCGCCGATGAAGTTGAAAACGAAGAGCATAACGAAGCCGCAGAGCATGTTCAGCAGCAGCTTCAGTATCAGCTTCATCGGCGTTTTGAGTATTGCCACGAGCAGCCATATTAGCAGCGCGCAGGCCGCGATGACGGCAATGGTCGCGGGTGTTTCCATGTGTTTCCTCCTGTTGCTACAGATACAGGGCCTTCAGGTTGCGTATCACGCAGCTGTATTTACTCCTGAGGGCGCTGATCTCAAAAATACATACATCCATCGTCGCGCTGTCGGTGACGGTGTCGAACTGGCGGTAGGCCTCGCTGAGCGAGCGGCGCACTTCGCTCAGCTCGGCGGTGGCTTTGGCGATCTCCGCGCGCTTTTCGCGCGCTGCTCTCGAACGTTTGGACATGGCGTTCACACTCCTTGTCCATATATTCTATTCAAAAGCAGGGAGCTTTAACCGTGCGCATGAAAAAATTCCCGCAAATATATCGCGCAGGCCGCGGCATACTACTCCCGGAGCTTAAGAGAGGCGCTCGAGCGGCGAGAGATATAAAACCCGCGGAGATGTCCTGAAAGAGCTCAAGTTCCGCGGGAATTCGCGAACGCGAAACAAACCCGGCGGGGCGGCGGGAGAGAGGCCGGAAGGCGAGCTCTCCCGCTTTTTTATTTAATGACGCAGGTTAGCGCGCAATGTTTCCTTTTGCGCGGAGGGCGGGGCAAATCAAATGGGCCTTGCAATTTTCCTAAAGGTAAGATATAGTATATGGGTAAAAATGTGCCTTTGTGATACAATATCTTGTGATGTGAGAGGGAAAACGGTAAATGGCGAAAAATACGGCCGAGAGCTACGGTAACGAAAGCATCTCGCAGCTCAAAGGCGAGGACAGGGTGCGCAAGCGCCCGGCAGTCATTTTCGGCTCCGACGGGCTGGAGGGCTGCGAGCACGCAATGTTCGAGATACTCTCGAACTCCATAGACGAAGCGCGCGCCGGAAACGGCAACATTATAACACTCACACGTTACCTCGACAAGAGCATAGAGTGCGAGGACTTCGGGCGCGGCTGCCCGGTGGACTGGAACCCGGTTGAAAAGCGCTACAACTGGGAGCTCGTCTTCTGCGAGCTGTACGCGGGCGGCAAATACCGCAACAACGACGGCGGGGACTATGAGTACTCCCTCGGGCTGAACGGCCTCGGCAGCTGCGCCACGCAGTACGCGAGCGAATACATGGATGTGTGCGTCAGGCGAGACGGGAAGAAGTACACGCTGCACTTCGAGCGCGGGCGCATAGTCGGTGAAATGCAGGTCGAGCAGGCGGACAGGAAAAAAACCGGCACGGACATACGCTGGCGGCCGGACCTCGAGGTTTTTACGGACATAGACATCCCGCTCGAGCACTACGAGGAGACGCTGCGGCGGCAGGCGGTCGTGAACGCCGGGGTCACGTTCCGGCTCAGGAACGAGGTCGCCGCCGGCAAGTTTGAGACGAAGGATTTTTTCTATGAGCACGGCATACTCGACTATGTGCAGGAGATCGCCGGGGAAGAGGTGCTCAGCGCGCCGCATTTCATCTCCGCGGAGCGCAAGGGGCGCGACCGGGCGGACAAGCCGGAGTATAAGGTGAAGCTCTCCGCGGCCTTCTGTTTCTCTGTGAAGGTAAACCTTATAGAATACTATCACAACAGCTCGTGGCTTGAGCACGGCGGCGCACCGGAAAAGGCCGTGCGCAGCTCGTTTGTCTACGCGGTGGACAGCTACATCAAAAAGACCGGCAAGTATCAGAAAAACGAGAGCAAAATCACCTTCCAGGACGTGGCGGACTGCCTTGTGCTCGTCACCAACTGCTTCTCGACGCAGACAAGCTATGAGAACCAGACAAAAAAGGCCATCACCAACCGGTTTATCCAGGAGGCCATGGCGGAGTTCTTCCGCGAGCAGCTTGAAATCTATTTCATAGAGCACAAGGCGGAGGCCGACCGCGTGGCCGACCAGGTGCTCATAAACAAGCGCAGCCGCGAGCAGGCCGAGAGCACGAGGCTGAACATCAAAAAGAAGCTCACCGGCAGCATGGACATCTCCAACCGCGTGCAGAAGTTCGTCGACTGCCGCAGCAGGGACGTGTCGAAGCGGGAAATTTACATCGTCGAGGGCGACAGCGCGCTCGGCGCCTGCAAGCTCAGCCGCGACGCGGAGTTCCAGGGGATCATGCCCGTGCGCGGCAAAATCCTCAACTGCCTGAAGGCGGATTACGGGCGGATTTTCAAAAACGAGATTATCACAGACCTGATTAAGGTCCTCGGCTGCGGCGTGGAGGTACAGAAGCACGCAAAGGAGCTGCCGGGGTTCGACCTCGACAGCCTGAGGTGGCGGCGGGTCATAATCTGCACCGACGCGGACGTGGACGGCTTCCAGATCCGCACGCTGATACTCACCATGCTCTACCGCCTGACGCCCACGCTGATTCGCGAGGGGCTGGTGTATATCGCCGAGTCGCCGCTGTATGAAATAAACTCCGGCGGCAAGACCTGGTTCGCTTACTCCGAGCGCGAAAAGTCTGAAGTGCTCGCCTCGCTGAACGGCGCGAAGTGCACGATAAACCGCTCTAAGGGCCTTGGCGAGAACGACCCGGACATGATGTGGCTCACCACCATGAACCCGGAAACGCGCCGCCTTATCCGCGTGATGCCCGAGGATGCGGAGCGCACGGCCGAGGTTTTCGACCTGCTGCTCGGCGACAACCTCTCCGGCAGGAAACAGTATATCTCAGATTTCGGCAGCCAGTACCTTGACCTTGCCGACATATCTTAAGGAGGCAGAATCATGAGCTTTCAAACCGCAAAGAAAACGGTCATAACACTCATGGCCGTTATAGTCGTCTTCTGCGTCACGGCGCTGATCATGCGCGGCTCCAACGAGCCGGTAGCGGCGATCTTGTCCTACTCCGCCCTCGCGCTGCTGGCGTTCCTGACGTTCACAATTTTCAAATGGCTCCGCTGCCCCTATTGCGGCAAGGTGCTGCTGCGCAAGCTCGTGTGGCTGAAAGTCTGCCCGGAATGCAAGCGCAACCTTGATACCGGGCTGCGCGAAAAGAAAAAAAGCAAGGGCGGAGTCAGGTAAATGGCGCGCAGGAAACAGGAGAGCGACGCTCCCAAGCAGAGAAAGGGCAGCGCGGACGTGATGGGCCTCCGCGCGGAGGTGCTCGAACAGCCCATCACCGAAACGCTCGAGACCAACTACATGCCGTACGCCATGAGCGTGATCGTCTCCCGCGCCATCCCGGAGATCGACGGCTTCAAGCCTTCGCAGCGCAAGCTGCTGTACACGATGTACAAGATGGGCCTGCTCACCGGCGCGAGGACGAAGAGCGCGAATATAGTGGGGCAGACCATGCGGCTGAACCCGCACGGCGACGCGGCGATATACGACACGATGGTGCGCCTTTCCAAGGGCTACGGCGCGGTGCTCACGCCGTTTGTGGACTCGAAGGGCAACTTCGGCAAGGTGTATTCGCGCGACATGGCCTGTGCCGCTTCGCGCTACACCGAGGCGAAGCTCGCCGGGATATGCAACGAGATATTCCGGGACATAGACAAGGAGACGGTGGATTTCGTCGACAACTACGACGGCACCATGAAGGAGCCGGCGCTGCTGCCGACTGCGTTCCCAAACGTCCTCGTCTCGGCCAACACCGGCATCGCCGTCGGCATGGCGAGCCAGATATGCGGCTTCAACCTCGCCGAGGTATGCGAGACTGCCATCGAGCTCATGCGCGACCCGGAGCACAACATAATGTCCACCCTCCCGGCGCCGGATTTCCCGACAGGCGGCGAGGTTATAATGGACACCGCGGCGATGGCGGAGATCTACCGCACCGGGCGCGGCAGCTTCCGCGTAAGGGCACGCTGGCGCTACGACGCGAAGGCGAACGTCATAGAGGTGTATGAGCTGCCCTATACCACCACGGCCGAGGCCGTGATGGACAAGGTGGCGGAGCTGATGAAGGCCGGCAAGGTGAAGGAAATCTCCGACATGCGCGACGAGACGGACCTGAGCGGCCTGAAGCTCGCGATCGACCTCAAGCGCGGCACGGAGCCGGAAAAGCTGATGGCGAAGCTCTTCAAGCTGACGCCGCTTATGGACTCCTTTGCCTGCAACTTCAATATACTTATCGAGGGGAACCCGCGCGTAATGGGCGTGGGCGAAATACTCGGCGAGTGGACCGCCTGGCGGACCGAGTGCGTCCGCCGCCGCGTGTATTACGACCTGGCGCGCAAGCGCGAGAAGCTGCACCTGCTCAAGGGCCTCGGTAAAATACTGCTCGATATCGACAAGGCCATAGCTATAATCCGGAACACCGAGCGGGAATCCGACGTCGTACCTAACCTGATGGCAGGCTTCGGCATAGACAAGGTCCAGGCGGAGTATGTCGCGGAGATAAAGCTGCGCAACATCAACCGTGAGTATATCCTCAAGCGCACCGCCGAAACCGACGAGCTCGAGCGGGATATCGCCTCGCTGGAGGAGACGCTCGGCAGCCGCCGGAAGCTCCAGGGAGTGATAATCCGCGAGCTGCAGGCCATAATCAAGCAGTACGCGGAGCCGCGGCGCACCGGGATCGTCTATGCGGACGAGATAGCCGAGCCAGAGGAGGACGAGACGGTCGAGGACTATCCTGTCCACGTTTTCGTGTCCCGCGAGGGCTATCTGAAGAAAATCACGCCGCAGTCGCTGCGTATGTCCTCCGAGCAGAAGTACAAGGAGGGCGACGGGCCGGGGACGGACTTCGAGGCCACGAACCGCGCAGAGATCCTCGTCTTTACGAACAAACAGCAGGCGTACAAGGCCCGGCTCGCGGATTTCGCGGACACAAAGGCCTCCGTGCTCGGCACATACCTGCCCTCGCAGCTCGCGATGGATGAGGGCGAGGCCGTCGTGGCCGTGATCGCCCCCGGGGACTACAGCGGGCAGCTCGTGTTCTTCTTTGAAAACGGCAAGGCGGCGAGGGTGCCGCTCGAGTCGTACGAGACCAAGACCAACCGCAAGAAGCTCGTGAACGCCTATTCGGACAAGAGCCCGCTCGCGCGGGTGATGGAGCTCAAAGACGAGCTCGAGATCGCCGCCTTCTCCACCGAGGGCAGGGCGCTCATATTCAACTCGGCGCTGCTCGCGCCGAAAGCCTCGCGCACCACGCAGGGCGTGGGCGTAATGACCCTTAAACCCAAGTACAAACTGTCCGACGCACGGCCTCTGCACGAGACCGGTATCAAAAACCTCGCCCGCTACCGCGTGCGCAGCCTGCCGGCGGCCGGCGCGCTGCTGCGCGATGAGGACAGGGGCGAAAAACAGATGTCACTTCTGGAGGGTTAAATATGCTGCCAAAAAGGACCGTGACCGAATACGTCAAGGAGTACGCGCTCATTATCCTGGGCTCGGCAATCTACGGTGTGGGGTTCGAGTTCTTCTTTTACCCAAACGAGGTGCTCGCCGGCGGGCTGACCGGCGTGGCGATGATTATCAACATGCTGACGGACCTGCCCGTCGGCGTTATGAACATCGTGATGAACATCCCGCTGTTCATCGCTGCGTGGCGGCGCTTCGGGCTTGGCTTCGTCATAGGCTCGTTCACGGGCATGGCCGCGTCGTCGGTGTTTATCGACCTCTTTTCGCTGCTGCACTGGGAGGCAACCGACAATATACTGCTCGCTGCGATCTTCGGCGGGCTGCTCAACGGGCTCGGGCTGGGCATTATCTACCGTGCCGGCGTCACGACCGGCGGCGTGGATATCGTCGTGAAGTTCCTGAGGATTAAATACCAGTACCTGAATTTCGGCACGCTCATGCTGATACTGGACGTTGCAATACTCGCCGTATACGCGCTTATTTTCAACACGCTGGAGGCGGCGATGTATTCGACGATCGCCATGTTCGTCGTGTCCAGGGCCATAGATGTTGTCCTTTACGGCCTCAGTGCGAGTAAGGTTTGTTATATCATCAGCGACGAGAGCGACAAGCTGAAAAACACCATAACCCATCAGCTCGGGCGCGGCGTCACGCTGCTGCACGGCGAGGGCGCATACACCGGAAAGGCGAAAAACGTGATACTCTGCGTCATCAAAAAAACGCAGATCACCCAGGTCCGCCGCATAGTAAAGACGGTCGACGTACACGCCTTCCTTATCGTCACGGACGCGCGCGACGTGTTCGGAAACGGTTTCGAGAACATAGAAAGCGAGAATTGACGCACGCAATACGGCCGGGATCAGGCAGGAAAACGGCATTATCAGGACTCTGAAGCCAATGAAAGGAGATATACAATGGACATTGAGAAGCTGAAAAAGAACGCCGAGGGCCGCGGCTTTTCCTTCAGGTATTTCGACACCGGGGCCGAGGCTGCGGACTATCTGACCGGTGAGCTCGCGGGCATGACCGTGGGCTTCGGCGGCAGCGGCACGCTGGACGCGATAGGGCTTTACGACCGGCTTAAGGCCGTATGTCCGGACGTTGTCTGGCACTGGCGCGAGGAGCCGGACGCCGCGAGGGTGCGCGCCATGACCACGACGGCCTATCTGTGCAGCGCGAACGCCATTTCCGAAACCGGTGAGATCGTGAACATCGACGGCACGGGCAACCGCGTGGCGTCCACTTCATTCGGGCACAAGAGGCTGTATATCGTCGCCGGGGTGAACAAGATAGAGCCCACGCTTGAGCGCGCGGTCTGGCGCGCAAGGAATGTTGCGGGGCCGCTCCGCGCCAGGGGTATGGGAATGGACACGCCCTGTGCCAAGGGCGAGCTGAAATGCTACGACTGCCGCAGCCCGCAGCGCGTGTGCCGGAACCTGATCATACAGATGATCCCGATGATGGGCATGGAAAAGACGGAAATCGTCATCATCGGCGAAGAGCTGGGCGGCTGACAGCAGGAAAGGGGGGAGCTCACTTGCGCGGACACTCAAGGCGCCTGGCGGCGCTGCTTGCGGCGGTCATATTGCTGCTGCCTCTCGCCGGCTGCGCTTCGGTGTTCGACAAGGAGTATTTCGCCTCGTCGGACTACGAGTATGTCCGGCCCACGGCGGGCAGCGACGGGGCGATTACGGTCACGAGCTACACAACGCTCCGGCTTGCAATAAGTGCCCTTATAACGCAGCACGAGGAGTCCGGCACTCTGGACCTGAGTGCGTATTCGGGCGAGGACATCAGCGACGACCTTGCCGCCGCCTGCAATTCCGTCAGCAGGCAGACCGCGCTCGGCAGCTATTCGGTTGACTACATTTCATATGACGTCAATACCATCGTCGGCTACACCGAGGCGCAGATATACATTTATTACAAGCGCTCGCAGGAGGAAATCGACTCGATCATCAGCGTCGCCACCTCCGCGGGGCTGTACTCGAGCATAGCCGACGCCGTGGAGAGCATGAGCCCGGGGCTGGTTGTGCTCGTCTCTGCCACCGACGTGGACCAGGATGAGGCGGAAAGCTATGTCACTGAGGCATATATGAGCAATCCGCTCGCGTGCGTCGTGAAGCCCACGGCGACCGTGGATGTGTACTCCGGGCTGGGGATGCAGCGCATATACGACGTGCGGATAGACTACCCCTCCGGCGACAGGGAGCTGGAGGAGATGCACGGCGACCTGAACGAGGCCGCCGCGCGACTCGCAGCGCGTGTGACGTCCGAGGGGGATGCCTACAGGGCGCTGCAGGCCGCGAGCCTGCTTGTTGAAGAGTGCTCAAGCCGGGAGAACGGCGGCGGGCACACCGCTTACGACGCTCTTGTTGTCGGCGAGGCCGACTGCGAGGGGATGGCCCTTGCTTATAAGGCCCTGTGCGACACGCTCGGAATAGGTTGCCAGGTGGTTGAGGGCCGGTTCGACAGGACAGAGCATTACTGGAACATTGTCACGCTTGATGGTTCAAGCTACCATGTGGACACCTCGCGCGCGGCAGAGTTCGGGCTGGCAAATACATTTTTGCGCAGCGACGCAGAGATGTGGGGAGGCTACTGGTGGGACATCGCGGAGTATCCTGAGTGCTCCGGGCCGCTCAGCTACGCCTCGCTTACTGAGCAGACTTCCGCAGAGCCGTCTGAGGAGCCGGCCGCGGAGGAGACGCCCGCAGATGAGACCGCGGAGCCGGCCGCGGAGGGCTGATACACAGCAATTTGATATCCGCACCCCGTCCGCCGCCCGGCGGGCGGGGTGCCCGGCTTTTGCGCGGTTGACAAATTTGCAATTTGCGCATATTTTAGATATTAATGTTAGCATTTGGACGGTGCGGCTATGGAGCTTATCACTTCAAGGAAAAATACGCTTGTCCGCCGGCTGCGCGCCCTCGCGTCCGACCGGGAGCTCCGGCGCTCGGCGGGGGAGACCGTGCTCGACGGCGTCAAGCTGCTGGGCGAGGCGCTCTCCTCCGGCTGCGAGGTGACGGCGCTGTTGCTCGCGGAGGGCGCGGCCGTACCCGCGGGCCTCGCGCCCGGGACGCCGGTGTATCGCGCGCCTTCCGAGATCGTCGGCTACGCCTCGCCGGTTTTGAACAGCCCAGGGCCGGTTTTCAGCGTGGCACTGCCGCGGATAAGCCCGCCGGAGAGCGCGGAGAGCGCAGTGATACTCGAGAACGTGCAGGACCCCGGGAACGTGGGCACCGTGATCCGCGCGGCAAATGCTTTCGGTGTCGGGGCCGTGCTGCTGACCGGCAGCTGCGCAGACCCGTCCTCCCCGCGCGTTGTCCGCGCCACCATGGGCGCGGCGTTCCGCCAGTGCGTGATCGAGACGGACGCGGAGGGCGCGGCGGAGACCGTCCGCCGCTGGGGGCTGCCGCTTTTCGGCGCGGCGCTCGACAGCGGGGCGGTAGACATACGCCGCCTGCCGCGAGGCGGGGCGGCGGTGGCGATCGGGAACGAGGGCCACGGACTTTCAGAGAAGCTGAAATCGCTCTGCGACGGCCTGACGGTGATACCTATGGCGCCGGGGAGCGAGTCGCTGAATGCCGCGATGGCCGCGGTGGTTGCGATGTGGGAACTCGAGCGCGGCAGGATAGGGGTGGTGTGATGTCGGAACTGCGATACTGGCTCTGGCTCTCGGCGCTCACCGGGGTGCGCCCGCGCGTCAAGCAGGAGCTCATCTCCCGCTTCGGGGGCGTGAGGGAGCTGTTTTTCTCCCCGGTCGAGGAGCTCGCCGGGCTCGACATGCTGACCGACGAGGAGCGCGAGGCGCTGAAGAGCCGCCGGCTCGACGCGGCGCTCGACATCCTTGAGCGCTGCGAGCGCGAGGAGATAGGGATACTCACGATACAGGACGCGGCCTATCCGCGGCGGCTCGCGCAAATATACGACCCGCCGCTGGTGCTCTATGTCCGCGGCAGGCTGCCTTCGGTGGACGACCTTGCGGCGGTGGCGATAGTCGGCACGAGGAGGGCGACGCCCTACGGCCTGAAAATGGCGACAAGGCTCGGCTACGAGCTCACCCGCTGCGGCGCCCTCGTCGTTTCCGGGCTCACGAGCGGGGTGGACGCCGCGGCGGCGAAGGGCGCGCTCCTGGCCGGAGGCTCCTGCATCGGCGTGCTCGGCTCGGCGATAGACGACAGGCGCTGGGGCGGCCCGCTCGCAAGAGACGTGGAGACTGTCGGCGCGATTGTCAGCGAATACCCGCCGGGGGCGCAGGGGCACGCGGCCTTTTTCCGCGCGCGGAACCGCATAACGTCCGGCCTTACCGTCGCCTGCGTTGTGGCAGAGGCCCCGGCAAAGAGCGGCGCGCTGCTGTTCGCGGACGAGGCGCTAAGCCAGGGGCGCGAGGTGTTTGCCGTCCCGGCGAACGCTGACGCGCCCGCCGCCGCGGGCTCAAACGCCCTGCTCAAGGAGGGAGCGAGCCCCGCAACGGACGCAGGGGACGTGCTCGCGGATTTCTATGCGCGCTTCCCCTCGCTGAAGGACCCGGGCCGGGAGGCGAGGACTCTCCCGCCGGAGCGGGTCATCCCGGAGCAGGAGGGGGCAAAACAGCCGGAGAGCGGCGCGGACGGCCCGGAGGACGGGGCGGATTTTGTCAAGCTGCGCGAGCCGCGTCGCAAAAAAGGCATTGACAAGCCGCCCGAGCCGGAATATATTGACTTGAAGAAACAGCTTGAGGGCCTGACGGAAAAGCAGCTCCGCATCGTGAACTGCCTGACTGAGGGCCAGGCGCATATTGACGATATAATAGAGAAAACCGCGATCCCCGCGGCGGAAGCCCTCGCGGAGCTTACGATGCTGCAAATAGGCGGATATGTCCGGCAGGAGCCGGGCAAGAGGTTTTCCCTGAACATTATCCAAAAGTGAGGATGTTTTGATGGCAAAAGCAAAGACGGCGCTGGTCATAGTCGAGTCCCCGGCGAAGGCCAGAACCATCGAGAGATATTTGGGCAAGAACTACAGGGTCGTGGCCTCGATGGGCCACCTGCGCGACCTGCCGAAGAGCACGATGGGCGTGGACATAGAGCACGGCTTCAAGCCGCAGTACACGCCGGTAAAGGACAAGACGGAGCTGATAGAGCAGCTTAAAAAGCTCGCCTCCGAGGCGGACATGGTCTATCTCGCAACCGACCCGGACCGCGAGGGCGAGGCGATAGCCTGGCACCTGAAGGAGCTGCTTGACCTGCCGGACGACAAGGCGCAGCGCGTCACGTTCAACGAGATAACCAAAAACGTGGTGACGGAGAGCATCAGGCGCCCGAGGGAAATCGACCAGGACCTTGTGGACGCGCAGCAGGCCAGGCGCATACTCGACCGCATAGTCGGATATGAGCTCTCGCCGCTGCTCTGGAAAAAAATCCGCCGCGGGCTCTCCGCCGGCAGGGTGCAGAGCGTTGCCACGCGCATGGTCGTCGACCGCGAGCGGGAGATAAGGGCCTTCGTGCCGGAGGAGTACTGGCTGCTCGACGCGCTGCTGAAGCGCGAAGAGGGCGGGGAGTTCACGGCCAGGTATTTCGGCGGCAGCGAGGGCAAGGAGGAAATCAAGAGCGAGGCGGAGGCCGACGCGGTTATCGCCGCGGTGGAAGGAAAGCCCTTTACCATCGAAACAGTCAAGCGCGGGAAGAAAAACCGCAGCCCGTCCCCCCCGTTCATCACCTCCACGCTGCAGCAGGAGGCGAGCAGGCGGCTCGGCATGACGCCGCGGCGCACGATGAGCATCGCCCAGCAGCTTTATGAGGGCGTTGACATCACAAATCACGGCACGATCGGCCTCATTACCTACATGAGGACCGACTCGCTGCGCCTGTCCGACGAGGCCGTGGCGGCGGCGAGGAGCTATATAAGCGCGCACTACGGCCCGGCGTACTGCCCGGCGGAGCCGAGACGCTACAAGACGAAGGCCGGCGCGCAGGACGCCCACGAGGCGATCCGCCCGACCTACGCGGACCTCGCGCCCGAGCAGGTGCGCAAGGACCTGACAAAGGAGCAGTACATGCTCTACCGCCTGATCTGGGGCCGCTTCATAGCCTGCCAGATGACCAACGCGGTGTATGACAACGTGCAGATCGACGCCGTGTGCGAGGGGAACGTGTTCAAGGCGAGCTTTTCCGAGCTTGTTTTTCCCGGCTGCACCGCCGTGTATGACGACGCGAAGGACGAGGAGACCGCCCCGGCGCGCAAGCCGCTGCCAAACCTCCAGGAGGGCGAGCAGCTCGAGCTCGTCAACCTTGACAAGGAACAGAAATTCACGCAGCCGCCGTCCCGATACACTGAGGCGACGCTTATCCGCGCTATGGAGGAGAAGGGCATCGGCCGCCCGAGCACGTATGCCCCGACCATAACGACAATACTCAGCCATGAATATGTGGTGAAGGAGGGGCGCTACCTGCGCCCGACTTCGCTGGGCGAGACCGTCACGGGGCTGATGGAGGAGCGCTTCCCCGACATAGTCGATCTGAAGTTCACCGCCCGGATGGAGGATGGGCTCGACGACATAGAAAAGGGGAAAGAGGGATGGCAGGATTACCTCGCCGGCTTCTATGGCGGCTTTGAAAAGGAGATGAAGGACGCCGAAAAGGCCATGGAGGGCGTCCGCATAAAGGTGCCGGACGAGGTGTCCGAGGAGGTCTGCCCCGTTTGCGGCAGGAACCTTGTGATCAAATCCGGCCGCTTCGGCCGCTTCCTCGCCTGCCCGGGATATCCTGAGTGCAGCTTTACGATGCCGATCGTCGTGGAGATGCCGGGCAAATGCCCCAAGTGCGGCAGCAGGATCCTGAAGAGGACGTCCAAGAGGGGCTACACCTACTACGCCTGCGAGCGCGGGGCCGAGTGCGGCTTCATGACCTGGGACGTGCCGACCAAGGAGGTCTGCCCAGAGTGCGGCAAGACCATGTTCAAGCCCTCCGGGCGCGGCAGGCTGAAAGCCTTCTGCATAAACGAAAACTGCCCGAACTTTACTCCCGAGGACAAGCGCGGCTACCGCCGCAAGTCATCCTCCTCCGGCGAAAAGGCCGCGGAGGGCGAGGGCAATGCGGCAGAAGAGGCCGCGGAAACCCCTGCCACGGCCAAAAAGGGCGCGGCAAAGAAAACGGCGTCCAAAAAATCCGCCTCCGGCGGGGCGGCGAAGAAGACATCCGCCTCAGGCCGCTCTAAAAAGAGCGCCGCGACGGAGGAGAGCACGTGATGGGCCCGGTTACCGTAGTCGGCGCGGGCCTCGCCGGCAGCGAATGCGCGTATCAGCTCGCGCGGCGGGGGATAAAAGTCCGGCTGGTGGAGATGAAGCCCGGGAAATACACCCCGGCGCATGTGTCGCCGCTTTTCGGCGAGCTCGTGTGCTCGAACTCCCTGCGGGGGGATGACCTGTCGAACGCCGTGGGTCTGCTCAAAGAGGAGCTGCGGCGGCTCGGCTCGCTGATAATGGAGTCGGCGGAGGCCAACCGCGTGGCGGCGGGCGGCGCGCTGGCCGTGGACCGCGAGGGCTTTTCAAAATATATCACCGAGCGGCTCCGCTCGCATCCGAATATCGAAGTCGTGGAGGCGGAGGCGGTTGATTTCCCCGAGGGGGAAGAGGTCGTCATCGCCACCGGCCCGCTCACCAGCGACGCCCTTGCGGAGAAAATCGCCGCCCTCTGCGGCGAGCCGGGGCTGCATTTTTACGACGCCGTCGCGCCGATAGTCACGCTCGAGAGCGTGGACATGTCAAACGCCTATTTCGCGTCCCGCTACGGCAAGGGCACGGCAGATTATGTAAACTGTCCGATGACGCGCGAGGAGTACACGGCCTTCGTATCCGAGCTCCGCGCGGCAAAGGAGGCGCCGGCGCACGGCTTCGACGACGGGGCCGTGTTTGAAGGCTGCATGCCCGTCGAGGTGATGGCGCGGCGGGGGGAGGACACCCTGCGCTACGGGCCGATGAAGCCGGTGGGGCTCGTGAACCCCAACACCGGCGGGGAGGACTACGCCGTGGTCCAGCTCAGGCGCGACAACGCCGAAGGGACGCTGTATAACCTTGTCGGCTTCCAGACGCACCTGACTTTTGGAGAGCAGAAGCGCGTCTTTTCCATGATACCCGCGCTGAGGGAGGCGGAATTCGTCCGCTACGGCGTCATGCACCGCAACACTTACCTCGACTCCCCGCGGCTGTTGGACAGGTACTACCGCCTGAGAAGCGAGCCGAGGCTCAGCTTCGCCGGGCAGATGACCGGCGTTGAGGGCTATGTGGAGAGCGCTGCGAGCGGCATGCTCGTCGGCATAGAGACAGCGGCGAGGGCGCTCGGCCTGCCGGCGGTGGACTTCCCGCAGGAGACGGCCATCGGCGCGCTGGCGCTGTATGTCTCCGGGGGCAGCGTAGGCAATTTCCAGCCGATGAACATAAACTTCGGGATAATCAGCCCGCTTGGCTACCGCGTGAAGGGCAAACGGAACAAGAACGCGGAGATATCGAAGCGGGCGCTGGCCGTACTCGACGGCCTGGCGGAGACAAAGGAGGTAATGAGGCTTTGAGGATAATCGTGGACGCAATGGGCGGCGACAACGCGCCGGAGGCTCCCGTTCGCGGGGCGATGAAGGCAGCCCGGGAGTTGGGAGTTGACATAACTCTGGTCGGCCGGCGCGAGGAGATCGGAAAATACCTCGACGGGGCGGGCCGCGTGGTGACCATAACGGATGCGCGCGAGGTCATAACCATGGAGGACGACCCGAGCACCGCCACGCGCAGGAAAAAAGACTCTTCAATGGCCGTTGCCCTCACGATGCTTAAATCCGGTGAGGGGGACGCCGTAGTTTCGGCGGGCAGCACCGGGGCCCTGCTCACGGGCGCCACGCTTATTGTCAAGCGCGTGCGCGGGATAAGGCGCGCGGCCCTTGCACCGGTTTTGCCGGCCGGGGAGCACGGGGTGGTACTTATAGACTGCGGCGCGAACGTGGAGTGCACGCCGGAATACCTGCTGCAGTT
Organism: Candidatus Scatomorpha intestinavium; assembly: GCA_018712985.1. GTDB lineage: Bacteria > Bacillota > Clostridia > Oscillospirales > Oscillospiraceae > Scatomorpha > Scatomorpha intestinavium. Next base: position 46,372 of record DVGA01000041.1, read on the forward strand.
TGCCTTTATGGGCAGCTTTTACGCGAAGAACATACTCGGCTGTGAAAACCCGAAGGTCGGTCTGCTCAGCAACGGCACGGAGCCCACAAAGGGCGCGGAGCTGCAAAAGGAGGCTTTCAAGCTCCTGCAGGAGGCATCCGTAGAGGGGCGGATCAATTTCATCGGCAACATCGAGGGCAACGACGTCATGTCCGGCAAGGCCGACGTGGCCGTCACGGACGGGTTCACGGGCAACGTTTTCCTGAAAGCCAGCGAGGGCATGATAAAGTTCGCCATGGGTAAGCTCAAGGGCGTGTTCTATAAGAGCACGAAGAACAAGCTGGCCGCCGCCGCGCTCAAGGGCGACTTCATGGAGATGAAGGACAGCCTGGACGTGAACAAGATCGGCGGCACGGCCCTGCTCGGCATATCCAGGCCGGTCATAAAGGCACACGGCTCCTCCAACGAGGAGGCGATTTTCAGCGCGATCCGCCAGGCCGTCGCGTTCGCGAGGGCGGGCGTTATCGACGAGATAGCCAAAAACACGGAATATATGCGCCTGCCAAGCGAGGGCGCCGTAAAAACGGAGGAATGAGAAAAATGATCTACGACAGGATAATCGACATGGTTGCCGACCAGTTCGGCGTTGAGAAGGAAACCCTCTCCCGCGAGACCTCCTTTGCCGACGACCTGAGCGCCGACTCCCTCGATGTCGTCGAGCTGAGCATGACGATCGAAGAGGAGTTCAGCCTCGGCGAGATAGCCGAGGACGACCTAAAGAAGATTGCCACCATCGGCGACCTTGTGGACTACGTCGAAGGGGCCACGGCCTGATGGAGGCCATAGAGAAAAAACTCAATTACACCTTCCGCGACAAAGCGCTGCTTGTGAACGCGCTTACGCACAGCTCCTACGCCAACGAGAACCGCGGGCACAGCTGCGAGAGCAACGAGCGGCTGGAGTTCCTCGGCGACTCTGTCCTCGGCTTCGTGGTGGCGGACGCGCTGTACAACCGGGAACCCGAGCTGCCCGAGGGGCGCATGACGCGCGTCCGCGCGCAGCTTGTGTGCGAGGACAGCCTGAAGCGTGTGGCGCTCGAGCTCGGTCTGGGCGAACACATCCGGCTCGGGCGCGGGGAGGAGCATACGGGAGGGCGGCATAGGACGTCAATCCTCGCCGACGCCGTGGAGGCGCTGATTGCCGCCATGTATCTGGACGGCGGGCTCGAAGTGGCCGGCTCTTTCATAAGGCGCTATATCCTCTCCGCGCTCGACACGGGCGACTGGCTGGTTTTCGGCGACGGAAAGACGGAGCTCCAGGAGCTGGTGCAGCGCAAGAGCGGGCAGACGCTGAGCTATGAGCTCGTATCCGAATCCGGCCCGGACCACGACAAGACCTTCATAATGCGCGTGCTGCTGAACGGCGTGGAGCTCGCCGCCGGCGAGGGCAGGACCAAAAAGGAGGCAGAGCAGGCCGCCGCGCGCTCCGCGCTGAAGGAGCTGCTCAGATGAGCGCGAGGGAGAGCATAATACCCGTATTCGTCCCTCACCTCGGCTGCCCGAACGACTGCGTGTTCTGCAACCAGCGGCGAATATCCGGCGCCGCCGTCCCGGCAACGGCCGGGGACGTGCGCGCTGCCGTGGAAGCTGCCGCCGCGCTCCCGGCAAACGGCGGGGGCGGGCGGCAGCTCGCCTTTTATGGGGGTTCATTCACCGCAATCCCGGCGGCGGAACAGGAGGAGCTGCTCGCTGCGGCGCAGCCGTACCTTGCGGACGGGACGATCAATTCGATACGCCTCTCGACGCGGCCGGACGCCATAGACGGCGAAGTCCTCGCGCGGCTGAGGCGCTTCGGCGTGCAGACGGTTGAAATCGGCGCGCAGAGCATGTCCGACAGGGTGCTCGCCCTCTCCGGGAGGGGTCACACGGCGGCGGACGTGGAATCGGCCTCGCAGCAGATCAAGGCGGCGGGGTTCAGGCTGATACTCCAGATGATGACCGGCCTGCCGGGCTCAGACGATGACAGCGACGTAGAGACGGCGGAAAGAATCGCCGCCCTCGGGCCCGACGGGGCGAGGGTCTACCCCACGGTGATAGTGCGCGACACAGCGCTGTATGACCTTTGGAGGGAGGGGCGCTACCGGGAGCACACCGTGGAGGACGCTGTGCGCGTCTGTGCGCGGATACTGCCGGTTTTTGAGGCGAGGGGGATACCGGTTATACGCCTCGGGCTAAACCCGACAGAGGAGCTCTCAGGCGGCCAGGCGGCGGGAGGGGCTTACCACCCGGCGCTCGGCGAGCTGGTAAAAGCGAGGCTCATGAGGGACCGGGCGGAGGAGCTGTTGTCCGGCGCGGGGCGCGGGGAGAGGGCTGTTTTGCTCGTTAACCCGCGGCTGATGTCCCAGGCCGTCGGCCAGCACGGGGCCAACAGGGAGTGGCTTGAGGAGAAATTCGCCCTGAAAGAGCTGAGATTCCGGCCGGATGCCGGGGCGGAGACCATAAAACTCGGAGAATAAGGCGGCGCTCCACGCGTGGGGCGCCGCTTTCGCTACATTATCAGGCCGGCGGAGAGCAGGGTGATGGCGGCCGAAAGGCAGGCCGAGAGCAGCTTCCCGGCAGTGTGGCGGCGGAGGGACACGCCGGTCCCGGCGACGACGGCGGCAGTCTGGAAATGCACAGAGAGCCCGCCCCAGGCCGCGAGCAGGGAGGCGCAGGCGAGGCTTACCGGCGTCATCCCGGCCCCGGACAGCGCGGAGAGCCCGCCGCCGAGCTCGAAAAACCCGGTGAGGAGTGCGCGGCTGAGCTTCAGCCCGAGCCCGGTGCGGAGCGCGAGCTCCCCGGCGAGGCGGGAGAAGATACCCGCCGCCTCGAGCGCGCCGGTCAGCGCGCTGAAGGCCACGACATAGCCGCACACCGTGAGCATGGAGCGGACTGAGCCTGTGACCGCCTCCGTGAAGGAGCCGTAGGCGGGCTCAGCAGCGGCGGGGAGCGAGACGGCCAGCGCCCTGACGCGCTTCCCGCGCAGTATGAGCCCGGCGAGCAGGGCGGATGTGATATGCGAGGCGTAAAGCAGCGCTCCGGCGGCGGGGCTTGAAAATATGCCGGCGCCGGCAGCGCCAATGAGGAAGGCCGGGCCGGAGTTGTTGCAGAAGGCGAGCGCGCGATCAGCCTCGTCCGGTGTCAGTTCGCCGGAGCGGACGAGTTCGCCTATTGCGGCGGCGCCTATCGGATAGCCTCCGGCGAGGCCGAGCACGAGCGCCGCGGCTGCGCAGCCGGGCACTCCGAATAGCCGCGGCATTATCCCGGCCGCGGCGCGGGCGAGCGCGCTCACCGCGCCGGTGGAGCGCAGCAGCGCGGAGATGATGAAAAACGGGAAGAGCGAGGGTATAAGCACCATGGCGCAGGCGGAAAGGCCGCGGCGCGCCCCCTCCATCGCTCCGCCCGAATATACTGCGAGCGCCGCGAGGCCGAGAACGGCGAAAAACGGCGAAAGACGGCGTGTAATGCTCATGGACATACCTCCCATGCAAAAGCCTATTCGCCGCGCGCTCATTATATCCGGCTTCCGGGCATAAAATCCCGCATGGGGGTGAGGCTTTTGTCCGCGAGGGCGTTCAGAGAGGAGATAGCCGACAGGCTGGACCTGCCGGCGGAGGCCGCGGGGTTGTTGAAGCTGACGCTGCTTGGGAGCTCGAGGGCGCTGGTGGAGTCGCACCGGGGCATCAGCCTGTATTCCCGCGAGTGTATAGAGGTGAAGGGCAAAGGGACTCTGGCGCGCATACGCGGCGAGGGGCTCTCGCTCGCGGCCATGGACCGCGACGCTCTGCTCATAAGGGGGCGCATACTGTGCGTGGAGATAGACTGATGGGACGCGCGGGAGGGATACTGCGCGCAAGCGCGCTGGTGGAGGTGACCGGCGCCGAGCCGGAGAGGCTGCTGAACGCGCTGACAGACGCGGGCATGGGCTTTTCCGGTGTGGAGAGCCTGGACGGCTGCACCATGCGCCTGACGCTTAGGGGCGGCGACCTCGCCGCCGCGCGTTCGCTTGCCGCGCGCTGCCAGTGCGAGCTGCGGGTGGTAAAGCGGACCGGGGCACCGGCCTTCAGGAGAAAAATACGCCGCAGGGTGGCTTTTATGGCCGCGCTCTCGCTCTGCTTTGCCGCGCTCTCGGCCTCGAGCCTTTTTGTGTGGGAAATCGAGGTGCAGGGGAACGAGCGGGTTTCGACGGGGGAGATACTTCGCGCGCTGGAGGACGCCGGCGTGGGATACGGCTCCTTCTGGCCGGGCTGGGAGGCGGACAGGATAAAAAACGAGGTCATACTCTCCCTGCCGGAGCTGAGCTGGGTGGGCGTGACCGTAGCAGGCTCGAGGGCGGCCGTGGAGGTGCGCGAGCGGGTGGACCGCCCGGAGCTCGTGGACAACGACGAGCCCTACGCCGTGACGGCCACGGAGACGGGCATAATAGTGCGCATGGACGTGTACATGGGCTCGCCGCAGGTGAAGCCGGGCGACGCCGTGCTGAAGGGGGAGGAGCTGGTCTCCTCGCTCATGAGCACGCCGGGCGGCGAGGCGCGGCAGGTGCATGCGCAGGCCGACGTCACGGCCCGGACCTGGTACGAGCTGACCGCGTCCGCCCCGCTGACGGAGACCTCGCGCGGAGGCGAGACGCGCAGCTACAGCCGCTGGGCGCTCGTAATTGGTAAAACACGCTTGAATTTTTACCGGGACAGTGGCAAAATGGATATCGGCCGTGATAAGATAATAAGCGAATATCCGCTTGCCGTTGAGGGCGTTTTCGCCCTGCCGGTGAAGCTGATACGCGAGACGTACACGGAATACGAGGCGGTCGACGCCTCGGCGGCGAGGGCCGAAAGCGAGGAACGGCTGAAGGCCGCGCTGACAGAGGAGCTCGAACGCCGCCTCGGCGGCGCAGGCGAGGTTGTAAGCACCAGCTTTTCCGCCGCGGAGAGCGGCGGGGCGCTGCACGTTACGCTGAGGGCCGAGTGCCTGCAGGACATTGCGGAGGAAACGCCGCTTTTGCAATAAGCTTTCACAGGAAGGAAACGAACCGAAGAATGATAGAGAGAACACTGCCGATAGACCGCATGGAAAACGTCATAAACGTCTTCGGCTCCTTTGACCAGAACCTAAGGATAATCGAGAGCGAGCTCGGCGTGCGCGTGACCGACCGCGACGACCAGCTCAGGATCTCCGGGGAAGCGGAAAACGTTATGACTGCCGAGAAGGCGATAAACGGCCTTTTGCAGCTTGCGAGCCGGGGCGAGGCCATAGACTCGCAGAACGTGCGCTATATACTCAAGCTCGTGCGCGAGGGGCGCGAGGCCAAGATAGGCGAGCTCTCCGGCGACGTGGTGTGCATCACGGCGAAGGGCAAGCCGATAAAGGCCAAGACCCTCGGCCAGAAGGCATATGTGGACGCAATGGCCGAAAACACGATAACGCTCGGCATCGGACCCGCCGGCACGGGCAAGACATACCTGGCCGTGGCGATGGCCGTGGCGGCCTTCCGCAGCGAGAAGGTGAACAGGATAATACTGACTCGCCCCGCCGTGGAGGCCGGAGAGAGGCTCGGCTTCCTGCCGGGCGACCTGCAGAGCAAGGTCGACCCGTACCTCCGCCCGCTTTACGACGCGCTGTTTGAAATGCTGGGGCCGGAGACCTACAACAAGTACCTCGAGCGCGGGAATATCGAGGTCGCGCCGCTCGCCTATATGCGCGGGCGCACGTTAGACGACAGCTTTATCATACTCGACGAGGCGCAGAACACCTCCCGCGAGCAGATGAAGATGTTCCTGACGCGAATCGGCTTCGGCTCGCGCGTGGTAATAACGGGCGACGTGACGCAGATCGACCTGCCGCAGGACAAGGTGAGCGGCCTGAAGGAGGCCATGCGCGTCCTGAAGGGCATTGACGACATAGCCATCTGCCGCCTGACCGGCGCGGACGTGGTGCGCCATGAGCTGGTGCAGAAGATAATCGAGGCCTACGAAAAAGACGAGAAGCGGCGCGCGCCGGCGAAGGAGCTTGCGCCGAAGCAGTTCAGGAGGAAGAGCAAATGAGCGACCGCGAGCAGATAAAGGCCTATTACGACACTTCGCCGGAGACGGAGTGGGCGCGGCTGGAGCAGAACCCCTGGGAATTTGAGATAAACTGCCGCTATATCGACAGGTATGTGCAGCCCGGGCAGAGCGTGCTCGACCTCGGCGGAGGGCCCGGGAGATACTCCATCCATCTCGCCGAAAGGGGCTGCGCCGTGACGCTCGCTGACCTTTCGGACGGGAACGTGGCCCTCGCGCGGAAAAAGGCCGCGGAGGCCGGGGTGGAGCTGACTGCCATGCAGGCGGACGCGCTTGACGGCGGCACGCTGCCGGAGGGGCCGTTCGACCACGTGCTCTGCATGGGGCCGCTCTATCACCTGCTGAAAGAGGAGGAGCGGAAAACGGCGATAGCCAACTGCCTTTCAAGGCTCCGGCCGGGAGGGGTTTTCTTCGCGGCGTTCATCTCCATGTACGGCGATCTGCTCTACCGCCTCGGGCATATGGCCGACTGGCCGGAGGGGATAGCGGAAGTGGACGGCAATGAGGTCAACAGGCGCTATTACGGCTGCCTCGAGCGCGGAGAGGACTACGCCGGCGAGTCGTTCACAAGGGCGTATTTCGCGCAGGCCGGCAGCGCAGAGCGGCACTTTGAGGGCTTCCCGCTGAAAAAGCTGCACCTTGTGGGCAGCGAGGGAGTGCTCGCCTCGAGGGAGGAGTTCAAAAACCTCCCTGCGGAGGCAAGAGCGGACTGGATTGAGCTTTCGCTCAGGCTCTGTGAGATACCGGAGCTGCTGAGCTGGTCTGAACATCTGCTTTACATCGGACAAAAGATTCAGGAGGACAGAATATGACACTTTCAGAAGCAAGGGAAGAACTGAAACGGCTCGAGATGGAGGAATTCGCCTACGGCTACGCCATGGGCTCGCTGCACTACGACGGGGAGACCGGCGCGCCGAGGGACACTTACATCCCGCGCGGCAAGGCGCTGGGGATACTCAGCGGAGTGGGCTATCAGCTCGCCACCGGCGAGCGCAGCGAAAGGCTGCTCGACGCGCTCTCCGAGCACATGGACGAGCTCACAAGCGCGGAGCGGCGCACCGTGGAGCTCCGGCAGAAGGACCTGCGGGAGCTCAAGAGCATACCGATGGACGAATACGTCGCCTACCGCGAGCTGCTCAACGAGAGCCACATTGTCTGGACCGGGGCCAAGGAGAGGGACGATTTTGCCTCCTTCGAGCCGGTGCTGCAGAAGATAATCGACGCCAACAGGCGCTTCGCCGCCCTCGCCGCGCCGGACACGGACCCGTACGACTACTGCCTCGACAAATACGAGGAGGGGCTGACGATGGAGCGCTGCGACCGCTTTTTCGGCGTGCTGCGCGACAAGCTCGTGCCGCTCATCGAGAAGGTGAAGCGCGCCGAGGCCCCGGACACCTCGCTGCTCGGCGTAAATTTCCCACTCGACAGGCAGGAGAAGCTCTCTTATAAGCTGATGGACCTGCTCGGGCTGGACCGCTCCCGCTGCCGACTCGGAACTACCGAGCACCCGTTTACGCTCGATTTGTCGAAGTACGACGTCAGGATAACCACTCATTACTACGAAAACGCATTTGCCTCCTCGATGTTCAGCGTTGTGCATGAGGGGGGGCACGCGCTTTATGAGCTGCACACGGTGGACGAGTACGCCTACACAGGGCTCGGCGGCGGCGTGTCCATGGCCGTACACGAGAGCCAGTCGCGCTTTTTCGAGAACATAATCGCCCGCTCGAGGCCGTTCTGCGAGCACATCTGGCCCACCCTCGTGGAGCTCTGCCCGGAGCTCGGGAAGTACAGCGCGAAGGATTTCTACCGCGCGGTGAACACTTCGAAGCCGAGCCTGATACGCATTGAGGCCGACGAGCTGACGTACAGCCTGCACATCATGGTGCGCTACGAGCTTGAGCGGGCCTTCATGCACGGCGAGCTCGAGGCGCGGGACCTGCCCTCCGCCTGGAAGGAGCTCTACAGGAAGTATCTCGGCGTGGAGGTGCCGGACGACCGCAGCGGCGTGCTGCAGGATTCGCACTGGTCCGGCGGGCAGATAGGGTATTTCCCGAGCTATGCGCTCGGCAGCGCCTACGGCGCGCAGATAGTGGCGAAGATGAAGGAGACGGTGGATGTGGACGAGTGCGTCGCCGCCGGGGACCTCTCGCCGGTCTGTGCCTGGCTTGAGGAGCGCATCTGGCGGCATGGCAAACTCTATAAGCCCACAGAGCTCATCGAGAACGCGATGGGAGCGCCGTTTGACGCGAAGTTCTACACGGACTACCTCGAGGCCAAGATGGCCGCGGTGTATCGCTTCTGATGGCGGCGAGGATAAGCGTATCGAGAGCGCGCTCCGGCCTCGGGCACCCCGAGGCCCGGGCACTCGTGCTCAGGGCCGTCCGGGCGGCGCTGAAGGCACAGGGGGTGGACGTGCCCTGTGAGATAAGCGTCATGTTCACAGACGACGAGGGGATAAGGGAGATAAACCGCGAGTTCAGGGGAATTGACTCCGCGACGGACGTGCTGAGCTTCCCGATGAACGAGCTCTCGCCCGGGGAATTCGACGCGCAGTACTGCGAGCGCGACCCGGGGACGGGGGCCGTACTGCTCGGGGACATGGCCATATCCCTCGAGCGCTGCGCCGCGCAGGGGGAGGAATTCGGCCACGGCTTTGAGCGGGAGATAATGTACCTGACCGTTCACAGCGTGCTGCACCTGCTGGGCTACGACCACGTGGACGAGGGCGAAATGAAGCGCGAAATGCGCGCGAGGGAAGAGGAAATTATGCGCCTGCTGGGCAAATGAGGCCTCAGAAAGGCCGTAAAGCTGGAATTCGGAGGCTGAATTATGGAAAAAAACGCGATGATAACCATAGCCGGCAGGCCAAACGTCGGCAAAAGCACGCTCACCAACGCCCTCGTGGGCGAAAAGGTTGCGATAGTGTCCAACAAGCCGCAGACCACCCGGAACCGCATAACCGGGATCGTCGCACGGGGGGACACGCAGTTCGTGTTCATGGACACGCCGGGCTTTCACCGTGCGAGGACGCGCCTCGGCGAATACATGGACAAGGTCGTGCGCGAGAGCGTGGCCGATGTGGACGCGGTGCTGCTCGTGGTGGAGCCGATCGCGTCAATCGGGCGGCAGGAGAGCGAGCTGATAGCGCAGATCGCCGCGTCGAAAATCCCGGCGGTGCTCGCCGTGAACAAGATCGACACCGTGGAAAAGGGGGAGCTGCTCGCGGTCATCGCGGCGTATTCTGCCGCATATGACTTCGACGCCATCATACCCATTTCCGCGAGGACCGGCGACGGGCTGGAGGAGCTGCTCGCGCAGCTTGAGAATTACGCAACGGAGGGGCCGCACCTTTTCCCGGACGACATGTACACCGACCAGCCGGAGAAGCAGCTTTGCGCCGAGCTCGTGCGCGAAAAGCTGCTCTGGAAGCTGGACAAGGAGGTGCCGCACGGCACGGCTGTGGAGGTCACGCGATTTGCGGAGCGTGAGGACGGAGTTATCGAAATCGACGTCACGATTTATTGCGAGAAATCCAGCCACAAGGGCATCATAATCGGGAAAAAGGGCGAGATGCTGCGCACGATAGGCGAAATGGCGCGCAAGGACATGGAGCGCCTGCTGGGCGCGAAGGTCTATTTGCAGACCTGGGTGCGCGTGAAGGAAAACTGGAGGGATTCGCAGTTTTTGCTGCGGAATTTCGGCTTCAGCGAGAAATAATCCCGGCCGCGACGCGGGTATTGCTTTCGTGCTGCGGCAGGTATATAATCAGTGCGGCCCGGCCATAAAATTCCCAGAAGTTATGGCGGCGCTTTTGCACAGACTAAGCGCGGGGTGATTGCATGAAGTCAGACGGTTACTGGGCGCTGTTCGTAGAAACGGGCGCGCCGGTCTGCTATCTGCTCAGCCGGGCATACCGCGCAAAAGAGACGGAGCGAAAGCGTGGCAAGAGGGCGGGGGAAAAACCGCCCTGCTGACGGAGGAGATACATAATGTTTCTTACCACCCGCGGACTTGTACTGCGCGAGGCAAAATACAAGGAGTCCGACAAGATACTCACCATCCTCACCGCGGAGGAGGGCAAAATAACGGCGAAGGCGCGCGGGGTCGCGCGCACGCGCAGCAAGCTGTCCGCCGCAACGCAGCTTTACGGCTATTCCGAATTCACGCTCTTTGGCAACCGGGGCATGTGGACGGTGAACGAGGCGGAGAGCATCGAGGCATTCAGGCCGCTAAGGGAGGACATAAAGCGCCTGGCCCTCGCGGGCTATATCTGCGAGCTGCTCGAGGCCGTGTCGGACGAGGACTGCCCGGAGCCGGAGATGCTGCAGCTCGGGCTGAACAGCCTGTACGCCCTGGCGAACAAGCTGGCCACGAGGGACGTTGTAAAGGCGGTTTTTGAGCTGCGGCTCATGTGTATCGCGGGATACAGGCCCGAGTTAGAGGCCTGCGCGGCCTGCGGCAGGGAGGATATGGACGAAGGCGTGCTCGTTCCCGAGCACGGTGAGCTCTATTGCGGCGAATGCCGCAGGGGCGGCGGGCTGAAGGTGGACCGCGCGGTGCTCTCCGCGATGAGGTACATCATAAACGCCGAGCCGAAGAAGATTTTCGCTTTTGAACTGGACGGGGCGGCGGAGGAGCGGCTCGCCTCGGTGTGCGAGGCCTACGCGCTCTTTGAGCTGGACAGGCCGTTCAGGAGCCTTGACTATTACAAAAATTTGAGGGAAACCGAAGATGACGCAATATGAAAAATCCTGCGCCACGCTCGAGCTGCCCGCCATACTCGAGCAGCTTGCACAGAGGGCCGTCAGCAGCGCCGCAAAGGAGCGCGCGGCGGCTCTCGGGCCGTCTTCGGACGCCGCGGAGGTGAAAAAGCGCCTTGCCGAGACGAGCGCCGCCCGCACCATGATGGTGACGCGGGGCAGCCCGTCCTTTTCCGGCGTGAAGGACGTGCGCGCAAGCCTGCAGCGGGCGGACATGGGCGGGGTGCTGAACATACGCGAGCTCATGGACATAGCCGGGGTGCTGACATCGGCGAGGCTCGTCAGGGGATATGCCTCCGACGGGGCAAAGGGCGAGGGGAGCTGCATAGACTACCTTTTCAACTCCCTTCAGACCAACCGATTCCTTGAGGACAAGATCACCTCCTCCATCGCGGGGGAGGACGAGATAGCGGACGCGGCGAGCAGCGAGCTGGCCGGGATACGGCGGCTGATACGCGCCGCCAGCGCGCGCGTAAGGGACGCGCTGCAGAAGATCATCTCTTCGCCGAGCTATGCCAAGGCGCTGCAGGACCCAATAATAACTACGCGCTCCGAGCGCTTTGTCGTCCCGGTGAAGGCGGAGTTCAAGTCCGCCGTGCCGGGCCTTGTGCACGATGTGTCGAGCTCGGGCGCGACGCTTTTCATAGAGCCGATGGCGGCCGTGAAGGCGAACAACGAGCTGCGCGAGCTGCGGGCCAGGGAAAAGGCGGAAATCGAACGGATACTGGCCGAGCTCTCCGCGGACTGCGCCGAACACGCGGACGACATATCGCGCGATTTCGGGATACTTGTGCAGCTCGACCTGATTTTCGCCAAGGCAAAGCTGAGCTATGAGCTCGACGCCGTGGAGCCGGAGCTCTCTGAGCGGGAGATACGCCTGCGCCGCGCGCGGCACCCGCTGCTCCCAAAGGACAAGGCGGTGCCGATCGACCTCTTGCTCGGCGGGGACTACGACACACTGGTAATCACCGGCCCGAACACCGGCGGCAAGACGGTCACGCTTAAAACGATCGGCCTATTCTGCGTCATGGCGGCCTGCGGGCTGCACATACCGGCCGCGGACGGCAGCGCCGTGCCCGTGTTCAGGTCCGTACTCGCAGACATAGGCGACGAGCAGAGTATAGAGCAGAGCCTTTCCACGTTTTCCTCGCACATGACAAACATTGTGCGCATACTTGAGGAGTGTGGGGAGAATACGCTCATACTCTTCGATGAGCTGGGCGCCGGCACCGACCCCACCGAGGGCGCGGCCCTGGCCATATCCATCATCGAGTACGCGCGCTCGCGCGGCGCCACGATAGCGGCCACCACGCACTATGCGGAGCTGAAGGTCTATGCCACGAACGCCAAAGGCGTAATGAACGCCTCCTGCGAGTTCGACGTGGCCACGCTGAGGCCGACATACCGCCTGCTCGTGGGTATACCGGGGAAGTCGAACGCATTTGCGATTTCGGAGCGTCTCGGCGTGCCGGAGGAGATAATCGCGGACGCGAAATCGCGCATCGGCACCGAGACTGCGAGCTTTGAGGCCACGATCGAAAAGCTTGAGCAGGCCCGGCAGGCGCTCGAGCGCGACCGCGACGCCGAACAGAAGAAGCTCCGCGAGGCGGAGGAGAACCGCAAGGAGTCGGCAAAGCTGCGCATCGAGCTGGAGCTGCGGCTGGAGAAGGCCGAGCTGAAGGCGAGGCGCGACGCGGAGCGGATCATTTCCGAGGCGCGGGAGACGGCGGAGGCCGCCTTTGCAGAGATCGACGAGATGCGCTCGAGGGCGAATGATGAGGAGGACCACCGCAGCGCAAACGAGGCGCGGGCAGCCCTGCGCCGGAGGCTCAACGAAGCCGAGGAGAAGTTTGCCGAGCGCTCGGCGATGCCGGAGGAGCGGCGCGGGCCGACAAGGCCGGCCGAGGCCGGGGACACCGTGGAGATACTCTCCATGGGGGTCAAGGCCACGGTGAACGAGGTCACGAAGGACGGGAACCTTGTACTGCAGGCCGGGAGCATGCACATGATGGCCAAGCAGAGCGAGGTCCGCGTTACGGAGCGGGAAAAGCCGAAAAAACAGCCGGCTTCGTCCCCGTCCTCCGGGGCATTCAGGGCGGTCTCCACCGCGAGCGAGCTCGACCTGCGCGGCATGGACACGCTGGAGGCCGTGACGGTGCTCGAGCAGTTTATAGACGCCGCAGTGATGGGCAAGCTCACAACGGTGAGGGTCATACACGGCAAGGGCACCGGCGCACTGCGCCAGGCCGTCCAGGCATCGCTGAAGCGCAACAGGGCCGTCAAGAGTTTCCGGCTCGGGCGCTACGGCGAGGGCGAGAGCGGCGTAACTGTGGTGGAACTGAAATAAACGCGGCATTGCGCCGGTGCGGGCATTGTTGATTTCAACGAATCGGGCAAAATCAGTTGACGTTCCATTTGAAATTTGGTATTCTATATGTGTAAAAGGCCTGAAAAGCCTCAGGCCGGGGTTGTGGAAGGAGTGGCTTGAGTGATATCCAAAGAGGTAGTCATAAACAACCAGGTAGGTCTTCACGCGAGGCCTGCGACCTTTTTCATTCAAAAGGCCAATGAGTTCAAAAGCAGCATATGGATCGAAAAGGACGACCGCCGCGTGAACGCCAAGAGCCTTCTGGGCGTGCTTTCCCTCGGCATCGTCAAGGGGACGGCTGTTAAGATCTTAGCCGACGGTGTTGATGAAAGCGCGGCTATCGCTACGCTGTCGGAGCTTATCGACTCGAATTTCTCTGAGTGATCCGCGCAGATATCTGGCGGGGGCATGCGCAGCGCGCCTTTGGGCGCCGCTCGCGGCCCCCTTTTTTATTTGCCGTTACGGGAGGTGGCTGCTACGGAAAACGCTGACGGGCGCATATCCGCGCTGCGCGAAAAGGCTAACGCGCTGCCGCTGCTGCCGGGCGTGTATATCATGAAGGACTCGCGCGGCGAGGTGATATACGTCGGCAAGGCAAAGGCGCTGAAAAACCGCGTTACGAGCTATTTCCGCGGGGAGCACCTGCCGAAGGTCGCCGCGATGGTGGCAAAGGTTGAGGATTTCGACGTCATCGTCGTGAACAGCGAGTTCGAGGCGCTCGTGCTTGAGAATTCGCTGATAAAGCGGCACAGGCCGCACTACAACATCCTTCTGAAGGACGACAAGGGCTATCCCTTCATCAGGCTGGACACGGAAAAGGAGTATCCGGTCTTTACGCTTGTGAACAAAACGGCCAAGGACTCGGCGAAATATTACGGCCCCTTCGGCGGCAGGGCGCAGACAAAGGACATAATAGATACGGTCTGCAAGGCGCTGAAGCTGCCGACCTGCTCGCGGAAATTCCCGCGGGACATCGGCAAGGAGCGGCCATGCCTGAACTATCATATGGGCGCGTGCGCCGGCTGGTGCCTCAGCGCGCTGAGCAGCGAGGCCTACCGCCGCGCGATAGACGAGGCGGAGCTCATATTCTCCGGAAAGACGAAGGAGCTGACCAGCCGCCTGACCGAGCAGATGGAGGCGGCGTCGGAGGAGATGAGGTTCGAGGCCGCGGCCGCGCTGCGCGACAGGATAAGGGCCATAGAGGGCCTCGGGAACAGGCAGCGCGTCATCTCCGCGGTGTATGCGGACACGGACGCCGTGGGTTTTTACCGCGGGGCAAGGAGCTGCTTTTCCGTGCTGCACTTCGTGGGCGGGGACCTGGCGGCGAAGGATTTCGAGCTGATGGACGAGCCGCTCGAGGACGACGCCGAGGCGCTCTCCGGGCTGGTGAGGCAGTATTACTCCCAGCGCGGGGCCTGGCCGAAGTTCATCCTGCTGCCCGTTGAGGTGGAGGATGGGGACGCTCTCTCACGGCTGTTCAGCGAGGCCGCCGGGAGGAAGGTGAGCGTGGAGACGCCGCGGCGCGGCGACCGCCTGCGCCTGGTGGAGAGCGCCATGACCAACGCCAGGGAAGAGGGCGAGAGGGCTGCCACGGCGGCTCAGAAGACGCTCAAAACGCTCGAGTGGCTCCAGCGGACGCTCGGGCTGGACGCCGCGCCGGAGCGCATAGAGGCCTTTGACGTTTCAAACCTCGGAGACGAGGGCATAGTCGCGGCAATGACTGTTTTTGTCCGCGGCAGGCCGCTCAAGCGCGATTACCGCAAGTTCAAGATGAAGGAGATAACCGCGCAGGACGACTACGGCTCGATGCGCGAGGCCGTGGGGCGCCGGCTGCAGCGCTATCTGGACGGGGACGAGAAGTTCGCGCCGCTGCCGGACCTGCTGCTGATAGACGGCGGGGCCGTACACGCCGCGGCGGCGCGGGACGTGGCTGTTTCGCTGGGGCTGCAGCTTCTGATTTACGGCATGGTAAAGGACGACCGCCACCGCACAAGGGCGCTCGTGACGCCGGACGGCGAGGAAATAGGCATTTCCGCGAACCCGGCGGTGTTCGCCCTGATAGGCACGATACAGGAGGAGACGCACCGCTTCGCAATAGAGTACCAGCGTTCGCTGCGCTCGGCAAAGCTCCACTCGGAGCTCGACGGAATAAAGGGCGTGGGAGCAAAGCGGAAGGCGGAGCTCATGAAGGCCTTCGGCACGGTGAAGGCAATAAAGGCCGCGACGCTGGACGAGCTTGCGGCCGCCGTGCCGAAAAACACGGCCGAGGCCGTGTACAGGCATTATCACGGGGAGGAGTGAGACGCATGCGCGTCATTACCGGAAAGGCAAGGGGCAGGAAGCTCCGCGAGCCGAAGGGGATGGATATACGGCCCACCACCGACATGGTGAAGGAGGCGGTGTTCAACATCCTGCAGTTCGAGCTCGAGGACGCGAGGGTGCTCGACCTGTTTGCCGGGACGGGGCAGCTGGGCATCGAGGCGCTCTCGCGCGGCGCGGCGGAGGCCGTGTTCGTGGACGGAAGCAGCGCCGCCATAAGGATTGTTAAGGAAAACCTTGAGCTCTGCGGCTTTAAGGCGAAGGTCCTGCAGGGAGACGCAATAGGCTATCTGCCGGCGCTGGGCAAGTTCGACATTGTATTCCTCGACCCGCCCTATGATTCCGATTTGCTCGAAAAGGCCCTGAAAGTTATCGAAAATGTTGACTTATTGTCCGGCGGTGGTATAATTGTCTGCGAAAGCAGGAGCCAGGCCGTCCTGCCCGCGCCGGGGGAAAACTATTCCGTGGAGCTGGAGCGGAGGTACGGCAAGGTGAAAATTACTGTTATCAGAAGGAAACTGGACACATGAGGACTGCTATCTGCCCAGGCAGCTTTGACCCGATAACCCTCGGGCACCTGAATATCATAAGGCGCACGGCGCGGATTTTTGACGAGGTCGTCGTCCTGGTCATGTTCAACGCCAGCAAGACCTCGCCGATGTTCACCATCGACGAGCGCGTGGAGCAGATCGGTCGCGTCGTGGCGCACCTGAGCAACGTTACTGTGGAGTCGTACGGCGGGCTGCTCGCGGAGTACGCGCGCCGGTTTGAGCACCCGGTGATAGTCAAGGGCCTCAGGGCCAGCACGGACTTTGAAAACGAGTTCCAGATGGCGCAGATCAACAAGTCGATAAATCCGGCGCTCGAGACGATGTTCCTGACCTCGAGCGAGAAATACACCTTCCTCAGCTCGTCAATGGTGAGGGAGCTGGCCTCCTACGGCGCTGACCTTTCAACTTTCGTGCCGCGCGAGGTCATCGGGGACATACAGAAAAAGGCTAAAAGGGGGAAATAAGCGTGGACAACGAGGTCATGGAGCTCATCGACATGCTCTACACCATGGTATCCGAGGCGTGGGGGGTGCCGCTCGGCAACGACAAGTGCATCGTGGAGCGCGAAAAGGCCCTGAAGCTGATCGAAGAGATAAAGGCCCAGCTCCCGGTGGAGCTCTCCGAGGCCAAGAGGCTCGTCGCGGCGCGCGACGAGTTCATCGGCAACGCCAAGCGAGAGGCAGACTCGCTCCGCCGCGCGGCGGAGGAGCGCGCACGCCAGCTAATAGACGAGCAGGAGATCGTGCGCGTTTCCCAGGCGAAGAGCAACGAGCTGATCGCCAGCGCGGAGAGCCGCTCGCGAGAGCTCAGGCGCGTGGCCACCGAATACGTGGACGACGCTCTCCGCCGCTCGGAGGAGGCCATGTCCTCCGCGCTCGCCGAGCTGCGAAACGCCCACGCGAGTTTCCGCAGCGCTGCCGGCGCCGGCGCGCCGGCGCGCCAGGCCCAGCCGAGGGAGCGGAGCGACGCGGAGCAGCAGAGGTAATTTTTCCCGCGCCAAAAATCGGGAAAACACAATATGTTGAAGGCTTTGGCGCCCACTGTACAAGGTGGGCGCCAAATTTCATACTTAAAGTTCATTTTGCCGGAAAAGCAGTCAAAATCTACTGAAAAATAGGGCAAAAAAATCTTAAAAACCACTTGCATTTTTACACGGGCGCCAATATAATAAAAGCACTGAAGTGGTGCAAAGTGGTGGAAAGTGTTGAAATTGCCCACAGGGTTTCATTCCCGTGGCGCAGGCGACTCCACGCGCTGCGACGGGAAGGGGGCGGCCGGAATGACAGGTGAATATCAGCACACGCTCGACTCGAAGGGCCGTATTTTCATACCCGCGCGGCTCAGGGAGGAGCTGGGCGACACCTTTTACCTGACCGTTTCGGACGAGCGCTGCCTCAGGGCGTACAACGCGGAGGGGTGGCAGAGCTTTGTTGACCGTATCCGCACGATGCCGTATGTCGACCGCAAGAAAATGCGGCCGTTTTTCGCCTGCGCCGCCAAGTGCGAGCTGGACGCCCAGGGCAGGGCGCTGCTGCCGCAGATGCTGCGCGATTTCGCGGGATTGACCAAGGGCGTCACGGTCGTCGGCTGCGACGACCACGCCGAGCTTTGGGACAGCGCCGCGTGGGCCGAGGTGCGCGGAGGGGAGATTTCGCCTGAATATATTTCCGCTATGATGAAGGAGCTCAATTTCTGATGGCAGGACATGTATCTGTGCTCCTTGACGAGTGCATTGAATATCTGAATATAAAGCCGGACGGCATATATGTGGACGGCACGCTCGGCCTCGGCGGACACTCCTCGGAGATAGCCCGCCGGCTCAACGGGGGCAGGCTGATAGCCATCGACCGCGACCTCGCCTCCATCGGGCGCGCGACTGAGCGGCTCGCCCCGTGGGCCGACAGGGTGACGATTGTGCACGGGAACTTCCGCGACGTCGCCGCCATATTGGACGAGCAGGGCATAGAAGCCGTGGACGGGATGCTGTTCGACCTCGGCGTTTCCTCGCCCCAGCTCGACGACGGGCAGCGGGGCTTTTCGTATATGCAGGACGCGCCGCTGGACATGCGCATGGACCCCTCGGACAATGTGGACGCCTGGTTCATAGTCAACCGCTGGCCGGAGGAGAAGATCGCGCGCATACTGCGCGATTACGGTGACGAGCGCTATGCCAAGCGTATTGCCTCGGCCATAGTCGCGCGGAGGCAGGATAAGGAAATCGAGACGACGCTTGAACTGGTGGACGTCATAAAGTCCGCGATGCCCGCGGCGGCGCTTCGCGAAAAGCAGCACCCGGCGAAGCGGAGCTTCCAGGCGATACGCATAGCGGTGAACGACGAGCTTTCCGCCGTTTCGCAGATGATGGAGACCGCGCCTGACAGGCTGAAGGTTGGAGGGCGGCTTTGCGTCATCAGCTTCCACTCGCTTGAGGACAGGATAGTCAAAAACGCCATCCACGAGCGCGAAAACGGCTGCACCTGCCCGCGCGAAGCGCCGGTGTGCACCTGCGGTTTCGTACAGACGCTCAGGAGCGTGACGCGCAAGCCGATCACGCCGACGGGAGAAGAGATAGAGCTGAACCCCCGCTCGCGCAGCGCGAAGCTCCGCGTGGCGGAGAGGGTCTGATGCGCAGGGCGCTGACAGTTGCCGCCGCGGCGGTCGCGGCCGTGCTGGTCGTGGTCTCGCTCCTTGGCAGGGCTGAGCTCACCGGGCTCTCGGAGAGCTGCCTGGAGATAGAGGAGTACATAGCGGAACTTGAAGAGGAGAACGCAAGGCTGCTCATAGAGCATGAGACGGCCTACAGTGCCGCGAGAATAGAGGAATACGCCCGGGAGGTGCTCGGAATGCAGAGCCCCGCGAGCGGACAGATAATTTATATAGAGAGCGGGGACGCCGACTGGGCGGAAATACCGGCCTCGGAGCCGTAAAGCCCTCCCCGCTGACGACAAGGTCCGGCTTTCCTGTCCACGGGGGCATATCCCGGGGAGGTGGGCGAGTATTATAATACCGCGCCCACAGCGCGCGGCGTGCCGAACGGCGCGCGCGGCGCAAAACGCTAAAGGCAGGAGAGTAGTATGTCGGAAAAAAACTCTGAGCGCGCCCGCCGCGCGCCGAGCCGGACGATGCTGCGCCGCACGCTGTTTCTGCTCTCAGTGTGCGGCATAGCTGCTTTTGCGGTGCTTATACTGCGCCTTGGCAAGCTGCAGATAGTCGACCACGAGCGGTATGAGCAGGCGGCGGTGGAGCAGCAGCTGCGCGGAGCGCCGATAAGCGCCGCGCGCGGGACGATATACGACCGGGACGGCCGCATCCTCGCAATGAGCGCGAGCGTGGACACGATTTACCTCAGCCCCGCGGAAATCGCACAGGCGGGGGAGGACCCGGAGGCGATCGCCGACGGGCTCGCAGAAATACTCGGCGTTGACCGGGAGCGGATACTCCAGCGGGCGCAGAACACCTCCTCCTGGTACGAGGTGGTGGCGCGCAAGGTGGAGCCGGAGGTGGCGGAGCAGGTGCGCCTCTTCAAGGAAGAGGGCGGCTACACCGGGATAAAGATAGAGGCGGACACGAAGCGATATTACCCCTACGGCAGCCTGGCGGCGCACGTTATCGGCTTTGTGGGCACGGACAACACCGGCCTCGGAGGGATCGAGGCGAGGTATGACGAGGCCCTCGCCGGGGAGGCGGGATACGCCCTGCGCACAACCACGGCGGCGGGGACGGAGCTGCTGTACACGAATTTTGAGGATTATGTGGACGCGGCGGACGGGGAAAACGTCACGCTGACCATCGACGCGCAGATACAGTATTTCGTCGAAAAGCACCTTGCCCAGGCCATTGAGGACTATGATATACAGGACGGGGCCGCTGCCATCTGTATGGAGGTTGACACGGGTGCTATACTATCTATGGTATCGTTGGGAAGTTTTGACCTGAACGATTACCAGAGCATCAGCCCTGAGGCCATGGCGGAAATAGACGCTACGGCCGCGAGCGAGGAGGAGAGGGCGGAGCTCATCTCCGCCGAGCAGCAGCGGCAATGGCGGAACAAGGCAATTTCGGACACTTATGAGCCGGGATCGACCTTCAAAATCATAACCCTCGCAATGGCGCTCGAGGAGGGCGCGGCGAGCGGGAGCTCGAGCTATTACTGCGGCGGGGCGGTGAACGTCATTGGCCGCGGGACGCCCGTGCGCTGCTGGAAAAGCGGCGGGCACGGCTCGCAGACGCTCACGCAGGCCGTGCAGCACTCCTGCAACGTGGCGTTCGTGAACATCGGCCTCTCGGTGGGCGAGGAGAGGTTTTACGACTATGCCGAGGCCTTCGGCTTCATCGAGCGGACGGGTGACAGCTCTGCCCAGCTCACTGCGAGGACCGGAATAGACCTCGGCGGCGAGAGCGGGAGCATATGGTGGAGCGAGGACGTTTTCTGCAACCCGGAGAACTTCTCCCAACTGGCCGCGGCCAGCTTCGGTCAGACCTTCAACATAACGCCGCTGCAGCTCGTCACGGCCGTCTCCGCCTGCGTGAATGGCGGGTACCTGATGCAGCCGCACCTTGTTGAGAGCATCACGGACGCCGCGGGGAACGTGATTTCCGAGGCGGACAACACGCCGCTGCGCCAGGTGATAAGCGGGGAGACCAGCCGCCAGGTGTGCGAAATACTCGAGCAGGTCGTGGGCGACCCGAACGACGGCACCGGACGAAACGCCGCGGTAGCTGGGTACAGGATCGGCGGAAAGACCGGGACATCCACAAAAACTACCGAGGAAATCGCCGGGAACAAGGAGTATATAGTCTCCTTTATCGGCGTGGCGCCGGCGGACGACCCGGAGATCGCGCTGCTTGTGCTGTTAGACAATCCGAGCAGCGAGAGCGGGGTGTATATCTCCGGCGGCCAGATGGCCGCTCCGGTGGTGGGCAAAATGCTCGCCGACATCCTGCCCTCCATGGGCATCGAGCCCGATTACACGGCCGAGGAGCTCGAGGCCATGGACCGCGCCGTGCCAGACCTCACGGGGATGAGCCTTGCCGACGCGCGCTATGCGCTCAGCCAGGCCGGGCTTTCGAGCCGGGTCGTGGGCTCGGGGGAGACGGTCAGCTCTCAGCTCCCCGCGGCGAACAGCGTGATAGCCTCCGGCAGCGAGGTCATCATATACGCCGGCTCGGAACCGGCGGCTGGCGCCGTGTCCCTGCCGGACCTGCGCGGTATGAGCTACAGCGAGGCGCGGGACGCGCTCGCGCTGTACGGGCTGTTTTTGAACACGGATTCCTCGGTGACCGACGCGGCCGGGCAGGCCGTCTCGGCGCAGGATATTTCCCCCGGGACGGAAATCGAGCGCGGCGGGGTCGTTACCGTCACGCTGGTGGATGCGGACGATTCCATGCTCGGGGAGTACTGACGAAATAACTTACGGAGGCGCTTATATTGAAGCTGAGAGACCTTCTGAAAGATGTCCGCATGAAGGAGATCCGCGCGGACATGGAAGCGGAGCTTGAGGACATCTGCTACGATTCCCGCAAGGCTGCGCCGGGGACCGTGTTTGTGGCGATAAGGGGATTTGAGACCGACGGCCACAAGTACATAGCCTCCGCCGCGGAGCGCGGAGCGGAGTGCTTGGTGTGCGAGGAGGCGCCGGAGTGCGCGATACCGTACGTCATAGTCGACGACAGCCGCGAGGCGCTCGCGCTGATGTCGCGCAACCTCTTCGGCGACCCGGCGTCGGAGATGACGGTGATCGGCGTCACCGGCACGAACGGCAAAACGACGACTACCTATCTGCTCAAGCTGCTGCTGGAGGTCACGCGCGACGCAAAAGTGGGCCTGATAGGTACCAACGGCAACATGATAGGCGCGGAGCTCATACACACCGAGCGCACCACGCCGGAGAGCTATGAGCTGCAGAAGCTGTTCCGCGAGATGGCGGACGCCGGATGCACCCACGTTGTGATGGAGGTCTCGAGTCATTCGCTCGTGCTGCACCGCGTGGCGGGGATACGCTTCGCGGTGGGGGTGTTTACCAACCTGACGCAGGACCACCTCGATTTCCACAAGACGATGGGCGAATACGCTGCGGCGAAGGCCCTGCTCTTTTCCATGTGCGGCCGGGCCGTGATAAACCGCGACGACGAGTGGGCGCAGTTCATGCTCGATCGCTGCGAGTGCCCTGTGCTGACCTTCGCGGAGCGGGAGCCCTCGGACCTGATGGCGCGGGACATCCAGCTCTCGGCCTCCGGGGTGGAGTTCACAGCCGCCTACGGAGGCGGGAGCGAGCACATAAAGCTCGGAATACCGGGCCTGTTTTCGGTGTACAACGCCCTCGGCGTGATCGGCTGCGCGCTGTGCCTCGGGATAGGCATGCACGAGTCGGCGCTCGCGCTGTCCGGGGCGAGGGGCGTGAAGGGCCGCGTGGAGGTCGTGCCGACGGACGGGGACTACACGATACTCATCGACTATGCTCACACGCCGGACGCGCTGGAGAACGTCCTGCGCTCCATGCGGGCGGTGACCCACGGGCGCGTTGTGGCCCTCTTCGGCTGCGGTGGCGACCGCGACCGCACAAAACGGCCAATAATGGGCAGGATAGCCGCGGAAAACGCCGACTTTGTGATCGTGACCTCTGATAACCCGAGGACGGAGCGCCCGGAGGACATCGTGGCGGACATAACTGCGGGCCTTGAGGGCACGAGCACGCCGCACGAGGTCATCGTGGACCGAGAAGAGGCCATAGAGTGGGCGATCGGGCACCACCAGCCGGGGGACGTGATAGTCCTTGCCGGGAAGGGGCATGAGGACTATCAGATAATCGGCCACGAGAAGCGCCACATGGATGAGCGCGAGATAGTTGCCGGCATATTGAAAAAAAGGAAGATGTACAAATGACAGCGCAGCTTATACTGGCGTTCATCATCGCATTCCTCGTTTCGAGCCTTGTGGGGCACTACCTTGTGCCGTTCCTGAGGCGGATCAAGGCCGGGCAGGCCATCCGCGAGGATGGGCCGAGGTGGCATATGAGCAAGGCCGGCACGCCGACCATGGGCGGACTGATGTTCATCGCCGCGGTTGCGGTCGTGTGCCTCACTGTGGGCTTCCAGTCCATGCTTGAAGGAAATTACGGCCACATCGTCTGCCTGGCGCTCGCGCTCGTCTTCGGCGCGATAGGCTTCCTGGACGACTATGAGAAGCTGAAAAAGAAGCAGAACCTCGGCCTGACGGCCAAGGCGAAGTTCCTGCTGCAGCTTGTGGCGGCGCTGGTCTTCATACTGCTCATGCGGGAGATGGGGTATATCACCACAAGCCTGTACATCCCGTTCTGGAACGTGACTTATCCTATACCGGAGTGGCTCTATTTCATCTTTGCCGCGTTCGTCATAGTCGGCACGGTGAATTCGGTGAACCTGACCGACGGCGTGGACGGCCTTGCGGCCGGCACGAGCATACCGGTGTTCCTCTTTTTCGCCGCAGTCACCTTCCTGTGGGGGGAGGGATACGCCGCGCTCGGCATCTTCGCCTCGGGCGTCGCGGGCGGCCTGCTGGGCTTCCTGCTATATAACTTCAACCCGGCGAAGGTGTTCATGGGCGACACGGGCTCGCTCTTCCTCGGCGGCGCGGTGGCGGCGATGGCCTTCGCTTACGACATGCCGCTGATACTCGTAGTCCTCGGGCTCATGTACATCATAGAGACCCTTTCAGACATCATCCAGGTGGCCTATTTCAAGATAAGCCACGGGAAGCGCATCTTCAAGATGGCGCCCTTCCACCACCACCTTGAGCTCGGCGGCTGGACGGGGAAGAAGTGGAAGGAAAAGGAGCTCTTCGTTCTGTTTTTCACGGTGTCGCTCGTGTGCGCCGTGGTGTCGTTTTTGGGTGTTTACGGGCGCTACGCCTGATTCGTGCCTGGGAGGGGCGCTGCAATGGAATACGCCGGAACGAGGCTCGCAAGAGACGAGGAGAGAGCCCCCGCGCGACGTGCCGCGTTTGACGCGCCCTTTGCGGCGCTGACGCTGCTTCTGCTTACGATAGGCGTCGTGATGGTGCTCTCCGCGAGCTACGCGAGGGCGTACTTCAGCGCCTCGACCGGCCACAACGCGGCCTATTACTTCATACGGCAGCTCGGCTTCGCCGCGGCGGGGACGGCGGCGATGTTCATACTCTCGCGCTTCCCCATGTCCTTTTACGCGCGCATGAGCTTCCCTGTGCTGGCGGCGTCGGTCGTCCTGCTCGCGCTTGTGCCGGTGATAGGCGTCTCACAGGGGGATGCCAAGCGCTGGATAGACCTCGGGTTTACGACCTTCCAGCCCTCGGAAATAGCGAAAATCGCGGTCATCCTCTATTTCGCTGCGCTGATATGCCGCTTCCGCGCGCGGATGCGCACTTTCAGGTACGGCATACTGCCCTTCGCCGCGGTGCTGCTTTTGATAGTCGGGCTGCTGGTGCTCGAGCCGCACTTTTCCGCCGCTATAATCATCATCGCCATCGGGGCGGTGATGCTGTTCCTCGGCGGGGCGCGGCTGTACTGGTTCATAGGCGGCGGGGCGCTGCTTTTAGGGGCGCTGGCAGTTGTGATGGCCTTTTTCCCCTACGCCTCGAACAGGATAGCGTCCTGGCTCGACCCGTTTTCAAACACGCAGGGCGTGGGCTACCAGATAATCCAGTCGCTCTACGCCATTGGTTCAGGAGGGCTCTTCGGGCTCGGCCTCGGGCACGGGAGGCAGAAATACCTCTATCTGCCGGAGGAGCACAACGACTTTATTTTCGCCGTGGTGTGCGAGGAGCTCGGGTTCGTGGGCGCGGTGGCAATACTGCTGCTGTTCGCGCTGCTGATAATCCGCGGCTACTACCTCGCAATGCACATGCGAGACCGGTTCAGCTTCCTTGTCACGGCGGGGATAACCACACTGCTGGCAATACAGGTCATACTCAACGTCGCCGTTGTGACCAACCTTGCGCCCTGCACGGGCATCTCGCTGCCGTTCTTTTCCTACGGCGGTACGGCGCTCATGATACAGCTCGGCGAGATGGGCATTATCCTCAGCGCCTCTCGGGAGATCCCAGCGAAAACTTGAAGGAGGAGAGAAATATGAGGTTCCTTTTTACCTGCGGCGGGACCGCCGGGCACATCAACCCGGCCCTCGCTGTGGCCGGGCGGCTCGCGGACGCGGCGCCGGAGTCCGAGTTCCTTTTCATAGGCGCGGAGGGCAGGATGGAGACAGACCTCGTGCCGCGCGCCGGGTATGAGATAAAGACGGTAAAGATAACGAATATAAGCCGCAGCATGAGCCTTGCGGGTATCAAGCACAACCTTGAGACCATCAGGAACGTGGCCTCCGCCACGGCCGAGGCGAAGCGGATCATACGCGAGTTCAAGCCGGACGTGGCCGTCGGGACCGGCGGCTATGTCTGCTATCCCGTTTTGAAGGCGGCGTCGCAGCTCGGCGTGCCGACGGCGGTGCATGAGTCTAACGCCGTGCCGGGCCTGACGACCAAAATGCTGGAGAGCAGCATGGACGCCGTGATGGTCGGCTTTGAGGAGAGCCGGCAGAATTACCGCCACCCCGACAGGGTGGTCGTGACAGGCACGCCGGTGCGGCTCGACTTCCTGAAGGAGGACAAGCTCACGGCCAGGAGGGAGCTGGGCCTGCCCGAGGACAGGCCGCTTGTTGCGAGCGTCTGGGGCAGCCTCGGCGCGGCGCACATGAACGAGATTATGGCGGACTTCATCGTCAGGGCCTGCGCGAACCCATTTTTCAGCCTGATACACTCCGCCGGCAAGGGCGGATATAAGGGCATGGTCGAGACCCTTGAGAAGGAGAAGCCCGATTACCGCGAGCGCGGGATGGACGTGCGGGACTATATCTACGACATGCCCCGCGTCATGGCGGCGGCGGACCTCGTGCTCTGCCGGGCCGGGGCGTCCACCCTCGCCGAGCTCACGGCGATGGGCAAGCCGGCGGTGCTCATACCCTCGCCGAACGTCACCAACAACCACCAGGAGCGCAACGCGCGCGTTCTCGAGGACGCCGGAGGAGCCCAGGTGCTGCTCGAGGGCGAGTTCACCGCGGATTCCCTGCTCGGGCTCGTCTCGGAGCTCCTGCACCGGCCGGAGAGGCTCGAGGCCATGAGTAAGGCCATGAAGACGCTCGCGGTGGCCGACTCAACGGAGCGCATAGCGTCGCTCGTGCTCTCCCTGGCCGGGAAGGGAAAATAACATTTTCGCACTCCCCCGCATAGTATGGCGTGAATTTGCTGTATGGGGGAGAAAAAATGAGCGTTTGGCATGTTACCGGCGGACGGCGGCTCGAGGGCAGCGTCACGGTGCAGGGGGCCAAGAATGCGGCTTTGCCGATAATGGCCGCCTCGGTCCTCGCGCCGTGTGAGACGGAGCTATTGAACGTCCCCCTGCTCAAAGACGTGGATACCACCGTCCGGATCCTGCGCGGCCTGGGCTGCGCGGTGAGCAGGGATGGCGACGCGATGACGATTGACTCCCGGGGCCTGAGCCGGGCGGAGATCCCGCACTCGCTGATGCGGGAGCTGCGCTCGTCGGTCATCTTTCTCGGCGCGCTGCTGGCGAGATGCGGCGAAGCGAGGCTTTCAATGCCCGGGGGCTGCGAGTTGGGGCCGAGGCCCATAGACCTGCATCTGTCGGCCCTCAGGGCGCTCGGCGCGAGCATCGAGGAGAGCGGCGGGGACCTTGTCTGCCGGGCGGAAAAGCTGAAGGGGGCGCAGATCGCCTTCCCGATGCCGAGCGTCGGCGCTACGGAGAACGCCATGCTCGCCGCCTGCGCGGCGGAGGGCGAAACCGTCATCATGAACGCCGCGAGGGAGCCGGAAATCGAGGAGCTGCAGCTCTTTTTACGGCAGCTCGGGGCGGACGTCTCCGGTGCGGGGACGCCGACCGTGACCGTCCGCGGCTTCACGAGCGCGAAAAGGGTGGGGCACAGGATAATGCCTGACAGGATCGTGGCCTCCACGCTGCTGTGCGCCGCCGCGTCGGCGGGCGGGGATGTGGAATTGCGCGGCGCGGAGCCGAGGCATTTTTCCACCGTTTTGCACTCGCTTTCGGAGTGCGGCTGTGATATAATAGAACGCAGGCTTTCGGTAAGGCTGCGCTCGGGCGGGAACCTGCGCGCGCCGCGTCCCGTCATAACGGGGCCGTATCCCGCCTTCCCGACGGACGCCCAGCCGCTTATGCTTGCAGCGTGCCTGCGGGCGGCGGGGACATCGGTTTTTGTGGAAAACGTGTTCCAGAACCGCTTCAGGTTTACCGAGGAGCTTTGCCGCCTGGGCGCGCGCATACATACCGAGGGCCGCGTGGCCGTGGTTACCGGAGTTCCGGCGCTTTACGGGGCGCCGACAGTTGCGACCGACCTGCGCGGGGGCGCGGCGCTGATAATCGCCGGGCTTTCGGCCGAGGGGCGAACAGACATACTTGACGAGGGCCATGTCTCAAGGGGATATGAGCTCTTTGACGAGCGGCTCAGGGAGCTGGGCGCGGAAGTAATGCGTGAAGATTAGCCCATAGAAGGGAGGAGATGCCATGGAACAGCTTAAGCGCAGGGCGTTCAAGAAGCGCGCCGGGCGCGCGCGGCTCTATGGGCCGGCGGCCTTCCTGGCGCTGTGCCTGGCGCTTGTTTTCGCCATGAGCATCTTCTTCCGGGTCTCCCGCATCGAGGTGAGGGGGAACTCCTATTACACCGCGGATGAGATAATCCTCGCCTCCGGCATAGAGGAGGGCGACAACCTCTTTTTTATCAACAGGTTTACGGTCATGAGCCGCATGTTTTCGCGCCTGCCGTACGTTGAGACCGCATCTGTTACAAGGTATCTGCCCAACAGGGTAATAATAGAGGTCAGCGAGAGCGAGGCGCTCGCCTGTGTGGAGCTGGAGGGGCAGTACTGGGTGATCGACCGGAGCTGCAAGATCCTCACGCAGGGCACGGCGGCGGACGCCTCCTCGCTGATAACGGTCAGGGGGCTTACGCCGGTGAACCCTACGGTGGGTGAAACGCTCTCCACCGGCAGCGCGGACGAGGGGAAGGCGGATTATCTCGCCGAAATACTCGACCAGCTCCAGGAGCGCGGCATAGCCGGGAACGTCACGCGCATAGACATGACCGACCTGACAAACCCGAAGTTCGACTACCTCGGCCGCTTTACGGTCGAGCTCGGGCCGAGGGGCGACACGGAGTATCAGTTCGCAAAGCTCCTTTCCGCCGTTGCGCAGCTCACGGAGAACGACAGGGGCACGATCGACCTGTCGCTCGAGGGGGCAAGGGCGGTGTTCAGCCCGTGAGAAGTAAATTTTTCGGGCAATTTTTCGCCTTTATGCAAAAAATTGTTGACCCTGCATTGGAAAAGATATAATATGGGTAGAAGAAGACACTATAATAAAAACAACAGCTACAAAACCCGGCGGCCCGCCCCGACCGGCGTTTCAAAAGATAACAGGGAGGAAGCAGCTATGTCATATAAATCCGAAACCGGGCCCGAGAACGTTGTTACCCTCAAGGTGATCGGTGTAGGCGGAGCAGGCAACAATGTCGTAAACCGCATGGTGAAGTCCGGCACGCAGGGCGTCGAGTTCGTATCCGTAAATACGGACAAGCAGGCCCTCGCCGTTTCCAACGCCGACCAGAAGATCCAGATCGGTGAGAAGCTCACCCATGGGCAGGGCGCAGGCTCCGACCCCGACGTAGGCAAGAAGAGCGCCGAGGAGAGCCGCAACGATATCGCGAAGGTGATTGAGGACGCGGACATGGTGTTTATCACCGCCGGCATGGGCGGCGGCACCGGCACCGGCGCGGCTCCCATTGTTGCGGAGATCGCCCGCGAGTCCGGGGCGCTGACCGTCGGCGTCGTGACAAAGCCCTTCAAGTTTGAGGGCAAGCGCCGCATGGACCAGGCTCTTGCCGGAATCAGCTCCCTGCTCGGCAAGGTCGACTCTCTGCTCATCATACCCAACGACCGCCTGAAATACGCCACCGACCAGAAGGTCACGCTGGCAAACGCCTTCGAGATAGCCGACGACGTGCTGCGCCAGGCCGTCACCAGCATTTCCGACCTTATAAAGAACACCGGCTTCATAAACCTCGACTTCGCCGATGTCACCACCATCATGAAGGACGCCGGATTCGCTCACATGGGCGTCGGACATGCCGTGGGCAAGGGCAAGGCCGAGGAGGCCGCCAAGATGGCGGTCGCCAGTCCGCTGATGGAGACCTCGATAAACGGCGCCCATGGCGTCCTTATCAACGTCACCGGCAGCGAGGATATGGGCCTTGAGGACGTCGAGACCGCGGCGAACCTCGTGCAGGAGGCCGCGCACCCCGACGCGAACATCATATTCGGCGCCACCTTCGACAACACGCTCGACGACGAGATCCGCGTCACCGTTATCGCCACCGGATTTGAGGACGCGAAGCCGGCCGGCGTGCAGGAGCAGAGCGCGGCGCCGGCCAAGCCGGCCCAGCAGGGCGGGCTCTACTCCAACGCGAGGCAGCAGGCGGCGTCTGCCCCGGTGCAGGCCAAGCCGGAGGAGGAAGCCGCTCCCGCGCCCAAGGACGAGGATCCGTACGACACCATTTTCAAGATTTTCAACTCCCGCTGAGTGCGGCAGTAGAAAAAACACGCTGCCCGCTGCGAACATGCAGCGGGCAGCGCTTCGTTGTGGAGGTACATATGGGCAAAAAAAGAATACTCGCCGCCCTCGGCGCGGCCTCGGCGGCCGCAGCAGGGACGCTGGCAGTTTCATATTTCTCCGTGTTTGCGCGCTGCAGGGACATGAAGGAGGACGTCCCGCCGCCAGTCCGCGAGGACGTTAGCGGGAGGCTGGCGGCGAAGTACGGGGAACTGCACTCCGCGGCCTGTGCGCTCGATGGCGAGAGCGTAGTTCTGCGCTCTCGCGACGGGATAGAGCTGCGGGGGAAATTCTACCGCTTTTCGGGCGAGGGACCGGTCATGCTGTTTTTCCACGGCTATCACGGGCATCCGCTCAGGGACGGCTGCGGGATGATGAAGCTCGCGCGCGAACTCGGGACCGACGTCCTCGTGCCCGACCAGCGCGCACACGGGGAAAGCGGCGGCAGGACGATCACCTTCGGCGTCAGGGAACAGTACGACTGCCTCGACTGGATACAGTACCTGCTGGACCGCTTCGGCAGCGGCAGGAAGATAATCCTGAGCGGGGTGTCAATGGGCGCTTCTACAGTGCTTATGGCAGCGGACAGGCTGCCGGGGAACGTCGCGGGGATAATCGCCGACTGCGGCTACACCACGGCCGAGGCCATCATACGGCACGTCAGCCGGCAGATACGCCTGCCGGAGGGTCTGGGTTTCGCGCTCGCAAAAACCGACGCGAGGCTGTTCGGCGGCGTCGACCTGTCCGCCGCCTCGGCCCCGGAGGCGCTTGTGCGCTGCCGGGCGCCGGTGCTCTTCATACACGGGGAGGACGACAGCTTTGTGCCGGCCGACATGTCCCGGGAAAACTATGAGGCCTGCACTGCACCGAAAAGGTTCCTAACGGTGCCGGGGGCCGAGCACGCCATGAGCTTCCTCGTGGACGAGGAGGCGTATACTACGGCTGTGAAAGAGTTCCTGAGCGAAACAGCAACATAAAAAAGCGCCGCGGAAGACTCCGCGGCGTTTCAATTTATTCTGCCTCATGCTCGCTGCGCCTGCGCGCCGAGTAGGCCGCAAGGGCGCGCTTGAAGGCCAGTTCGGCCATCAGAGCGCAGTGCACATGCCCCTGATCGAGCTCGCCGTCAGTGCTGAGCTCTTTGGCTATGGCCTTGGCGGTGACGGTGAGATAGGCGGCCATGACGGCCTTGCCCTTGGCAAGATGGGCGGCGCAGACCGCGCAGGCCCTCGTGGGAGGGCAGGCGCTCTTTGTCAGGTCGAAGCCGATTTCCGTGATTATCTCACGATGGGTTTTGAAGCCCATCGTGAGATTGTCGCCGCAGTCAGGCTCAACGGCCGTTCCGGTGGCGTCTGGTTCAGCGGGAAGCGGGTATTCGCCCTCGCGCGCGGCCCACTCAAGCACACGTCCGGTGTCGGTAGCCATCTCAGAACTTGAGGCTGCGCTCGACCATGACCTTGGTCATGTCGATCTTGTAGGCGTTGTGCTCCAGCGGGATGGAGCCGAGCAGGGCGAGCTCGCCG
>DVGA01000042.1 GCA_018712985.1 Candidatus Scatomorpha intestinavium
GACGGCTGCCGGATAAACACGCCCGGCGTGGTCGAGGGCAACTGGCGCTGGCGGCTGCTGCCCGGCGAGCTGACGTCAAAGCTTGCAAAGGACATCCGGGAGCTCACCGCCCGCTACGGGCGGCTGAACCCGCGCGCCCCGCAGCCCAAAAAGCGGGAAGCGAAGGAAAAATAAAGCCTTTCAGGACAAAAACGCAGCTCCGGGGATTTCCGCTCCCCGGAGCTGTTCTGCTGCCTCAATGTAAAAATTGCCGGGACACCGGCTTTCGGCGGCGTCCGGGCGTATCTTGAGACAAGGAAATTGCCGGGGGCCAGGCCCCCGGCTTCCGGTTCAGGTTGACGACGACTCCTCTTCGCGCCCGCGGAACAGCAGCGTGATGCACCAGAGGGCCGAGAGGCCCACAAGGGTGTAGACGACGCGGCTCACGGTCGCGGTCTGCCCGCCGAAGAGCCACGCGACTATGTCGAAGCGGAACAGGCCGACGCTGCCCCAGTTTATGCCGCCGATTATGGCCAGGGCGAGGGCTATGCGGTCCATTATCATGCTTTCAGCCTCCTTTTCGCAGCTATCATTCCCGACGCCGGGGAATTTTATGCGTTCGACAAAAGTAGTGCGCGTTCGGCATTCTTCGCTCTTGAAAATTTTACTGATGCGGTGTATCTTTTAATCACAGCTTATCCAACTGATGGGGCCGCCAAACGGCGGGGCCATCATGCGGGGACCCGGCTCATATCTTTATCCCACAACCCTGTTTCGGCGGACCGGTTTTTCCGGCCCGCCACCTTTTTTCCCGGCCGACGGCCGGAGGCATAGCCAGGCCGCGCCTGGACACAGAGCGCGCCGCAAAGCGGCGCGGGGCGGGCAGTGCCCGCAGGCAGAGCGCCGCGCCAAAGGCACAGTGAAGACGGGTACAGGGGCTGCTTCCCTGCACAACGCCCCCGGCGCGCCGATTCGCGCGCATTTGCACTCCGATGCGGTTAGAATGGTGAAAAAAGCGCAAAGGAGAGGTGTCCATGCAGGGGGTCATAGCTTTTCCGCGCCTTGGGCGCGCGGGGATAGTCCAGCTCGCCGTGAGCGATATCGACCCGAACCCCAACCAGCCGCGGACGGCGTTCGACGGCGAGGCGCTGGAGGAGCTGGCGGCGAGCATAAAGGAGTACGGCGTTATCTCGCCGCTTTCGGTGCGGCTGCACTACGGGCGCTATGAGCTGGTGGCGGGAGAGCGGCGGCTGCGCGCGGCGAAGATGGCGGGGCTGAAGAAGGTGCCCTGCGTGGTCCTGGACGTAGATATGGAGGAATCGAGCGTCCTCGCAATGGTGGAGAACGTGCAGCGGCAGGATTTGAACTTTGCCGAGGAGGCGCGGGGCATCGCAAACCTGATACGGCTCTTTGACATGAGCCAGGAGGAGTGCGCCCGCAGGCTGGGCAAGAGCCAGAGCGCCGTGGCCAACAAGCTCAGGCTGCTGCGCCTGCCGCAGGATGTGCTCGACGGCGCGCTCGCCGCCGGGCTCACCGAGCGGCACGCCCGCGCGTTGCTCCGCCTACCGGACGCGGACGCCCAGCGCAAGGCGCTCGCTTACATAATAGAAAAGGGCCTGAACGTGGCCCAGACGGACGAATATGTGGACGCCCTGCTCGCACCGAAGCCGGAAGAGGCCGCGCCGCGCCGGCGGGCGCTGATTTTGAAGGACGTGCGCGTTTTTTTGAACTCGCTGAGCCACAGCCTTGACGTTATGAAGCGCGGCGGCATAGACGCCGGAATGAGCCGCCGCGAAACCGAGGACGAGCTGATTGTTACGATATCCATTCCGAAGAAAAAATAGGACGCGGGCAGTTGCGGGGAAGAAAGTCCCTGCAACTGCCCGCGCGGAGCGCGGCGCTTGCCTCCAGGCGCAGCCTGGTGGAGCGCCACACCCGTTTCTTGGTACGCAGAACAAAGAAACGGGGTAGCAAAAGGGTTTGCAGGGGCTTTCGCCCCTGCATTTACTCTCGCGGCCGGAGGCCGCGCTATGCCTCCAGGCGCAGCCTGGCTATGCAACCGGCCGCCGGTCAGGTATTGAGCTCTGCGCTGGAGAGGATATTGCGGCAGGCGAACACCCCAAGGAGCGCCACCAGCACGTTCACGCCCGAGAGCACAAGCAGTGCGCACCACTCCGGCATGACCTTTCCAGCAAAGATAGCCGCGGCAACCCCCGGGACCGCCATGAGGATGAGCACCACGAAGTAGAAGAGGAAAATCAGCGCCTTCACCGTCATCGAGCCGAAAACGCGCTCGGTCACGAGGTTTCCGGCCGTGAAGAGGTAGGCGTAGGTGAAATACGCCACCGCCGCGGCGGCGATGCTCGGCACCGGCGCGTTCACGAAGAAGGCCATCGGCAGGAAGGAGAGCACCGCGCTCGTGACATACCCCGCCGCGCTCTCGCGCAGGCACCAGAGCAGCTTTTTCGTCGGCGGCTCCGGCACGAGATAGACGTAGGGCTTCGTCATCTCCTTCACCAGCCGCCCGGTGGCCACATAGAAGAACATCATGTACGCCGCGAAGGCCAGCGGCGCGACTATGCCCGTGTCCCTCATGAAAAAGGCGAAGGCTATGTTCACGAGGACGAATATGATCTCCATGCCGCTGAGCAGCCACTTGCGGCTGCGCCGGTTTTCAATGCGGTGCTTGTAGTAAAAGGCGCTCGCGCCCCAGCCCCCGCCGAGGCCCGTCCTGCCGAGGCTGATATTTTTCGGCGCGTTCTCGCTCACGCGCCCCTCGCGCGCCGCGACCTGGGCGTTGAAGCTCGTCTCCGTGCTCTGCAGCACGTCCTCGTAGTAGTCCTGGTCAGTGCGCGTCATGACGACGATCAGCGCCACGGCGTACACCGCCCAGAGTATCAGCGGCAGCGTGACCGAGGAGTAGTCGCCGGCTATCACGCCGTAGCAGGCTCCGCCCAGCCAGCCGGCCACGGGAAAGAGCCGGCCGAAGGGGTCGACGGCCGCGGCGCAGATACCGCTAAGCGCGTTTTCGGCGCCGAGCGCGCGGAAGCCGATGTAGGCCACCCATATCACGCACACGGCCACGTAGACCGCGCGCAGCGCCTTGCGCACCTTAGGCCTGCCGGAGCTGACCGCGTAAATGACCATCGCGGTTATCTGCGCGGTGAAGACCACCAGCGCGTACCCGACCATGAGCGCCGCCATGCCGGCCAGGCCGACGCCGTAGCTGCCGTGCATCCAGCCGTACTGGAAAAGCATGACCACGGCCATTATGAGCGCCGTCGCCATCTGGTTGAACATGCCCTGGAACAGTATGCGCACCGGCTTGAAAGGGCCTACGAACAGGAAGTTCACGTCCGGCATCTTGAAGATGCTCATGCCCGTGGAGAAGCCGGAGTTTGCCGTCATCAGGAACATCAGCGCGAAGTAGCCGACGATTATGGCGCCCAGCGTGGCGTCGGGAGTGCCGACGCTGCCGTCCTCGTTCGGCATGTTGCCCGCCACGATGACCAGCACCAGCAGCGCCGCCACGATTATGGCGTAGATGAGCTTGGCCGGGGAGCGGAACATTCCCTTTACGCGGTTCTTGAACTGGGTGAGTGTCAGATAGGCCAGCGCGCTCATGCCTGCTCACCGCCCTCGGTTATGGCGAAGAACAGCTCCTCCAGGTCCCTGCCGCCGGCCTCGTCGGCGCGCTTGGTGGCAGCAAACTCGCCGTTCATCATGATGTGCGCCACGTCCCAGTAGTCCTCGACCGAGTCTATCATGTGCGTGGAGATGAGCACGGCGCGGCCGTCGGCGCGCAGCTCGCGGAAGATGTTCTTCAGCTCCTTGATGGCGTGCGGGTCGAGGCCGACCAGCGGCTCGTCGAATATCAGCACGTCAGGCCGGTGCACCATCGCGCAGGCTATGGAGAGCTTCTGCTGCATGCCCTTTGAGAGCTCGCGGCCCAGCTTGTCGCGCTTGTCGTCCAGCTCGAGCCGCTTCAGAAGCTCCTCGCCGTAGCCGTCGTCCTCCATGCGCCAGGCCCGGCGGACGAATTCAAGGTGCTCCGCCACGGTGAGCAGCTCATAGACCGCCGGCATCTCCGGGATATACCCGAGGCGGCGCTTCGCCGGCAGGGTCTTGTTGGGCTCCCCGCCTATGAATATGTCCCCCTTGAAGCGCAGCAGCCCGGCGATGCACTTTATTATGGTGCTCTTCCCCGCGCCGTTCGGGCCGAGCAGTACGGCGGTCTGCCCAGCCTCGACGGAAAAGCTGATATCCCGGTTTGCCACGGTCTTGCCGTAGCGCTTGGTGACGTTTTCAACACGTAAGAGGGCGCCGGACATTTTGTTGCCTCCTTTTTGACATCTTAACGGTATCAAATATATATCATGTTTCCCTGAACCTGTCAAGCCCCGGGCTTCACGAGTATACTGGATATTCTGCCCTCTGTCAACCCGTATACGGGTTATAGGCGCCCGTGCCGCTGATAGTATCAAGATACCCGCATTTGGGCAACACTTGATACGCGGAGGGAACCATGGAATACTACGAGCTCTATGTACACCGCATCCGCTCGCTCTGCCAGCAGCGCGGATGGTCGATAAATCGCCTTGCGGCGATGAGCGGCGTCAAGCAGTCCACCCTGGACAACATAGTCCGGGGAGAGACGCGCAACCCGCGAGTGAGGACGCTGCATCTTGTTGCGAACGCCTTTGGGATGACGCTGTCGGAGTTTCTCGACTTCGAGGAGCTGAACGCCTATGCTTTTGACGAATAGCGCAAAAAATGCAGGGGCGAAAGCCCCTGCAAACCCTTTTGCCACCCCATTTCTTTGGTCTTGCCCAAAGAAACGGGAGCCAGGCTGCGCCTGGAGGCAGAGCGCCGCTTCGCGGCGCGAAAGCAGCTCTGTTACGTGGTCATCCCGAGTGGTGAATGACAGTTGCCACCAAAACCGTGCATTGCTCCCGTTGGTCGCGGCACTAACGGCCCGCATAATCCACCCGTCAGTGCCGCGAAGCGGCGCTCTGCCTCCACACGCAGTGTGGCCGCGACCGAAGCGAAGCAAACGCACGGTCGGCGATGCAATTAACTCATTCACCCTTCAGAACGACCTCTTTTTGCCTTTTCGCGGCCCTTTGGGCCGCGCTATGCCACCGGCCGCTGGCCGGCCTCCAAGCGCAGCCTGGCTATGCCACCGGGCGTTGCCCGTGGCCTCAGGGTGCGGTTTGGGCCCGGCACGCAGCGGGGCCGGAGGCATAGAGGTCGCCCCCGGCGGCGTCTATGGCGCAGATGAGCGGCATGTCGCGCACGGTCAGGCGGCGCACGGCCTCCGCGCCGAGGTCGCTCCACGCGATGACCTCGCACTTCTCCACACACCCTGCTATCAGCGCCCCGGCCCCGCCCGTCGCGGCGAAATATACGGCCCCGTGGGCGCGCATCGCGTCGGCCACCGGCTGGGAACGCGGGCCCTTGCCTATCATCCCCCTCAGCCCGAGGGCGATGAGCTTCGGCGCGTAGGAGTCCATCCTGTAGCTCGTCGTCGGCCCCGCGGAGCCTATCGGCCTGCCCGGCGGCGTCTCCGCCGGGCCGCAGTAGTATATCACCGCACCCTCGAGCGGGAACGGCGGCTCGCCGCCGGCGTCAAGCAGCTCGCAGAGCCGCCTGTGCGCCGCGTCCCGCGCCGTGTATATCGTCCCCGAGAGCGCCACGCGCTGCCCGGCGCGCAGCGTGCGCGCGGTTTCCGCGTCCAGCGGGGCGCTTATCCTCAGAATCTCGCTCACAGCTCCACCTCCGCATGCCGGTCGGCGTGGCAGCAGATGCACACCGCCGCGGGCAGCATCGCAATGTGCGTCGGCCGCACCTCTATGTGCACCGCCAGCGCCGTCATCCTCCCGCCGAGGCCCTGGGGGCCGAGGCCGGAGGCGTTTATCTCCGCGAGCAGCTCGCGCTCCATCGCCGCGTAGTATCCGTCCGCGTTCGGTTCGCCCACCGGGCGCAGCAGCGCCTCGCGCGCTATGGCGGCCACGGTGTCGAAGCCTCCGCCGATGCCCACGCCGACAACGGTGGGCGGGCAGGGGTTCCCCCCGGCGGAGAGCACCGTGTCCACCACAAAGCGGCGGACGCCCTCCTCGCCCTCTGCGGGGGTGAGCATTTTTATCCGGCACATGTTCTCGCTGCCCGCGCCCTTGGGCGAGACGGTTATCCTGACGCCCTCGCCCGGCACTATGCGCAGCTTCAGCGCCGCCGGGGTGTTGTCGCCGGTGTTCACGCGCCGCAGCGGGTCGCGCACGACGCTTTTGCGCAGATAGCCCTCCGCGTACCCGCGCCGGACGCCCTCCTGCACGGCCTCGTCCAGCCCGCCGCCTGAGATGTGCACGTCCTGCCCAAGCTCGAGAAATACGGTGACAAGCCCCGTGTCCTGGCATATCGGCAGCCGCGTGGCGCGCGCGATGTCGAGGTTCGAACAGAGGTCCTCGAGTATCCCCCGCGCCGCCGGCCAGGACTCCGCCTCCCGCGCGGCGCGCAGCGCGGCCTCGGCGCTCGCCGGCAGGCAGGTGTTCGCCTCTATGCAGAGCCGCGCCACGGCCTCGGTTATCCTTGCCGCAGAAAGCTCCCTCACGGCCGCGCCGCCCCGCTCTCTCTCGCCGCGGCGGCAACAGCGGCGGCCACCGCGTCCGCCACACGGCCGTCAAAGGCGTCAGGTATTATCCTCATCGGCGAGAGCTCGTCCGCCGCTATGAGCCCGGCGAGCGCGTCCACCGCCGCGGCCTTCATGGCCGTGTTTATGTCCCGCGCGCGGACGGAGAGCGAGCCGCGGAACACGCCCGGGAAGGCGAGCACGTTGTTTATCTGGTTAGGATAGTCGCTCCGCCCGGTCCCGATGACGTACGCCCCGGCGGCGAGTGCCTCGTCGTAGGGTATCTCCGGCGTCGGGTTCGCCATGGCGAAGACTATGGGCAGCTCCGCCATGGAGCGCACCATGTCCCCGGTGACAACGTTGCCGGAGGAGACGCCGATAAACACGTCCGCCCCGCGCAGCGCGGCTGCGAGCGGGCCGGACACGCGCCGCGGGTTCGTTTTCTCCGCGAGGGCGGCCTTATGAGCCGTCAGCCCCTCGCGGCCGGGATACAGCGCCCCGCGCCTGTCACAGACCGTGACGTCCCCCGCGCCGAGACTGAGCAGCATGTTCGTTATCGCCGTCCCGGCCGCGCCGGGGCCGTTCAGGACTATCCGCGCATCTTCAAGCGACTTCCCGGCCACCTTCAGCGCGTTTTTCAGCGCGGAGGCGACGACTATGGCCGTGCCGTGCTGGTCGTCGTGGAAAACGGGTATGTCCAGCGCGCTCTCCAGAGCGGACTCGATCTCGAAGCACTTCGGCGCGGCGATGTCCTCAAGGTTTATCCCCCCGTACGCCGGGGCGATGGCCTTCACGGCCGCGATTATCTCCTCCGGCGTGTGCACGTCGAGGCAGATGGGCACGGCGTCCACTCCTCCGAACTCCTTGAAGAGCAGCGCCTTGCCCTCCATCACCGGCAGGGCGGCGAGCGGCCCGATGTCGCCGAGGCCGAGCACGGCGGAGCCGTCCGTCACCACGGCGACCATGCTGCCCTTTGAGGTGTACTCATACGCCGCGGCCGGGTCGGCGGCGATGCGCCGGCAGGGCTCGGCCACGCCGGGGGTGTACGCCGTGGAGAGGTCGTCGCGCGTTTTCACGCCCACCTTGCCCCTTATCTCTATCTTTCCGCGGTGCTCGCTGTGCATTTTCAGCGCGGCGGCGTTGTAATCCATTTTCAGCATCTCCTTATCCGATTTCCGGCCCGAGCCGGGCGAGGACCGCCCGGAAATACTCCGGCAGCTCCGTCGTGAAGCTCATGCGCTCGAGCGTCCTCGGGTGCGTGAATTCAATCGTCCTCGCATGCAGGCACTGGCCCGTCAGGCCCTTTTCCGGCTTTTTTGCGCGGGAATAGAGCTCATCGCCGAGCAGCGGGTGGCCTATATACGCCATGTGGACGCGGATCTGGTGCGTCCGCCCCGTCTCCAGCCGGCAGCGGACGTGCGTATAGCCCTCATACCTGGCTATGACCTCCCAGTGCGTCACCGCGGCACGCGAATTGCGCTCGGTGACGGCCATCTTCTTGCGGTCCGTGGGGCAGCGGCCTATGGGCGCGTCAACAGTCCCGGCGTCGTCCCGGAAGCGCCCGCGGGCCACGGCCTCGTACACTCGGCTCAGGCTGTGGTCGGCGAGCTGGGCGGAGAGGCCGAGGTGAGCGAAGTCGTTCTTCGCCGCCACTATCAGCCCGGAGGTGTCACGGTCTATCCGGTGCACGATGCCGGGGCGCAGCTCGCCCCCGATCCCGGAGAGCGAATCCGCGCAGTGGTTCATCAGCGCGTTCACCAGCGTCCCGTCCGGGTGCCCCGGCGCGGGGTGAACCACCATGCCCCTCGGCTTGTTCACCACGATGAGGTCGGAGTCTTCGTACACCACGTCTATCGCTATGTCCTGCGGCTCCGGCGCGCCGGCGGCCTCCGTCTCCGGCAGCTCCACGATGTATTCCGAGCCCGCGCGGGTGCGCGCGCTTTTTTTTACGCTCGCGCCGTCCGACGTGACAAGCCCGGACTCTATCAGCCGCTGCGCGGCGGAGCGCGTGAGCCCCTCCACACAGCGCGAGAGGAGAGCGTCGATCCTCTCGCCGCTCTCCTGTGCCGTTACAGATATTTTCCCGCTCATTTTGAGCCGAACTCCGCCAGGATGTCCTCAAGCGAGAACTCCTCGCCGTCCTTTTTCTGGCTCCCGGCCGGCTTTTTCTCCGCCGGGGGCGCGCTTGCCGCCGCCTTTTCCCACTCGGCGAAGGGGTCGGCCTGGGCCGGGGCCTGGGGCGCCGGCCTTGATGCGGCCTCGCTCCGCGTCCCCGCCGCGGCCTGCGCCGCGGACGCGGGGCGCGCCGGGGCCTTCCGGGGCGCTTCGCTGCGCTCCGCCGCCGCCTCGCCGGCCTTGCGCGGGGTATAGGTCCGCGCGTCGTCCTTCGCGCGCTCAAAGCGCGCCGGGGCCGGGCGCTCCTCGCGCTCCGCCGCGCTCTCTCCGCCGCGCGGGCGGGCCTTTGCCGCCGCGCCGCGGGCGGATTTGGCTTTCCGGCGGCTGTGAGCGCCGGAGGCCTCCGCTTCCGCTGCCTCCGCCTTCTTTCCGCTTCCGCTGAAGATGATATACAGGCAGAAGAGCACTCCGCAGCAGGATATGAACATGTCCGCCACGTTGAATATGGCGTAGTTCATAAATTCGAGCTTGAACATGTCCACGACATAGCCAAAGAGCACGCGGTCGATGCAGTTGCCGATCGCGCCGGCGAGCACGCCCACCATGGCCCAGCGGCCGATGGCGTGCTGTATCAGGCCCTTTTTCAGCGCATAGACGGCGAAGGCGGTGAAAACCACCGCTATGGCCACGAAGGCCCAGCGCCAGTCGCCGCTGTCGAGTATGCCGA
Organism: Candidatus Scatomorpha intestinavium; assembly: GCA_018712985.1. Lineage (GTDB taxonomy): Bacteria > Bacillota > Clostridia > Oscillospirales > Oscillospiraceae > Scatomorpha > Scatomorpha intestinavium. The sequence continues at coordinate 9,447 of DVGA01000042.1, forward strand.
AGGCGGCGCCGGAGTTGTGGATGTTCACAAGGCTGACGATGCCCGGTATCAGCTCGCGCGAGCCGGTGTTCAGCACGATGTTAATTGTCACCCAGTATTTCAGCCACTGGTCCAGTATCAGCACGAGGACCACTGCCAGAGCGTAATACATTTGCGCTTGCCTCCCTTTTCGGCGCCCGGGGCGGGCGCCTGGGCAGATACGTTTATTTCTTTATGGCCGCCGCGCAGCGGGGGCAGAGCTCGGGGTGCTCGCTGTCGGAGCCGATGCCGGCGTCATGCGTCCAGCAGCGCGGGCACCTGGGCAGTTCGCTGGGCTCGACCTTTATGGTGATGCCCGGCATCTCCTCGCCGGCGAAGCCGCCCCCGGCGTCCCCCTCGGAGAGCTCGGAGACTATGCAGAGCTTGTCGAGCTGCGCGTCCTTCACGCTGTCCCAGGCGGCGCGCGCCTCCTCGGAGACGGAGACGGTGACCTTGGCGTCCAGCGGCTTGCCGATGAGCTTTTCCGCGCGGGCGAGCTCAAGGGCCTTGTTCACATCGTCGCGGATGCGCATGAGGTTGTCCCACTTCAGCTCCGCCTCGGCGCTGAGCCTGCGCGCGCTGTCGCACTCGGGCATGTCGTTGAGCATGACGTGGCGCGCATCCGCGCCCTTGGTGTGCGGCATGGCCTGCCAGATCTCGTTGGAGGTGAAGGCCAGCAGCGGCGCGAGCAGGCGCACCATGGCGTCCAGGATGGTGTAGATCGCAGTCTGGGCGCTGCGGCGGGAGAGGCTGTCCTCGCCGTCGCAATAGAGGCGGTCCTTTATAACGTCGAGATAGAAGTTGGACATATCCAGCACGCAGAAGCTGTGGACGGAGCTCGTCACGGTGAAGAACTCATAGCGCTCATACGCCGCAAGGCAGCGCTCGATGAGCTTGTCGAGCCTTGAGAGCGCCCAGCGGTCGAGCTCGGGCATGTCCTCAAGCGCCACGGCGTCCTTATCCGGGTCAAAGCCGTTGAGGTTGCCGAGGATATAGCGCGCAGTGTTGCGTATCTTGAGATATTTGTCGGAGAGCTGCTTGAATATGGCGTCCGAGCAGCGCACGTCGAGCCGGTAGTCCGTGCTTGCGGCCCAGAGCCTGATGAGGTCCGCGCCGTACTTCGGGATGAGCTCGTCGGGGTAAACGCCGTTGCCGAGGCTCTTGTGCATGGCCCTGCCCTCGCCGTCGACGGTCCAGCCGTGGCAGAGGCAGGAGGTATACGGCGCCGCGCCCTTCACGGCCACGCCCACGAGCAGGCTGCTCTGGAACCAGCCGCGGAACTGGTCGCCGCCCTCGAGATACATCTCGGCGGGCCAGCGGCCCGGGCTGTCGAGCTCCATGGAGGCGATATGCGTGCTGCCGGAGTCGAACCAGCCGTCCAGCGTGTCGGTCTCCTTGGTGAAGCTCTTGCCGCCGCAGTGCGGGCAGGCATAGCCTTCGGGCAGAAGGTCCACGGCGTCCAGCTCGAACCAGGCATTGGAGCCGCGCTGGCGGAAGATGTCGTACACGGACTTTATTGTCTCGTCCGTGCAGACGGGCTTGCCGCAGTCGGCGCAGTAGAAAACGGGTATCGGCAGCCCCCAGCGGCGCTGGCGGGAGATGCACCAGTCGGAGCGCTCGCGGATCATGGCTATCATGCGGTCGTGGCCCCATTCGGGCATCCACTTAACGTTGTCGCAGGCGGCGCAGGCCTCGTCCTTGAAGGCGTCCACCGAGCAGAACCACTGGTCGGTCGCGCGGTAGAGTATGGGGCTCTTGCAGCGCCAGCAGTGCGCGTACTGGTGGATGATGTCCTCGGAGGCATAGAGCGCGCCGCAGTCCTGCAGGTCGGCGAAGATGGCTTCGTTGGCCTCGTCGGTGGTCAGGCCGCAGTACTTCCCGGCCTCCTCGTTCATGCGGCCGTGGTCGTCCACGGGGACGGTCATGCCGATGTGCACCTTGCCCTCGGCGTCGTACTTGCGGCAGATCTCATAGTCCTCCTGGCCGTGGCCCGGCGCGGTGTGTACGCAGCCGGTGCCGGCGTCCAGCGTGACGTGGTCGCCGAGGATGATGATGCTGTCGCGGCCGATCAGCGGGTGGGTGGCGGTCATGAATTCGAACTCCGCGCCCTTCATCTCGGCAAGGACCTCGAAGCCCTCCACCTTGCCCACCTCGGCCACGCGGGCCATGAGCTCCTTGGCAATGATATACACTTCCCCGTTCGGGGCCTTGGCGAGGACGTAGTCGAAGTCGGGCCCGAGGCAGATGGCGAGGTTGCCGGGGATGGTCCAGGTCGTGGTGGTCCAGATGAGGAAATAGAGGCTGTTCAGGTCGCAGTATTTGCCGAGCTTGCCGTGGTCGTCCTTGATCTTGAACTTGACGTAGATGGACTTGCAGGGGTCCTCGGCGTACTCGATCTCGGCCTCGGCGAGGGCTGTCTCGTCGTGCGGGCACCAGTAGACCGGCTTCTTGCCGCGGTAGATATAGCCCTTCTTGTACATCTCGCCGAAGATGCGGATCTCCTCCGCCTCGAACTTCGGGTCCATGGTGAGATAGGGGTGGTCCCACTCGCCGAGGCAGCCGAGGCGCTTGAACTGGTCGCGCTGCACGTCCACATAATGCTGCGCGAACTCGTGGCAGGCGTCGCGGAATTCGGCGGTGGTCATCTCCTTGTGGTTGAGCTTCTGCTCCTTGATGATTGCGCTCTCGATGGGCATCCCGTGGTTGTCCCAGCCGGGGTAGTATATGGCGTTATAGCCGGACATGGACTTATAGCGCGTTATGAAGTCCTTCAGGCACTTGTTCAGCGCGGTGCCCATGTGGATCATGCCGTTGGAGAACGGGGGGCCGTCGTGCAGGTTGAAAACGGGCCTGCCCTCGTTCTTTTTCAGCATCTCGTGGTAGAGGTCGAGGTCGTACCACTCTTTAAGCATGTCGGGCTCGCGCTTGGGCAGCGCGGCACGCATGGGAAAGTCTGTTTTCGGAAGGTTTACCGTGGAATTGTAGTCCATTGTCTGTCTATCTCCCTCGTCTTTGTTGTCTTAATAAAAGCGCTCGCGGGGCTGCGCCGCCGCGCGCCCCGCTTTAGGTGCCTCAGCCCTGTCCCCCGATGGAGAAGAGGTGCGTCACATCGTCGGCCGGGGTCTGCGAGCCGCCTTTGCCCAGCTCCGGGCTTATGTCTATTCGCGGGTCGGGCTCGTCCGGCATCCGGGCGACGGAGGCCTCTATGCTCTTTACCGCCGCGTCCACCGCGCGGTCGTCCCCCTGCGCGGGCAGCGCGGAGGAGGCGCGGTCCAGATAGTCGAGCTGGCGGGAGCACAGCGCCCTCGCCTCCTCGAAAAACCTGGCGAAAGACGCCTTGGCGTCCTTCAGCCGCTGCTGTTCGCGCTCGGTCTCGTTCCTGATGGCCTCCAGTCCGCTCCTTGCGGCAGTCTCGGCGTCGGCCAGGGTCTTTTCCGCACGAGCCCTCGCGTCCGCCTCGATCTGGGCGGAGAGCTTCTGCGCGCTGAGCAGCGTGAGGCGCATGGCGTCCTCGCTGGCGCGGTACTCTTCTATTTTGTCCACAAGGACCTTCATCTTGGCCTTGAGCGTCGCATTTTCCTTCTGGACGTTCTCGAGCTCCACAGCGGCGTCCTCGAGGAAGTCGTCAACGTCGCCCATGTCGTAGCCGCCGAAAACGGCCTTTTCAAAAGTTCTCTCTCTGATATCCTGGGGAGTCATATCAGTTATCTCCTTCCCTTGCCTCGAAAATCGGCCCCTTAGAATGTGAAGCCGCTGTTTTCTATTTCATCCGCGAGGTCGCCCGTGAGCCCGACGCTGCACGGGGTTATCAAGAACGTGTCCGATGAGACACGTTTCAGATTCCCCTCCTGTACATACGCCGCGCCGGACAGGAAGTCAACCAGCCTTCTCGCCGTGACCTTGTCCGCCGCCTCAAGGTTGAGCACAACCGTGTGCTTCTGCCGGAGGTGGTCGGCTATCTCCGCCGCCTCCTCAAACTTCGCGGGCTTTACAAGCACCACCTGCTGCTGGCTCGAGCCGATGTTCACCACGCGGCTGGAACCCTTAGCCGCGCGCTCACGCCGCGGCGCCGGGTGGTTCACGCGCTGGACGGGCGCGCCGGAATAGGCGGAGCTGTCCCCGCCCTCGTCGAAGAAGCTTGTCCTGCCGTCCTGGGCTCCCTCTCCGTCCTGGCCGGAGACCGGCACCTCCCCCTCCGAGAAAAATTCGTCCTCGTCGTCGTAGGGACGGGTAAGTTTTTTCAGTTCATCAAAAAAGCCCATGTGTCACCCTTCTCCAGTTGAAGCGCTCGTGCCGTAATTCCGCGGCCCGAAGATGGCGGAGCCGACGCGGACCATGTTAGCGCCCTCTCTTATGGCATCCTCGAAATCGCCGCTCATGCCCATGGACAAAAAGTCCATGCTGACATTATCGTATTTTTTTGCCCCGATGTCAACATAAAGCTCGCGCATCGCGGCAAAATATGGCCTCGATGCGCCGGGAATTTCTGCCGCGGGCGGTATGGCCATGAGCCCGCGGACCCTCACGGCGGACAATGTGCCACAAAATTCCAGTGCCGCCGGCAGGGCCGCGGGGTCAAAGCCGCTCTTGGCCGCCTCGCCGCCTATGTTCACCTCGAGCAGCACGTCCTGGGTGACGCCCAGCTTCAGAGCCCTGGCGTCAATAAGGCGCAGCAGCTCCTCGGAGTCCACGGACTCGATCAGATCCGCGACGCCGACGAGGTATTTTATCTTGTTTTTCTGCAGGTGGCCGATAAAATGCAGCGGCGCACCGGCGTACGCCCCCTGGGCATTCTTCTCCACCAGCTCCTGCACGCGGTTTTCGCCGCAGGCGTCCACCCCGGCGGCTATGGCCTCGCGCACGGCCTCCGCCCCGTTCATCTTGCTCGCTGCCACGAGCAGCACGCGCCTGTCCCCGGCCGCCGCGGCGATCCGGGAGCGGATGGCGGCGACATTTTCAGCTATCGACATATATCATACCCTCTTTTTATATACTGGGCCGAATATCGACTTCATTCCGGCAGCAGCACCTCGCTGCCCTCCCTCAGGGCCTCCGACTCCACAAGCCAGCCGGAGCCGTACTCGCAGACGGGCGTCACCGCCGTCTCCTCCGCCCCTGCGGGGCCTTCGGTCAGGACGTAATACTCTCCCCCGCGCTCGTGCAGGGCCTCCGCGGGGACAAACAGCCCTTCGGAGCGCGTCACGAGCAGCTCCGCCGCGGCAAACCTCACGTCCGCGACCAGCTCCTGCCGCTCCGCGCAGGAGAATATGACGGCGCGCTCGCCGCCCTCCGGCTGCGACACGCTCTCCACCCGCGCGGTGAACTCCCCCTCCGGCAGCGTGAGCTCCGCGCGGTCCCCCGCGGAGAGCGTCGAAGCCGCCTCCTCGTCTATCAGCGCGGCGAAGCGCCACTGCACTCCCGTGACAAGCGTGCCGAAGGCGCCCTCCGGCGCGGCGGGGACGGGGGAGGCGAGCAGGGCCGACAGCTCCCTCGGCGTACCGCAGTCCTCCGCTGCCAGGCCCGAGAGCCCGTCCGCGTACAGCGTGAACAGTCCCGGCTCCGCGGCCGCTATGACGTTCCCCGGCGGCTCTGCGGACTCCTGCCCGGCGCTCTCACCGCCGGAGAGCCGGGCCTCGAGCGCGCCGAGCGCGGCGTCAACGCTCCCCGCCGGGCCGTAAACCGCCTCCGCAAGGGCGATGACCGCCTCACCGGCCGTGGACGGCGCGGCGCCGTCCGCCGGCCGGCCCAGCGCGGCGGCGTAGTTCTCCGCCGTCAGGCACTCTATCGCGATCCGCCCGCGCGCGGCGAGGCGCTCGCCGTCCCGCGCCGTCACAAGCAGATAGGCGTCATCCGAGCTGAGCCGCTGCTCCTCACGGAGCACGACGCCCTCCGCCTCCGCCGTCACGGTTACCGAAACGCGCGTCACCTCCGCCGTGCGGTAGGCCGCAGCGCCGCCCGGGAGCAGCGGCGCCGCCAGATAGGCCGCCCCCGCCAGGGCCACGACGCCCAGCACCACGGAGGCGAAGCCCCCCGCGCGCCGGCTTATGTATCCGCCTCCCCGAGGTCCACGCTGCGCGCCGGCGCGATGGTAGAGATCGCATGCTTGTAAATGAGCTGCTGCTTCCCGTCCGAGTCGAGTACGACGGTGAAGCTGTCAAACGCCCGGAGCACGCCCCGGAGCTGGAAGCCGTTCATCAAAAACAGCGTAAGCGGCACGCGCTCGGCTCTCGCGCGGTTGAGGAAGGTATCCTGGAGATTTTTCTGCTTTTCCATTTCTCTCGCTCCTTGCCGGAGCGGCTGATTTACATAATACCACATCAGGGCGCTCCGTTAAATAGTGATTTTTAACAAAACGCGCCCCGCCAAGCTGCGCGAAGCGTGTCCTGCCCGACTATCTTATACCGCGCCCGGCAAGGAAAATTGTCGAATCCCGCCGCGCCCCGGCAAAATCGGGCTCGGCATCCCAGCGTATCCAGTGCACCTCCGGCTTCGCTCGAAGATAGGTAAGCTGCCTTTTGGCATAGCGCCGCGTGCCGCGCTTTATGAGCTCCACGGCCTCCGCTTCCGATATCTCTCCGCGTATCGCGGCGGCGGCCTCCTTGTAGCCGATTGCCTGCATCGCCGTGCAGCACGCGTCCAGCCCGCACGAGAGCAGTGAGCGCACCTCGCCGAACAGCCCCGCGGCCGCCATGGCGTCCACCCGCGCGTCTATGTGCCGGTAGAGCTCCGCGCGGTCGGCGTAGTCGAGGGCGATCACCGCCGCGTCGTACCTCGGCGGCCTCGCTCGGGTCTCTGCGTCGTGCTCGCTCATCGGCCTGCCCGTGAGCAGGTATATCTCATACGCGCGCACTATGCGCTTTTTGTCGTTCGCGTGCAGCTTCGCGGCCCGCTCCGGGTCGAGCTGGGAGAGCTCGCGGAGCATGGCCTCGCCTCCTATCTCATCGTACCTCTCCTCCAGCTCGCGGCGGCACCCGCCGTCCTCCTCCCGCGCGGCGAAGGAGCGTCCCTGCACGAGCGAGTCGATATATAGCCCCGTGCCGCCGACGACTATGGGCCTCTTCCCGCGGGAGAGTATGTCAACGCAGGCAGCGTCGGCGGCCTCGGTCCAGCGCGAGACGCTCCAGTTCTCCGACGGCTCCGCCACGTCTATCAGGTGGTGCGGCGCGGCGGCGAGCTCCTCGCTCGTGGGCTTGGCCGTCCCGATGTCCATGCCGCGGTAAATCTGCATCGAATCCGCCGAGACGATCTCGCCGCCGAGCTCCCGGGCGAGCATGATGCCGAGGCGGGTCTTCCCCGTTGCCGTCGGTCCGGTTATTACTACAATTTGCCCCTGCATGTATAAACGCACTTCCATTCTGAGAAACGATGTGGTAATATGGTGCCGATTTACGAAAGGAGACTGCTCCGTGAAAGTAAAAATCACTGCCGACAGCACCTGCGACCTGCCGCAGGAATTTATTGACCGCTATGGCATCAGGATTTTCCCTCTCTACATCGTGAGGGACGGCGAGGCGCTGCGCGACGGGATAGATATAACGCCCGACGACCTTTACGCCTACACGCAGGCCACCGGCAAGCTCTGCGGCACAGCCGCCAGCACAGTCGCCGACTACGCGGACGGCTGGCGCGAGTGCCTTGAAGAATGCGACGCCGTTGTGCACGTCGCCTTCTCCAGCGAGCTCTCCGTCACCTGCGCGAACGCGCGCCTGGCGGCGGAGGAGGTGGGCAGCGTCTATGTGGTGGACTCGCTGAACCTCTCCACTGGGTACGGCCAGCTCGTGCTCGACGCAGCCATCATGGCCTCCGGCGGCGCAGGGCCGCAGGAGATCGTCGCCGAAATCGAGTCGCTCGTGCCGAAGATGGACGTCAGCTTCGTGCTCAACACCCTCGACTATCTGCGCCGCGGCGGGCGCTGCACCGCGGTCCAGGCTCTCGGCGCGAACCTGCTCGGCATCAAGCCCTGCATAGAGGTGCATGACGGCAAGATGGGTGTCGCCAAAAAATATCGCGGCAAGATCGAGGCCGCCTACCACCAGTACATCCGCGACCGCCTTCAGGGCCGGGACGACATCGACCTGCGCCGGGTGTTCATAACAGACTCCGGCCTGCCGGACGATGTGCGCCGGCGCCTGAGGCAGACCGTCCTCGAGTGCCAGCCCTTCGCGGAGGTTTATAACAACCGCGCAGGCTGCACGATAAGCGGCCACTGCGGCCCCTGGTGCATGGGCGTGCTCTACTACCACAAGTGATTCCCGCCGGACGGCGCGGGGGCTTTCCGCCCCCGCGCTTTTCTTTTTCTTTTCACGGTGGCGGAGGGCCGCTCAGACTATGCGCTTGAACTGCCTGTCGAGATCCCGGCGCGTGAGCGTCCAGGCCACCGGGCGGCCGTGCGGGCAGGTGGTTATCTCCCCGCGGCAGACGGCCTCCGCCAGGCGCAGCAGCTCCTCCGGCTCGGAGGAGCGCCCGGCCTTTATCGCGGCCTTGCAGGCCACCGTTTTCAGCGCCTCCTCGCGCTCCGAGCGCGCCGTGACCCTGCCGGAGCGCTCGAGCCCCTCGGCGATCTCCTCCACCGAGGCGGCGGCCTCTTTTTCGTCGAGCTCGCAGGGCGCGCTGCGGAGGATGAAGGCCCCCTCGCCGTAGCTCTCTATCTCAAACCCGAGCCCGGAAAGGAGCTCCAGATTCGCGCCGATGACCTCCGCAAGCTCGCGCGGCGGCGTGAGCGGCACCGGCTCCATGAGCGTCTGGCTCATGACCCCCGCGCCGTTTTTTGAAATCCGGTCGAAAATAATCCGCTCGTGGGCGGCGTGCTTGTCTATTATTATCAGCTCGCCGCCGCGCTGGGCTATTATATAGAGCCCGAGGGCCTCGCCGATGAGCCTTACGGGCTCGTCAGCCGCCGCATCCGCGGCCGGGGACGGGCTTTCGGGCGCCTTTAGGGCGCTTTCCGGCGTGACGGGCACGGTTTCAGGCTCCCGGATGCGCCCTTCGCCGTTTTTCAGCTCCTCCGGCCAGGCAGCGGCGGCGCGCCGCGGCGGCGCCCACGCGGCGGGCGGATGGAAGCTCCCAGGCTGCCCTCCGGCGGCTTCGCGGCGGTCCTGCGCGGCTCGGAATGGCGAACCGCCGCCCCCCGCTGGCGTTCCTACGCGCGGCGCGCCCCGGGACGAGAGGTCCAGCCGCGTCTGATAGGGCGCGGAGGTGTCCTCCACCCGGAAGGTGGAGCGCTCCGGCCGCGTGGCGGAATAGAGCTTCGGCTCCGAGGCCTCGACCGCCGGCGGCGGCGCGGCCGCGGGGGCCTCTATCGCGCCGAGCACGGCGTAGTGCACCGCGTCGAACACGCGCCGCTCGTCCGAAAACTTCACCTCGGTCTTCGCCGGGTGCACGTTCACGTCCACGGCGGCGGCGGAGATGTCGAGGTATATCACGCAGGCGGGGAAGCGCCCGGTGAGCATGGAATTTTTGTACGCCTGCTCCACCGCGGCCTGCAGGAGCTGCGAGCGGATGTACCTCCCGTTGCAGAAGAAGTACTGCGCGCCGCGGCTGCCGCGCCCGGTGCCGGGCGCGCTGGCGAAGCCGGTGACCCCGATCCCGCCCTCCCCGCCCGAGGAGACGGCGGCGAGCGAGGCCGCGAGGTCCCGCCCGAGGAGGGTGTACACCGCGCTCTCCGCGCGGCCGTCCCCCGGCGTGAAAAACTCCTCCTTGCCGTCCTTTATGCAGCGGACGGACACGTCCGGCCGGCCGAGCGCGCAGCGCAGCGCGGCCTGGACGCAGGCGGCGCCCTCGGCCCTGTCCGACTTCATGAACTTCAGCCTGGCCGGCGTGTTGTAAAAGAGCCCGCGGACTATCATCGTCGTCCCCTCGGGGCAGCCTGCCTCGCCCATCTCGGCTATCTCGCCGGCGTCGAGGGCCACGCGCGTGCCGCTCTGTGCGCCGCGCTCGCGCGTCAGCAGCTCGACGTGCGAGACGCTGCTTATCGCCGCGAGCGCCTCGCCGCGGAAGCCGAGGGTCCCGATGGCCTCGAGCCCGCGCTCGTCGCGCAGCTTGCTCGTCGCGTGCCGGAGGAAGGCTATCCCGGCGTCCTCGGCGGACATGCCGCAGCCGTCGTCCGTCACGCGGAGGTATTCCGCGCCGCCGCCGCGTATTTCAACCGTTATGTTCCGCGCCCCGGCGTCGAGGGAGTTTTCGATGAGCTCCTTCACGGCGGAGGCCGGGCGCTCGACGACTTCGCCGGCGGCTATCAGGTCCGCGACGAAGGGTGAGAGTATGTTTATCCTTGGCATGATGCACCTCAATGGGCGGAGCGCTCCGTCCGCTTTAGCAGGGTATAGGTATGTTTCGCGCCGCTGCGGACGGAGCGCTCCGCCCGCTTTCGAATCGACTCATTATATATCAAAATTATTGAACTTTCCAGAATAAAATGATAAAATAACCCGATGCGGCGTGACCGCTCAATATAACGACTGCCCCAAGGAGGCCACATGGCTTACACACGAGTTGAGATCCCCTCCGCCGAGCTCACGCGGCAGCGGGACATATGCTTTGATATACGCTCCGGGAACGAGCGCGCGGGAAGGGCGCCGCTCGCCTACGTTGACACTTACGGCTGCCAGCAGAACGAGGCGGACAGCGAGGAGCTGCGCGGATACATAGAGCTGATGGGCTTCGGCTTCACCGCGGACGAGAACGAGGCCGACCTGATAGTCATAAACACCTGCGCCGTGCGCGCGCACGCGGAGATGCGCATCCTCGGCAACGTGGGCGCGCTCGTGCACGCCAAGGCGAAGAACCCGAATTTGCTCGTCGCGGTCTGCGGCTGCATGGTGCAGCAGCCCCATATGGCGGAGAAGCTCAAGCAGAGCTTCCGCGTTGTGGACCTCGTATTCGGCCCGCACGAGCTCTGGCGCTTTCCGGAGCTTTATAAGCGCGCGAGGGATACGAAAAAGCGCGTGTTCGCCGTTGAAGACAGCGACGGCGTGGTGGCCGAGGGGCTGCCCGTCCGGCGAAGCGGCTCCGTAAAGGCCTGGCTCTCCATCATGTACGGCTGCAACAACTTCTGCACCTACTGCATCGTGCCCTACGTCCGCGGGCGCGAGCGCTCGCGCCGGTTTGACGACGTGGTGGCGGAGGCCCGCTCGCTCGTGGAGGCGGGGTATAAGGACATCACACTGCTCGGGCAGAACGTGAACAGCTACGGCCGCGACCTGGACGAGGGGCGCGACTTCGCGGACCTGATACGCGCGATAAACGACATCCCCGGCGACTTCCTTATACGCTTCATGACCAGCCACCCGCGGGACGCCACGGAAAAGCTCTTCCGCACCATGGCGGAGTGCGAAAAGTGCGCCAAGCACATCCACCTGCCCGTCCAATCCGGCTCCAACCGCATCCTGAAGGCCATGAACCGGCACTACGGGCGCGAAAAATACCTCGAGGAGGTGCGCACGGCGCGCGAGCTGATGCCGGACATCGTGCTCACCACGGACATCATCGTCGGCTTCCCCGGCGAAACGCGCTCAGACTTTGACGAGACGCTCTCCCTCGTGCGCGAGGTGGGGTACGACGCCATGTTCACCTTCATCTTCTCCCCGCGCGAGGGCACGCCCGCGGCGAAGCTGCCGGACCCCGTGTCAAGGGAGGAAAAGCAGGTGTGGTTCGACGAGCTCGTGGAGCTCTCGAACTCCATCTCCGGCGAAAAGCACGCCGCCTACGCCGGGAAAACGCTCCGCGTCCTCGTGGACGGGGAGACCGGGCGGGACGGATACAACCTCTCCGCCCGCACGAACGGCGGGCGGCTGGTGCACCTGAAGGGCGGCGCGGAGCTCATCGGCCGCTTCATAAACGCGAAAATCACCGGGTGGAACACCTGGGCGCTCTACGGCGAGATACAGGAGGACTGAGTATGGCGGAACTGACGCCGATGAAGGCGCAGTACAACGAGATAAAGAGCCAGTACGGCGACTGCCTGCTGCTTTTCCGCCTGGGCGACTTCTATGAGCTCTTCGACGAGGACGCCAAGAAGGCCGCGAAGGAGCTCGACCTCGCGCTGACCACGCGCGACCGCGGCAAGCCCGCCGAGGAGCAGACGCCCATGTGCGGCGTGCCTTACCACTCGGCGGAGGCGTATATCGCCCGGCTGATCGCCAAGGGCTACAAGGTCGCCGTCTGCGAGCAGATGGAGGACCCCGCGCTGGCCAAGGGCCTTGTGAAGCGGGACGTGATACGCGTGATAACCCCCGGCACGGTGACGGAGAGCTCAATGCTCGAGGAGGGCCGCTCCAACTATGTCTGCTCCGTATACCTCGACGCGGTGTCCGGCGCGGCGGCGTTCTGCGACGTGTCCACGGGCGAATTCTGCGCCGCGGCCTTTTCGGAGGACTGCGTGTCGCACATCGGGAACGAGCTCGCGCGCTTTTCCCCGCGCGAGGCCGTGCTGAGCGAGGGCGCGGCGGCCGACGAGAGCGTCTGCTCCTTCCTCCGGCGGCGGCTGGACTGCCTGCTCGAGCCGGACGGGGGCCGCTTTGACTACATGGCCGCGGCTGCGGCGCTCTGCGAGCAGTTCAACGCGCAGGACGTGGACGAAACCGGCCTCGGCGGCAGCGCCGCGGCGGTGAAGGCCTGCGGCGCGCTGCTGAGATATATAAAAGAGACGCAGAAATGCGACCTTTCCAACATCGACTCCATCGACCTCTTCGAGGGCGGGAAATATATGGAGCTCGACTACTCCGCGCGCCGCAGCCTCGAGCTGACGGAAAACCAGCGCACGGGCGAAAAGCGCGGCAGCCTGCTCTGGGTCCTCGACCGCACCAAAACGCCCATGGGCGGGCGGCTGCTGCGCTCGTGGGTGGAGCGCCCGCTGCTCTCCCCGGTGGCGATAAAGCGGCGGCTCTCCGCCGTGAGCGAGCTGCACGGGGCCAACGTGCTGCGGCAGGAGCTCATACGCACGCTCGGAGGAATAGGGGACATGCAGCGCCTCGTCAGCCGCGCGGTGTTCGGCTCGGCGAACGGGCGCGACCTCGCCGCGCTCGGCGAGTGCTGCGCGCAGCTCCCGGAGCTCCGCCGGCTGCTCTCCGGCTGCTCGTCCGCCCTGCTCCGCCAGGCGGCGGAGATCGACACGCTCGACGACGTGCGCTCCGACATCGAGCGCGCGATATGCGACGATCCCCCCTTCTCCGTCCGCGAGGGCGGCATACTCCGCAGCGGCTACTCGGAGGAGGTCGACCGCCTGCGCAACATCCGCGACAACGGCGCGAAGCTCGTCTCCGAGCTCGAAGCGCGCGAGCGCGAGCGCACCGGGATAAAGAAGCTCAAGGTCGGATACAACAAGGTTTTCGGCTATTACATCGACGTGCCGAACTCCGCCGGGGCCGTGGAGCTCCCGCCGGAGTATATACGCAAGCAGACCCTCGTTTCAAACGAGCGCTACTTCACGCCGGAGCTCAAGGAGCTCGAAACCGAGCTCACCGGGGCGCGCGAGCGCGTCTGCGAGCTCGAATACGGCTTTTTCACCGAGCTGCGCGTGAGCGTGGCCGGGCGCGTGGAGCGCATAAAGCGCAGCGCGGAGGCCGTGGCGGAGCTGGACGCGCTCTGCTCCCTCGCCGAGGTGGCCTCCCGCAATAACTACACCTGCCCGGAGGTAGACCTCTCCGGCGCGATAGCGATAAGCGAGGGGCGGCACCCCGTGGTGGAGCTCACGCAGAAGGACACGCTCTTCGTCCCGAACGACACGCTGCTCGGCGGGGCGGACGACCGCGTGGCCGTGATAACCGGCCCCAACATGGCCGGCAAGAGCACGTACATGCGCCAGACGGCGCTCATAGTGCTCATGGCGCAGATCGGCTCCTTTGTGCCGGCGAAGTCGGCCTCCATTGGCGTGGTGGACCGCGTGTTCACGCGCATCGGCGCGTCCGACGACCTCTCCGCCGGGCAAAGCACGTTCATGGTCGAGATGACCGAGGTTGCGGAGATCCTCCGCTGCGCCACGAAGAACAGCCTCATCATCCTCGACGAGATAGGCCGCGGCACCTCCACCTACGACGGGATGGCCATAGCCCGCGCCGTGCTCGAATACTGCGCCGGGCGGCGGCTCGGCGCAAAGACGATGTTCGCCACGCACTATCACGAGCTCACCGCGCTGGAGGGCAGCGTGAAGGGCGTGCGCAACTACTACATCACCGCGAGGAAACAGGGCGGCAAGCTCATCTTCCTGCGCAAGATAGTCCGCGGCGCCGCGGACGAGAGCTACGGCATCGAGGTCGCCAAGCTCGCCGGCGTGCCGGAGCAGGTGGTCTCCCGCGCGAGGGAATACCTCGCGGAGCTCACCTCCGCCACGGTCGCAGCTCCCGCCGCCCCGGCGGAGGACGGGCAGCTCTCGCTCGCCAACGCCGCCGAAAGCGAGGCCGCGGAGGCCATACGCTCCGCATCGCTGGACACCATGTCGCCCATAGAGGCGATGAACCTGCTCTATGAGCTCAAGAGGAAGTTAGAGGGCTGATGGAAAACAACACGAACCTTCCCCGCGCCCCGCGCGGCTTTGAAGAGCTTATGACCCGTCGGGAGGCGCTGGCCGCGGCAATTTACCTGCCCGTGCACGCCGTGCTGCTCCCGCTGCTGCTCACCTACCTCGCAGTGCTGGGCGTGATTTCGCCCGGAGTCACGATGAATGTGGCCTGGTACATCATCGGCGTGGGCTTCACGCTGATATTCCTCGGCAAATACCTGCGCCGCAGCTTCGATGCGCTGCTCGACCGCCCTGGTCAGAGCCTGCTCGCGCTCGTCTCCGGCCTGGCGACGGACTATCTGCTCAGCTGGGCCTTCGCCCTTGTCCTGCTGCTGTTCGGCATGACCGCGGGCAGCACCGCGAACAACGACGCCGTGGCGGAGCTCGCCTCCGAGGGGGCGAACCGCATGTTCGCCGTTGCCGTGCTCCTCGCCCCGATGGTCGAAGAGCCCCTCTTCCGCGGGCTGCTCTTCGGCACGGTGCGCCGCAGGGGCCGCCTGGCGGCCTACGCCGTGTCCGTGCTGCTCTTCTGCTTCTATCACGTCTGGCAGTACGTGCTGCTCGACTGGCGCTACCTGCTGCAGATGATAAACTACATTCCCGTCTCCGTCGCGCTGTGCTACAGCTATGAAAAGAGCGGCACCATCTGGGTGCCAATAGCCTTCCACATGCTGGTGAACGCGATAAGCATGTCCGCGCTCGTCTGAGCGGCGCGCTCAGCCATACTGCCCGGCAGAGCCGGGCCCCGGGGGGATTGCCGGTGAAGATAAAGAAAGCCGCGGCCGGATTCTTGGCGCTCGCCGCCTGCCTTGCCCTCTCCGCCTGCGGGGAGGTGACGTACACCTTTACTCTCAGCTCCGGCGGGGAGGCCGCGCTGATCGAGACCGCCGAGGGGGAGACGCCCGACCCCGCCCTCGCCCCGTCGGCGCCGGAGTGGGAGCGCATAGTCTGTTACCTCGACGCCTCCGGCGCGGAGGCGGACCCCTTCGCCGCGCCCGCGGAGGAGGACGCGGAGTACGCCGTGCTGACCGGCCCCGCTCTCGCCGCAGAGCCCGGGCCCTGGCTCGAGCCGGACGAATACGGCCTCGCCCACCCCGACGCGCCCCTGACCGGCGCGGAGGCCGCCGCCGGCGTGAGCGCCATGTTCGCCGCCGGCTTTGGCGGCGCGGAGCGGCTCGCCGGGCTGGAAACCGTGACGGCGGACGACCTTGCCGCCGCGCTGGAGGGCTGCTTTGCCCCCTCGGAGCTCGCGGGCATCGCCGGCGCGGAGCCGCTGACGCGGCTTGAGGCCGCGTCGCTGCTCGTGCCGCTGTATCTGGACGCGCGCTGCGGCGAGGGCTGGGAGATGCCGGGGCTGTCCGGCGTCACGGCGCCGGACCTCAACCCGGCGCGCGAGGGCGCGGCCTTCCTCGCGCCCTGCCTGCGGCCAGAGGGGCTGCGGGAGTATGAGGAGGGGCTTGTAAACCTCGGCGGCTTCCTCTACCGCGCGGACGAAAACGGGCTCTTCCTGATGGACGCGGAGGCGGACGGGCTCTATTACGGCCCGGGCGGGCGCTACACCAGCGGGAGCGAGGAGCTCGACGGCCTCGTCGCCGCCGTGCTCGAGCCGATCTGCGCGGAATACACGGAGCGGGAGGACATGCTCCGCGCGGCGTATGAGTACGTCCGCGACGAATTCACCTATCTCCGCCGGAACTACTACGAAACCGGCGAGACCGGCTGGGAGACGGAGGAGGCAATAACCATGCTCTCCACCGGCCGCGGGAACTGCTACAACTACGCCGCGGCCTTCTGGGCGCTCGCGCGCGGCCTCGGATATGACGCCGAGGCGGTCAGCGGGGAGATAAGCCGCCGCGGCCAGCCGCACGGCTGGGTCATGATAGATGGGCTCTACTACGACCCGGAGACCGAGATGACCTATCGCCGTGACCACATGTACGACAGGGACATGTTCGCCATGGAGGAGGCGCGCGCCTCCCAGTGGAGCTACGATTTTTAGGAGGAGGGGAAGCACATGGCATTCGACAGCGCGGCGTTCCTCTTCTTTTTCCTGCCGTTGCTTTTGATAATCGAGGCGCTTATACGCCCCGTGAGGGCGAAAAACGTCTTTCTCTGCCTCGCCGGGCTGCTGTTCTACTCCTTCGGCGAACTGTGGGCGCTGGCGCTGCTCATAGCCTCCGCGCTTGTGAACTGGGCGCTGGCGCTGCTCGCCATGCGCGGCAGCCGCGCGGCGGTGCCGCTCGCCGCGGTGATAAACCTTGCGCTGCTCGGCGTTTGCAAATACCTCGGCTTTTTCGGCTCCGGGCTCGCGCTCATCGGCGTTGAGCTCTCATTGCCGGAGATTGTCGCCCCCGCGGGCGTCTCGTTTTTCACGTTCAAGGGCATCTCCTATGTGGCGGACGCCGCGAAGCGCCCGGAGGACGGGACGAAGAGCTTTTTTGAGGCCCTCTTCTACATCTCCTTCCTGCCGGAGGTCATGAGCGGCCCGCTCTCGCGCTTTTCCGCCTTCCGCGCGCAGCTTTCGGCGCGGCGGCGCTCGCTTGAGCTCACGGCGAGGGGCGCGCGGCGCTTCCTGCTCGGCCTGTCGAAAAAGCTGCTGCTCTCCGGGGCCGCGGCCATAGCGGCGGACGCCGCCTTTTCCGCCGGGGACGCGCTCACGGCCCCGCTGGCCTGGCTGGGAGCCGTGGGGTACAGTTTGCAGCTCTACTTCGACTTTTCCGGCTACTCCGACATGGCCGTGGGCCTCGGCGCGATGCTCGGCTTCAAGTGTCCGGAGAACTTCAACTATCCCTACGCCGCCGTCTCGATAACGGACTTCTGGCGGCGCTGGCACATCTCGCTCTCGCTCTGGTTCAGGGACTGCCTCTATATACCCCTCGGCGGCAGCCGGCGCGGGAAATGGCGCACGGCGGCTAACAAGGCGGCGGTATTCGTCCTCTGCGGCCTCTGGCACGGGGCAAACATGACCTTCGTGCTCTGGGGCGCGTGGCATGCGCTGCTCTCCGCGCTTGAGAGCCTGAAGGTGCTGGACACTGAGCGCTGGCGCAGGACCGCGGCGGGGAGGGTCTTCTCGCGCTTTTACACCCTGCTGTGCGTCTGCCTCGGCTTTGTGATGTTCCGCGCGCCGGACGTGGCGTCCGGCTTTGAATACCTCGCCGCGATGTTCACCGGCTGGGACTTCTCCGCCGCGGCCGAACTGCTGCTCGCGCGGACGGCGGACGGCTATGTCCTGTTCATGACGGCGCTCTGCGCTGCAGCGTCGCTGCCCGTGCTGCCCGCACTGCACCGGCGGCTCTCCTCGCCGGACGGCGCCCTCCGCCCAGGGGCGGACACGGCGGGGTACGCCGCGAGTTTGCTGCTGCTCATCATCTGCGCCGCGGCGCTGGCCTCCGGCGGCTTCGCGCCGTTCATCTACTTCCAGTTTTAGGGGGGTGCGGGCATGAAAAAACCTCTGACCGCCGGGCTGTTCCTGCTCTGCGCGCTCGCGCTCTGCCTTGTCCCCTCCGCGGGCTTGCTGATAAACGGCCCGGCGGCGCCGCGCGCAAACGAGGCCGCGGCCAGCCTGCCCACCCTCACGGACAGGGACGGCGCACTGAACGCGGACTACCTCTCCGAGCTCGCGGACTACGCCGGCGAGGGCTTTTACCTCCGCGGGGAGCTGATAACGCTCTATGCCCGCGCGCTCGCGCTCTTCGGCCGCTCGGCGGAGGACGATGTCGTCCTCGGGAAGGACGGCTGGCTCTATTACGCCGACGAGCTGCCGGACTACAGCGGCACGGAGCCCATGACGGGGCGCGAGCTCTTCTCCGCGGCTCGGAACCTCTCGCTCATGCGCGAATACTGCGAGTCCCTCGGCGCGGACTTCCTGTTTTTCATCGCGCCGAACAAGAGCTCGCTCTATCCGGCGCACATGCCCTCCTCCTACCCCGTATCGGAGGCGGAGAGCAACGCCTCGCGGCTCCACGCCGCGCTCGAGGGAGAGGGAGTGGATTTTATCGACCTCTTCGCGCTCTTCGGCGCCAATGAGGAGGAGCTCTATTTCGCGCACGACTCGCACTGGAACTCCCGCGGGGCCGCCGCGGCGGCGGACGCGCTCTGCGCCGCGCTGGGCCGCGAGAGCGCGTATTTCTCCGGCCCCTTCGGCGCGGCGGAGAGCCACAGCGGCGACCTGTTTGAAATGCTCTACCCCGCCGCGGAGGACGCGGAGACGGATACGCCGCCCGTGGGGCTTGAATTCATCCAGGGCGACAACACCCGCCCCGACAGCATAACTATCGACACCGAGAGCGCCGGCGAGGGCTCGCTGCTCATGTTCCGCGACTCCTTCGGCGAGCTGCTCTATCCCTACCTCGCGGCGGAGTTCGGCTCGGCGCGCTTCTCGCGCCAGGCGGCCTATGACCTGACCACGGCCGCCTCCCTCGGCTCTGACACGGTTGTGATAGAGCTCGTCGAGCGCAACCTGCGCTATTTGATAGACTATGCCGCCACCTTCCCCGCGCCCGAGCGCGAGCTCGACCCCTCCTCCGCCGTGGACACGGGCGAGAGCGTGCCGCTCGAGGCCGAGGAGGCCTCCGGCGGGCTGCTGAGGGTCACCGGCGCGCTGCCCGGCGCGTGCGACGACGATTCACCTGTATATATCGCCCGCGGCGGAGCCGTATACGAGGCCTCGCTGCTCGCGGACGGCGGCTTTACCGCCTGTCTCGGCGGCGGGGACGGCGAGATCACCGTCCTCTATTACGAGGGCGGCGAGCTACGCGGCTGCTCCGCGGCGATATAAGATAAAGACATCAGAAAAAGAGAGGAAAATCGGGATGAAGAAACTTACCTGCCTTATGATAGCGGCTCTGCTGCTCGTCTCCCTCGCCGCCTGCGGCGAGGCCGCCCCGGAGGAAACAACCTCCCCCGCCGCCGTGGAGGAGAGCGCCGCCCCGGCGGAGAGCGAAGCCCCCGCCGAGAGCGAGGCCCCGGCGGAGGGCGAAGAGGGCTCCCTGCTCGAGACCGCCCGAGGCTATGAGGGCGCTGCGCTCGAGGACCTTATCGCCGCCATCGGCGAGCCGGAGAGCTCCGACTACGCGCCGAGCTGCCTCGGCGAGGGCGAGGACGGCAACCTCTATTACGACGGCTTCACCGTCTACACCTACAGGGATGTTGACGGCAGCGAGACCGTCAGCTATGTCGAGTAAGCGCGCGCTGCGCGGCGCGGCGCTCTGCCTCGCCGCGCTCTGCCTCGCGCTGCTCGTCACCGGCTCTGCCGCCCCGGACGGCAGCACGGCCGCCGGCAGCAGCTCGGAGGCACAGGTCCTCCGCGCCCCGCTGCCGGACACCGGCGGGGCAAGGCACTATGCCTATATAGACGCCGGGGGCGATTTCCGCCCGGACGAAGTGATAACGCGCGGGGAGCTCGCGGAGTTCATCGACCGCGCGCTCGGCTCGCTCGAGCCCGGGGAGTACTTCCCGGACGCGCCCGAGGGCAGCGAATACGGCAAATCCATGGCCGCGCTGCGCGCCGTGGGGCTGATGCAGCCGGACGGCGAGGGCCTCGGCCGCCCGGACGAGGCCGTGCAGCTTGGCGAGCTCATTCAGCTTCTCGGCGCGCTCTCCGGCACCGGCGCGCGGGCGCAGACGCTCTCCGCCGGCGGCGCGGTGACACGTGCACAGGCCGTGAAGCTGATAAACCGCGCGCTCGGCCGCTCGGCGGACGCCGCGGCGGCGGACGGGGCTCTCTTCCCGCTCTTTGACGACGTGCCGTACGGCCACCCGGCGTATTACGACGTTTTCGAGGCCGCGACGGAGCACACCGCCTCGCCCTCCGCCGGAGGGGAAACCTATATGTGGTACGAGCGGCAGAGCTTTTCCCCCGGCTTCAACCTGCTCGGGACGGAGCTCTACTACGCTGACCCGGAGACGCTTGAGCCGCTCCGGGACGGCTATGCGGGCGAGCTGTATTTCGGCCCCGACGGGCGCTACACCAGCGGCGACGCCGTCCTCGACGGCTATGTGAAGGACGTGCTCGCGGAATTGCTCGAGCCGGGCATGACGCGCTGGGAGGCCCTGCGCGAGGCGTATGACTACACGCGCGACAGCTTTACATACCTGCGGCGGAACTACTACCTGTTCCGCGAGACGGGCTGGGCCCACGACGAGGCGATGACCATGTTTGAAACCGGCAGGGGCAACTGCTATTGCTACGCCGCAGTGTTCTACTACCTCGCGCGGCAGCTCGGCTACAACTGCACGATAATCAGCGGGCGCGTCGGGACGGACGGGGACCCGCACGGGTGGGTCGAGATGCGGCTGGACGGCTATTGGCGCATATTCGACCCGGAGCTTGAAATGGCCTGGGGAGAGCGCGGGATAGACTATGATTTCTTCAACATGAGCTACGCCGCCGTCCCGTGGCCGTATACGAAGTGAGGCTGACATGTCCAAAAAGGCCAAGATAATACTCTTTTCCTGCCTCGGCGCGCTGTTTATAATACTGCTGTTCGGCTTCCTCTTCGGCGCGCTGCCGTATCTGCTCGCCGGCTCCGAGCTGCCGGAGGGTGCGCAGCTCACGCTTACCGTAACGGACGGCGGCATCTCCGCGTCCTGGACGCGCTCGGAGCAGGCGGACAGCTACCGGGCGGAGGTGTTTCTCCCCGGGGAGGAGGAGCCGCTGCTCTCGCTCGAGTGCCCCGGGCCGGAGTGCGTCTTTACCGGCCTGCCCGAGGGCGGCGCGGTGGAGATCCGCATAACCCCGCTCAAGCACTTTGACGTCCTCGCGCGCGAATTCGCCCGCGAGGGCTCCGGGGCCATATCCGTAACCGTGCCGCTCACCGCGCTGGCGGTGGAAAACCTCAGCTATGAGATAGACGAGGAGCGGCAGCGGCTTTCGATAAGCTTCGACGCCGTTGAGGACGAGGGGCTCGGCTATGAGCTCCGGCTCGCCGGCGCGGAGGGCGAGAAGACGGTCGCGCGCGCGGACAGCGGCACGGCCGCGGTGGATTTCGGCGGCGAGGGCGGTATCGCCATGCCCGAATACGGCTCGCCCGACAGCTTCGTGGTGCGCAGCGTCCGCTCGGGGGAGGGCTATACCCTCACCGGCGCGGCGTCGGAGCCCATAGTCGTCGAGCGCGAGGACCTGCTCGGCCGGACGCTGGAGATAGAGTATGAGACCGTCTCAAGGAACGTGCTGCGCATCAGCTGGAACGAGACCAAGGGCAACGGCTATGAGCTGCAGCAGCTCGTGGACGGCGAGTGGACGACCGTGAAGGCCGTCGAGCGCGACGGCGCGCGCGAACATACCACGCCCACGCTCAGGAGCTGCACGAGCTACGGCTTCCGCGTGATCACCGTGGGCGGGGACGTGCCGGAGGGCGCGGAATACGCCGCCGAGCCGGCCACGCTCGAGCTGTTCACGGACGCTTCGCCCCTGTACTGCACCATCTGGCCCATGAAGGACCTCGAGCTCTATTCCGGCACGGACATGTCCGAAACGGTGGGCACGGCGAAGGCCGCGGCGGCGTACTGCGTCCTCGGCGAGGAAGACGGGCTCTTCCGCGTGCGGGTGGACGGGGTGTACGGCTATATCGACAGCCGCTACTGCATGATAAACCTGCCCGAATACCTCGGCGAGCTCTGCTCGTACGACATCACGAACAGCTACGCCTCCAAGTACAAGGTCCACGGCTTTGAGATCCCGGAGGTCACCGGCACGGTGGTGACGGGCTATGAGCACGTCCGCCTCGCGGAGGGGGTATACCTCGCCCCATATCTCTACCCCTGCTGCGAAAAGCTGATGGAGGCGGCCTCCGCCGCGCGGGAGGACGGCTACAGGCTGAAAATTTACGACTCCTACCGCCCCAACGCCGCCACGCGCGCGATATACGACACGGCGGAGCTCATACTCGACGACCCGCTGCCGGAGACGGCCTATGAAAGCGATGAGCGGCCCGACGACCTGCCCGAGGCGGCCGAGGGCGAGGAGCTCACCTACCGCCGCCTGGTGACGGAGGGGAACTACACGCTTGCAAACTTCCTCGCGCGCAGCGGCTCCGCGCACAACATGGGCATAGCGCTCGACCTCACGCTCGAAATCCCCGGCCAGGGCGACCTTGAGATGCAGACGGAGATGCACGATTTGAGCTGGTACTCCGTCATCTCGCGCAACAACGCCAACGCCGTGCTGTTGGACGGCTATATGAAGGCCGCCGGCTTCGGCGGGCTGACGAGCGAGTGGTGGCACTTCCAGGACAACGAGACGCGCGACGCTCTCGGGCTGAACATCTATCTCTACAGCGGTGTCTCGCCCGAGTGCTGGGTCGCGGACGACTACGGCTGGCGCTACCGCCGCGCGGACGGCAGCTTTATAAAGGACGCAACGGTCGAAATAGGCGGGATGGAGTACACCTTCGACAGCGTAGGATACACTGAGCTCTGGCCCGAGGGCGAGAGCCCAAGCATAGCGGAATGAAAAAGCCGCCGGGGTTTGTCCCCGGCGGCTTTTTTCGCCCAAAACAGGCCGTAAGATTATTTGATTCCGCGCTCCGCGGGCCTGGCCCGGCGCCGCGGACAGCGCTCAGGCCGCGGCCGCGACCTCGAACTCCAGCCGGCCGAGCGCCCCCGCGCCGAGGGCGTATTTGTCGAACACGAGCACGACGTTCCCCGCCTCGTTGATATAAAACGCGGAGCTCTCGTTTATCGCGCTCTCGAGGTCCGTGTCCTCCCAGAGCATGGACTTGCTCTCGTCATCCAGGGCCGCGAGGCCGTTTTCGACCGCCGATACGCACAGTTCAAGGTAGTTTTCGCCTATCAGGTCCTCAAGCGTGAGCTCCTCTCCGGTCGTCACGTCGTAGTTGTAGTAGTGGAAGCTCGAATAGACCGCCGCGCCGCTCTCGGTCTTTATCACGGCGAAGGAGAGCAGCCTGTCCCCGGTGTGATAGACCTCGTATCCCGCGTCGACGCGCACGGGTATGAACTCCTCCGGGTCGCCGCCGGTGGAGACATAAGCGTCGTAATACTCCTCCGCGCGGCGCTCGCTCTCGGCCACCTCGGCCTCCACGGTCGTGCGGATGAGCTCGTTCACCTCGTCCGCCCAGGGGGCGGAAGCGTCCCCGGAGTCGATGGCCGGCAATCGCACGTCCACCTCGCTGGCGTGGCTGGACTCGTGGTAGTCGGCTATCGTCAGCACGCGGCAGATGCCGCCTATCACCGGCAGGTCGTACATCGCCGCGGCAAAGGTCGGCACGGTGTTCAAAAGCAGCACGAACACGGCGCAGGCCGCGGCGAGCGGCGCCGCCGCGCGCACAAAGGCCCTTCCGGGGCGGCGGGCTGCCCGGCGGCGGGCGCCCTCCTCCAGTCCGCGCTCCACTGCGCCGCCCAGCTCCGGCGGGATGGGAACGCCGGTATACAGCTCCCTCAGCTCCTTCTTCACAGCCAGTCCTCCTCTCCAAGTTCTCGCCGCAGCTCCTTCAGGGCACGGTAGAGCCGGGCCTTCGCCGTGCTCAGCGTGCAGCCCGCGCTCTCGGCCACCTCGGCGAGCGTCATGTCCTCAAAAAAACGCAGTATCACCACGGTCTTGAGCTTGGGCGGCAGGGCGTCTATGGCCCTGCCGACGGCCATGGCGTCCGAGCGCTCCTCCGCCGCATCCGGCTGCGCGGGGACAAGCTCCGGCTGGCTGTCCAGGCTCGCCACATCCCCGCGGCGCTTCCTGCGGCGCAGCATATCCAGGCACTCATTCACCAGGATGCGCGTAAAAAAGGCGCGCAGCCGCTCTGGGGAGCGCAGGCTGTCCAGATGCTCGAGCCCGGAGGCCACCGCCTCCTGCACGGCGTCGAGCGCGTCCTCCCGCGATCTCAGATAGCCGTAGGCCAGGCGGTAGGCGCGCTGTTGATCTTCTCTGACAAAATCCGCGTATTCCTCAACCGTTATCCGGCCCAAGCTTCTCACTTTCCCTCTTTTTCTCTATCCCGCGAACGCCGAGTCCCAGGCGCTCTTCGCACCCGAGGTGTCCGGCGCGGTGCAGAGCAGCACATACCTGCCGCTCGAGAGCAGCAGCGTCCCCTCGAGCTTCGGCACCTCATCCGGCAGGTAGTCTGCGTAATCGTCTATCCGCTCATCGTTGCGCGAGCGGAGTGAGGACACAAGCGTCCCGGCCGCGGCCTCGTCCGGGAGCTCGAACACCGCGAGCTCCTCCGCCGTGGCCCCGGCTCCCGCCCAGGCCGCGCATTGCGCGTCCTCGCCGACGCCGTAGAGCTGCCGGGCGATGCCCTCGTCCAGCAGGTACAGCTCCTCGCTGAATTCAACGCTGTCCTTTATCTTGAAGGCGAGCTCGTCGAGCTCCACCTCGGGCTGCGCAGCGCCGCCGCAGCCCGCGAGCAGCAGCGCCAGAAGCGCCGCGCAGAGCGAAATGGTTACTGTCTTTTTCATGCCTCAACCTCCGTGACCGTGTGTGTTTTCAGGTAGTCGAGCCAGCTGACGCAAAGGCCCGGGTTCAGGTGCACCCCGTCGGGCGTCGAGCTCTCCGGCAGGCAGCCGTTTTCGTCCTTAAAGGCAGAGGCCACGTCGAGATAGTTTACGCCTTTCTCCTCCGCAAGCGCTATCAGCCGCTCGTTCCGGCTGAGGACGTTCTTGTTGTTGCACCAGGTGCCTGCGGCGTCCTTGGACGCGCTGACCGGCAGTATGGACTGTACGTACACCTCGCAGTCCGGATTTGCGGCGAGGGCCGCATCGATTATGCCGGCGTACTTCTCAATGAATATGTCCGCGCTCTTCCAGCCGAGCTCGTTGAGCCCCAGCATTATATACACCTTTGCCGGCTTCAGCGCTCCGAGCGCGTCAACCGCGGAATACTGTCCGCCCGCCACCGAAAACTTCTCCGTATATGCTGTCTCTACCGTCAGTCCGACGCTGCAAAGCCAGGTAGTGTCCTTCAGCCCGGAATAGAGCCTCAGCCCCTGGGTGCGCGAGTCGCCGATGAACACAGCGTCCGCGAAATATCCGTCGTCCACGGCCTCGCTCTCCGGCACCGGGGCAAATTCCCCGGCGCTTTCCCCCTCCGGCGGGTTTTCCGTGCCGGAATCCGGCTTCTCCTCCGGCTGGACCGTCTCCGCGGGAGGAACAGTCTCCTCCGGCCGCTCCGTTTCAATCACTGTACTCTCCGCCGGACGCTCCGTCTCTGCGGCCGGCGTTTCGGCCGGTTCGGGGGTAACTTCGGCTTCCGGCTCATCCGCCCCGTCGGCGGGCCTCTCCGGCTGCCTGCCGAGGCCTATTGTCACGCGTACGGGCCCCGTGCCTGTGCTGGCAAAGCCGTTGCCGCTGAGCATTGCCGGCAGCGCTATCAGCGCAAGCGAGCAGAGCACAATACCCCAGATCGTGGAAATCACAGCCCGGCGCACAGCCCGCTGCCTGCGCCTTGTCCTTTCCCGTCTGCTCATGGGCTACGCCTCCTTATCTTTCTCTACACTGATACAGACGCCCCGCCCGGGCGAAAAGTTATATCCCGCGAAAAAATTTTTTATTTACCTATGAGCCGTTCCACACGCTCATACAGCCCGCCGCGCAGCTCCTCTATCAGCCCGGCCGACCACGCGGGCAGCCGCTCGCGCCCGCAGGCCGAGATCAGCCCGTTCAGGACGTTCACAACGGCGTCTATTTCCGCCTCCCGTTCGTCGAAAGGGCCGTATTCACCCAAAAACGCCTCCTGCGCCGCGCCGGAGAGCGAGGAGCACACATTCCTCAAGTCCGCGTAGGCGTAGCCCCGGCCGAGGAGGTTGTAGTCAAACATCAGCGCTGACTCCCCTGAGCGCGCCACGGCGAGGTTCGTGTAGTAAAAATCGTTATAGGTGAGTGTCCGCCGTGCGCCGTCCACCGCCGAGCTTATTTTGTCCCAGTTGTCCTCAATAAGCCGCCAAACCGGCAGCGAGGCCGTCCCCGTGCGCTCCTTTACCCGCTCGAGGTTTTCGGGCGTGAGGGCGTCGTTCTCGTCATAGAGCTCCGCGCCGTGCTCCGCGGCATATTCATGCCCCCGGCTGTGCAGCTCCCTGTACCAGCGGGCGACGAGCGCGGCGGTGCGCGCATCACCGAGGTCCTCCGCCACGCCGAGGCGGTAGGGGCTCTCAAGTATGTCCTCCATGAGCAGCGCACGGTCCGTCGAGGCGTACAGCTTCAGCGTCGGGACGCCGAGCGCTGTCAACGCGGCGTAATTGCCGATTTCACGGCGGAATTCCGGCCGGGCGAAGGCCTTTATCACCATCGCCGCGCCGGGCGCCGCCGGGCGCACCCGCGCGACGGTCACCCCGTCCTTATCGCGTATCAGCTCCACGGAGATAGCGCGGACGCCCATTTTTACAAGCTCTTCTTCTATAAAATCCATACTGCCTCCTGAATGCAAAGAGCCGGGCCCGACTTCCGTCAGGCCCGGCTTGGCTTGGAGCTGGCAATGTGACTCGAACACACGACCTGCTGATTACGAATCAGCTGCTCTACCGACTGAGCTATGCCAGCGCGCCTTTTTCGCGCCTGAAAATTTTATCATAGAGCCGGGGTAAAGTCAACAGCTTTTTGCTTTCTTACAAATCAATTACAAAGTGTAATCATGCATCAAATCCTGCCCGTGCACATCGCTTGCCGCTGCTTTCCCGTTTCGATTCCGCGAGTTTATCGACCTTTTCCGACCCGCCGCACACCCGCCGCGGCGCGAATACCATTGACATAACTGACGCTGCACAGAGGCTATTCAGAGAGTTATCAACATTATCAACAGGGTTTTCAACAGCCTCCCCGGGCGCAAAGCCTGATTTTACGCGGTCCAGGCCGCAATATCGCCACTCCCCCGGACTCGGCATGTTGAAAACTCCGGGGGACGAAGTTTACATAACGTGGAGCATATTATTCCCCGCGGCGGCGTGAAGGATAGTATGCACGGCGCTAATCCTGCCGGAGGGCGGCGCCTCTCCCCCTCGAGCTCAGGCGCTCCCGGGCGTGCTCGAGCAGGCCGCTGTCTGCAAGGGAGACAAAGTCCCTGCCTGCGACTATGATGTGGTCCACAAGGTCCACCTCCACGGCGGCGAGCGCGGTCATCAGCTTTTCCGTGGCGAGCTCGTCCTCCCTTGACGGCAGGGCGAGGCCGTAGGGGTGGTTGTGCGCCACGATGGCCTTCGCGGCGTTCTGCCCGAGGACGTACTCCACCATGCTGCGCGTGCTGACCTCGGCAAAATTGCCCGTGCCGCGCGCCATGGCGCGGCAGTTTATATACCCGCAGCGGCTGTCGAGGCAGATGACGTACACCACCTCGCTCTTCTCGTGCGCGAAGAGCGGGACGAGGAACTGCCCCGCCGCGGCCGAGGTGTCCATCACCTCGCCGGGGCTCCACTTGCGCTCCATGTACCGGCGGCTCACCTGCGGTATCAGGCGGAGGAAGACCGCCGTCTCCCTTCCCACGCCCTCAACGCGCTCAAGGTCGTCGATCCGCGCGTCGAACACGCGGTCGATCGAGCCGAAATAGTCTATGAGCCGGTGGGCCGTCTCGTTCGTGTCCTGCCGCGGCCGGACATAGAAGAGCAGAAGCTCGAGGACGTTTACATCGTCGAAATTTTCGAGCCCGTGCTCGATAAAGCGGCGGCGCAGCCGCTCGCGGTGCCCCTCGTGTACGCCCATCTGCTCAGAGCTCCATGGTCGCGCAGGCGTTCAGGTCCGCCCCGGCCCGCGCGCCTGCGAGGAATTCGTAATAGCCCTGCGAGCCTATCATGGCCGCATTGTCCCCGCAGAGCCTCAGCGGAGGTATGTAGAGCCTGTCGCCCGAGCGCTCGGCCGCGGCGGCGAAATCCCGGCGGATGCGCGAATTGGCGGCAACGCCGCCGGCCACGGCTATCTTGCCGTAGCCCAGCTCCTTCGCCGCGGCCATGGTGCGCGGGACCAGGCTCTCGCTCACTGCACGGCAGAAGCTGGCCGCGAGCGAGGCGCGGTCTATCTCCTCCCCGCGCTGCTCAGCGGTGTGGACAAGGTTTATCACCGCGGTCTTCAGCCCGGAGAAGCTCATCTCATACGGCATGCCCTCCACATGGCCTATGGGGAGAGGGTATTTCCGGTCGTCCCCGCCCTGGGAGAGTTCGTCGAGCGGCTTCCCGCCGGGATACGGCAGGCCGAGCACGCGCGCCGTCTTGTCGAAGCACTCGCCGGCGGCGTCGTCCCTCGTGGCGCCGAGGACGCGCATGTCGGTGTACCCGCGCACGTCCACGAGCATGGTGTTCCCGCCGGAGATGGCAAGGCAGAGGAAGGGCGGCTCGAGCTCCGGGAAGGCGAGGTAGTTCGCCGCTATGTGCCCGCGGATGTGGTGCACCGGCACGAGCGGCACGTTCAGCGCCAGCGCCGCGGCCTTTGCGAAATTCACGCCCACGAGCAGCGCGCCGATGAGCCCCGGCGCGTAAGTCACCGCCACGGCGCCTATATCCCGGCGCGAAACGCCCGTCGTGTCCAGCGCGCGCTGGGCAAGGTAGCTTATCACTTCCGCGTGGCTGCGCGAGGCTATCTCCGGCACCACGCCGCCGTATACGGCGTGCAGGTCCGCCTGGGAAAAAATCTGGTCGGTAAGCACCTCGCGCCCGTCGCGCACCAGCGCCACGGCGGTCTCGTCGCAGGAGGTCTCCACTGAAAGTATGATCATGCCTGTCCCTCTCTCAGAAAAAGTGTCATTATAACAGCGTCCTCGGCCGGGCGCTCGTAATACCCCGGCCGGACGCCCACGCGCTCATAGCCCTCGCCCTCATAGAGCGCGATGGCGGCGGCGTTCGAGCTCCTTGCCTCGAGCGTCAGGAAGGCGAGCCCGAGCCGCTCCGCCCGCGCCCTCAGCTCCCTGAGCAGCGCACGGGCGACGCCGCGGCGGCGGTATTCCGGCGCGGTGCAGACGTTGCCTATATAGCCCTCGTCCAGCACGTACTGCGCCCCGGCGTAGCCCGCGAGCGCGCCGCCGTCCGCCTCCGCCGCGAGCATTATGAATTGTCCACCGCCGAGATAGGCCTCTATCGCCTCCCTCGGCCAGGGCTCGGAGAAGCAGCGCCTCTCGAGCTCCTCTATCTGCGGAAGGTCCGCCATATCCGCTTCACGTATCTTCATCGTCTTCAGCCCCCAAAAGCTCGTCAAGCAGGGCGGCGACCTCCCGCTCAACCCTGTCGGCGGCGCGCTGCCAGCCGAAGAGCGTGTCCAGCGCCGGAGGGGCGATGTCCGTCTCGCCGAGGCAGAGCAGCCTCTCGTCAAAGGCGGGATACGCCTCCGCGAGGGCGTCCGCCTGCGCCTCCGTCATGCAGAGCGCGACGTCGTACCTCCCGAGGAGCTCGGGAGTGACCGCCTCCGGCACGTATCCTGATATGTCCGCGCCCCAGCGGGCCGCGGCCTTCGCGGCCTTCGGGTTCACGCGCTCCGATGCGCGGAAGGCCCCCGCCGCGGCGCATGGGATCTCCTCCCCGGCCTCGCTGCGGAAGAGCGCCGCCGCCAGCGGCGCGAGGCCGGCGCCGTCCTCGTCCACGAACAGGATACTGTCCGCCTCAACCGGCTCCGCGAGCCCGGCGAGCAGCTCGGCCACGTGCTGCTCGTCCCATTTTTCAAGGCTGCGGTCCCCCGCCAGGCTCTCCACGTGGTGCGTCAGCTCGTGCTTGAGCGTTTTCGTCAGCTCCTTGCGCCACTTCTCCGGCCCGTCGGAGCGGTGGGCGGCACGAAAGGAGCCATAGTAGATCTCAATATAGCGCCCGAGCTGGTTCACGTTGTACGTGCCCATTACGAGCAGGCCGTTCTGGTCCGTTTTCCGCGCGGGTAGCAGGTTCACCCCGCCGTTCAGGCGCTCGAAAATCTCCGGCGGCAGGCTCTCGGCGGCCTCGTCGAGCATTTTCGCCGCCTCTTCAAACGTTACCATCAGTGCGCCTCCGCCCAGGAGCGGCCGCAGTGCGCCTCCGCCGTCAGCGGCACGGAGAGCTGCGCAGCGCTCTCCATCTCTTCAGTGAGCAGCCCGCGGACGCGCTCCGCCTCCTCCTCGGGGCACTCGGCGATGAGCTCGTCGTGCACCTGAAGTATGAGCCTCGAGCGCAGGCCCTCCTCCCTGAGGCGGCGGCCGACGTTCACCATCGCCAGCTTTATGATGTCCGCCGCGGTGCCCTGTATCGGCATGTTGCGCGCCACGCGCTCGCCGAAGGCCCTCGTGTTGCGGTTTGCGCTCTTCAGCTCCGGCATCGGCCTCCTGCGCCCATAGAGCGTGGAGACATACCCGTTCTCCTTCGCCTCTGCTATCACGCGCTCCATATACTCGCGCACGCCGTGGTACTTCTCCAGATAGGCGTCGATATACGCCTGCGCCTCCCTCGGCCGGACGCCGATGTCCTGCGCGAGCGAAAAGGCGGAGATGCCGTACACTATGCCGAAATTCACCGCCTTGGCGTGGCTGCGCATCTGCGGCGTGACCTCGCCGAGCGGGACGCCGAACACCTGCGAGGCGGTGACGGCGTGTATGTCCTCACCGGTCAGGAAGGCGTTTTTCATCGTCTCGTCGCCGGAGATGTGCGCGAGGATGCGCAGCTCTATCTGGCTGTAGTCCGCGTCAACAAGGACGCTGCCCTCCGGCGCAACGAACATCTTGCGTATCTCCCCGCCGAGCTCGCGCCGGACGGGGATGTTCTGCAAATTCGGCTCCGTGCTCGAAATGCGCCCCGTGGCGGTGACGGTCATCTTGAAATTCGTGTGTATCCGCCCGTCCGGCGAGATGACCTTTATCAGCCCGTCGGCATAGGTGCTCTTCAGCTTTGTCAGCATCCTGTAGTCGAGTATCCCGGAGATTATCGGGTGCTTGCCCACGAGCCTTTCGAGCACGTCGGCGTTGGTGCTCCAGCCGGTCTTGGTCTTTTTGCCCGCGGGGAGCATCAGCTCCTCGAACAGGACCTCGCCGAGCTGCTTTGGCGAGTTGATGTTGAATTTGTGCCCCGCCTGGGCCCAGATGTCCTGCTGCAGGCGGTCTATGCCGCCGGTCAGGCTCTCACCGAAGTCCGCGAGCGCGCGGCGGTCCACAAGGAAGCCCTTGTGCTCCATCTCCGCGAGAACGGAGCAGAGCGGCAGCTCTATTTTATAATACAGCTCCTTCGCCCCGGCCTCCTCCATCTTCGCGTCCATCGCCGGGACAAGCTCGTATATCGCCTGCGCCTCCGGCAGCGCGCCCGTGCCGAGGTGCCTTGCGGCGAGGCGTTCTGTGGCGTAGCCGCTCTCGGTCGGGTCGAGGACGTATCCTGCCAGCGCCGTGTCGAAAATAAAGCCCTCCGTGCTCAGGCCCTCTCCGAGCAGCTCGCGCATTAAATCCTTTATGTCATGCCCGGCCTTTTTCACGCCCGGGGAGAACAGCGCGCGCAGCACGCGCTCGTGCCCCTCGCCGTTTTCCGCCCAGCGGGAGGCGAACAGCGCCTTACCATCGCAGAGCGTGAGCTCCGTCAGCCCCTCTCCGGTCAGGACGGCCACGTATTCCGCACCCTCTATGCGCGCTATGGCCTCCGCCGCCGGCAGCGCGCCGAGGTCGGGCAGCGCAGCCTCCTCCGCCGCGGCCGCCTCCTGCGCGTTTTCGTCCTCCCCCGGCGGGGCGAGTCCCCATTTTTCTATAAAGCGGTTGAAGCCGAGCCTGGTGAACAGCCCGTACAGCCCGGGCCGGAAGTCCCTGTCCCAGCGCAGGGCCTCCGGATCTGCCTCCACCGGCGCGTCGCAGTGTATCGTGGCGAGCTCATAGCTCATCCGCGCGCTATCCTCGCCCCCGGCGAGCTTTTTGCGCACGGAATCGCGTATGTCCAGCGTGTCTATCTGCGAATATATGGCGTCTATCCCGCCGAAGCGGCGCACAAGGTCGAGCGCGGTCTTTTCGCCTATCCCCGGCACGCCGGGGATGTTGTCGGAGGCGTCCCCCATCAGGGCCTTCAAATCCACCATCAGCGGCGGGGCGAAGCCGTATTCCTCCTCAAACCGCGCGGTGTCGTACAGCGCCGTCTCCTCCCGGCCCATCCGGGACTTCACAAAGCGCACGGCGGTGCCGCCGCCGATGAGCTGGAAGCTGTCCCGGTCGCCGGTGACTATCTCGCAGCTCCAGCCCGCGGCGGCGCACTGCTTCGCCGCCGTGCCGAGTATGTCGTCCGCCTCCCAGCCCGGAGTCTCGAGCCGGCGGATGCCCATCTCGTCGAGCATCTCCTTGAGTATGGGCATCTGGACGGCCAGGTCGTCCGGCATGGGCTTGCGCTGGGCCTTGTACCCGGCGTATTGCCTGTGCCGGAACGTCGGCTCCGGCAGGTCAAAGGCCACGCAGAGCGCGTCCGGCGCGCTCTCGTCCAGCAGGCGCTGCAAAATTGCGGCAAAGCCGTAAACGGCGTTGGTCGGCGTTCCGTCCGGCGCGTTGAGCTGCCGGACGCCGTAATACGCCCTGTTTACTATGCTGTTGCCGTCCAGTATCATGAGCTTCATTGGGCAGTCTCCTCCGCGGGAAATTCAAGCGGGCCGAAAATGCGCCCGCAGTCGTCAAGCGAGGTCAGAAGCCGCGTGTACATCCCCGGCGTGATAACGCCGCGGTCGTCCCCGGCCTCATATCCGGCAATCGCCTCTTCGAGGTCCCACAGCCGGCAGCGCCAGGGCGCATCGGCTATGCCGTAATCATAGAGGTCTATCATTATCATCGGCGTATACTCCGCCGCGGTTATCTCCGTCTCGCCCGTATAGGGGTCCTTCGTCAGCTCTATGTTCACCGCGGCGGTGAGGTCGGTATAGGCCCGGTTCTGGCCGGAGATCAGGTTGCCGAGGCTGTATACGAGGAAGCAGGTGCGCTCTTTTCCGTCCTCGTCCGTGACGCGGCGGAGCTCCATCGGCTCCGGGACGTGCGGATGCCCGCCTATTATTATATCCGCGCCGTTTTCAAACAGGAAGTCGGCCAGCTCCTTCTGATACTGCGTCGGGCCGGTCAGGTATTCCGCGCCCCAGTGCATGGTGACCACTATTTTGTCCGGCTCCATGGCCTTCGCCGCTTCGAGGTCGGCGGAGAGCATGTCCCAGTCGGCGTCCGTGCAGTAGGTCAGGTAGTCCCTGGCGTAGACGTTCAGGTAGTACGTCTCGTCATACAGCGGGAAGCCGTTCGTGCCGTAGGTGTAGTCGAGGAAGGCTATTTTTATGCCGTTTATGTCCTTCAGCAGCACGCCGCTCGTCTCCGCTCGCTCCTCCGCCGAGCGGTATGCCCCCACGTGGTCGAGCCCGGCATCGTCGAGCACGTCGAGCGTGCGCACGAGCCCCTCGGCCCATGCGTCGAAGCCGTGGTTGCTGGCCATGTTCACAAGGTCGAAGCCCACCTCGGCCAGGGAATAGGCTATGCCGTCCGGCGTGTGGAAGGTCGGATAGCCCGTCCAGTCCCCATCGCCGGTCAGCGCGGCCTCGAGGCAGCAGGTGGCGTAGTCGGCGGAGGATATCAGCTCCTGTACGTCCTCGAATATCGGCGCGTAGTCGTACGTCCCGTCCTCCTGCAGCGCCTCGTCGTTCAGCGAGGTGTGCATGACGAGGTCGCCGGCGAAGAGCAGCCTGGCCACGCTCGGCGTGGGCTCCGGGGTCGGCTCCGGCGTGGGCGTGGGAGTGGGCGCAGGGGCGGCGGACGGCGCGGCGGAGGGCGTCTCCTCCGCCTCCGGCGCGGGCAGAGCCGCGGGTCCCTCCGCCGGGGAGAGCATGTAGCTCCCCGCGAGCAGAAGCACCGCCGCAGTCAGGATCAAGGCCGCCGCCCTCTTCATCACTTTTCACCCCGCAGCTTTATAAGCTGATCGCGCAGCACGGCGGCGTACTCGAATTCGAGCATCTTGGCCGCTTCGCGCATCTTCTTTTCGAGCTTTGCTATCTCTTCCTTCCGCTCCGAGGCGGTCATCTTCACGCCGTCGGGCCGCTCGGCCTTTTCGGCCGCGCCGCCCGGCTCTATTATGCCGCGGACGCTCTTTATTATCGTCCTGGGCACTATGCCGTGCGCCTTGTTATACGCGTCCTGCTTGGCGCGGCGGCGCTCGGTCTCGTCGATCGCGGCGCGCATGCTCGGCGTCACCGCGTCGGCGTACATTATCACGAGGCCCTCGGCGTTGCGCGCCGCGCGGCCTATCGTCTGGATAAGGCTCGTCTCGCTGCGGAGGAAGCCCTCCTTGTCCGCGTCCAGTATGGCCACGAGGCTGACCTCCGGCAGATCCAGCCCCTCGCGCAGCAGGTTTATGCCCACGAGCACGTCGAACTCGCCGAGGCGCAGATCGCGGATTATCTCCATGCGCTCTATCGCGCCGATGTCGTGGTGCATATAGCGGCACTTTATGCCCCCGGCGGAGAGATAGGACGAGAGGTCCTCGGCCATGCGCTTCGTGAGCGTGGTGACGAGGGTCCGCTCGTTGCGCGCGATGCGCGCTTTTATCTCGTCCATCAGATCGTCTATCTGCCCCTCGACCGGGCGGACAGAGATCTCCGGGTCGAGCAGGCCGGTCGGGCGGATTATCTGCTCGACGATCTGCCCGGAGCGGGAGCGCTCATACTCCCCCGGCGTGGCGGAGACGTATATCGCCTGGCCTATTCGCTGCTGGAACTCCTCGAATTTCAGCGGCCGGTTGTCGAACGCGCTCGGCAGGCGGAAGCCGTACTCCACCAGCGTCTCCTTCCTCGCGCGGTCGCCGCGGTACATGGCCCGCACCTGCGGCAGCGTGACGTGGCTCTCGTCCACGAACAGCACGAAGTCCTTGGGGAAATAGTCGAGTAGGGTCATCGGCGCGCTGCCGGGCGCCCTGCCGGATATTATCCGGCTGTAGTTCTCGATGCCCGAGCAGTAGCCGAGCTCGTTTATCATCTCGATGTCAAAGCTCGTGCGCTGCTCTATGCGCTGCGCCTCGAGCAGCTTGTCCTGGCTCTTGAAATACGCCACGCGCTCGTCGCACTCGCGGCGGATCTCCTTCACGGCGCGCTGCAGCTTCTCCTTTGGCGTTATATAGTGGCTGGCGGGGAAGATGGGTATGTTCGTCAGCCGCCTTATGACCTCGCCGGTGACGGTATTTATCTCGCTCACGCGGTCTATCTCGTCGCCGAAGAATTCAATGCGTATCGCGCTGTCCTTGTAGTACGCCGGCCAGACCTCCACCGTGTCGCCGCGCACCCTTATCATATTGCGCTCGAAAGCTATGTCGTTGCGCTCGTACCTTATCTCGATCAGGCGCTTTATCAGCTCGTCCCGCGGTATCTCCAGCCCGACGCGGACGGGCACCATCATTTTCTCAAAGTCCTCCGGCTCGCCGAGGCCGTAAATGCAGCTCACGGACGCGACGACCACCACGTCCCGCCGCTCGAGCAGCGAGGCCGTGGCAGAAAGGCGCAGCCGGTCGATCTCCTCGTTGGTCGAGGCGTCCTTTTCTATATAGGTATCCGTCGAGGGCACATACGCCTCCGGCTGATAGTAGTCGTAATAGCTCACGAAGTACTCCACGGCGTTGTCCGGGAAAAACTCGCGGAACTCGGAGCACAGCTGCGCTGCAAGGGTCTTGTTGTGCGCCAGCACCAGCGTGGGGCGCTGTATGCGCTCTATCACCTTGGCCATGGTATAGGTCTTGCCGGAGCCGGTGACGCCGAGCAGCGTCTGTTCGTTCAGGCCGTTTTCTATGCCGGCGCTCAGTGCTTCTATTGCCTCCGGCTGGTCGCCGGAGGGGGAATAATCGCTCACGACGTGAAACTCAGGCATGACGTCCTCCAAAGCGTACTTTGTTTTTTAATTCTATCACACCCTTTCCCAAAATGAAACCCCCAGGCTGCGGCGGGCAGCGCCCGCAGGCCACACTGCGTGTGGAGGCACCGGGCGACGCCCGGTGGCCAAGCTGCGCTTGGACGCATAGCGCGCCGGACTGCGTCCGGTGGCATAGCGCGGCCCGGAGGGCCGCGGGGCGGGCACAAGGGCGGGCCCTTGTAACCGCTTCTGAGAGATTTCTTTTGTCTTGCCAAAAAGAAATCTCTCAGAAAGACAATGCAGGGGCTCTCGCCCCTGCAATCGTTTTATAAGGGCTTTGCCCTTATATTATCTGCCCGCCGCGCCTTGGCGCGGCGCTATGCCCCCACACGCAGTGTGGCCCGCGGGCGCTGCCCGCCGCGGCCCAAAAGGCCGCGCTATACCACCGGCCGCTGGCCGGCGTCCGCGCGCTGCGCGGGGAAGCGGTAGACGGTTTCGGCGGTCCAGACCTCACCGGGGCGGAGCACGCACTGCGGGAAATTGGGGTGGTTCACCGCGTCGGGCGGGAACTGCGTCTCAAGGCAGACCGCGTCGTTGTTCGCGTACACCGCGCCGCCCTTGCCCGCGGGGCCCCCGCCGAGGCCGTTTGCGGCGTAAAACTGCACGGCGGGCGAGGTGGTGAGCGTCTCCATCACGAGCCCGGTCCTGTCCCCGCGCAGCAGCGCCGCGCGCCGGAGCGTCCCGGCCTCGCCGTCTATCATATAGTTGTGGTCATATCCGCCGCAGAGCGCGAGCTGCTCAAAGCCCATGTCGGGCGCGGAGCTTATCGCGCGCATTTCACGGAAATCCATCGGCGTCCTGGCCACGGGCGCAATCTCGCCGGTGGGTATGCAGCCGGCCAGCACCGGCGTGTAGTTCTGCGCGAATATCTGCAGCTCGTGCCCCATCGCGCTGCCGCTGCCCGCGCCGTTCAGGTTGAAATACGTGTGGTTCGTCAGGTTGACAGGCGTGGGCGCGTCCGTCACGGCGCGGTAGAGGATGCAGAGCGCCCGCCCCTTCAGGACATAGCTCACCTCAGCCCTCACCGTGCCGGGGTAGCCCTGATCGCCGTCCGGGCTGACATAGGAGAATTTCACGCCGTCCGGCAGCTCCTCCGCCTCCCAGACGCGGCGCGAAAAGCCCTCCGGCCCGCCGTGGAGGTGGTTTTCCCCGTCGTTTGCCGGCAGGACGTATTCCCGCCCGTCCAGCGTGAAGCGCCCGCGCGCTATGCGGTTCGCGCAGCGACCCGGCGTGCCGCCGAGGCAGCCCGTGCCGGCGATGTAGTCCTCTAGCCGGTCATAGCCGAGCGCAACGTCTATCGCCACGTCCCCACAGGGGACCTCGAGCGCGGCGAGCGCCGCGCCGTAGCTTATCACGGCGGCCTTCAGCTCCCCATTCGCGATCTCTGCGCGCAGGACGCGCCTTCCGTCCGGCGTCACGCCAAAGTCAGAAAAAACAACGCTCATTTTTTCTCCGCCTCCCCGTTGCTGTTGTCCGATGCCGGCACATCCCCCGCCGCAGCGCGCCTTTTCTCATAGGGCGGCAGGGCGAGGTTTACTACCAGCGTCACTATAATGCCCACTATCGTGTCGAGCAGCCTGTCCAGCGCGTACGGGTACGGGCTGGCGTCAGTAAAGTGGTTGATAACTATGCTGAGGAAAACTATGCAGGCGAAGGCCGACACGGTCGGCTTCCTTATCGCCAGCGTCACCAGTATTATGGGTATCAGCAGCAGCGCCACCGCAAGCAGATAGAACGGCATGCAGCGCTGCAGGTGCAAGTGCGTCTCCGCGAACAGCATCGCCACGCCGAACACACCACCTATAGCGGTGCCCACCACGCGGTTGAAGGAGTTCTTTATAGTAGCGTCCGTGCTCTTCTGCATGCAGATGACGGCCGCGATGATCGAGAAAAAGCCGAGCTCGCCGCGCAGGTAGCCTATAAGCCCGCAGACGTATACGGCGATGACGGTCTTGACGATCCTCATCCCCACATGTATGCGGAAGCCCTCTTCCGGCCCCTTGTCGAAAAGCAGATCGCGCCAGCGTCCCATATGTCACCTCACTGT
Source organism: Candidatus Scatomorpha intestinavium (assembly GCA_018712985.1). GTDB lineage: Bacteria > Bacillota > Clostridia > Oscillospirales > Oscillospiraceae > Scatomorpha > Scatomorpha intestinavium. The sequence continues at coordinate 47,763 of DVGA01000042.1, forward strand.
CGATTATATACTGCACCGGGCGGCTTGTCAAAGCCGCTCTTTCCCGCCCGACTGCCCGTAAGCCGCGCCAGCCAGCACGAGGGCAGCCCCGAAAATCTGCAGCGCGGTCATGCTCTCGTTCAGGAAAACAGCCGCGAATACGAGGGCCGACACCGGGTCTATGTACCCCAGGAGCGCCACTGTGCGCGCCCTCAGCCTGTTCATCGAGGAAAAATAGAGGTAACAGGCCAGCGCCGTGTTCACCGTGCAGAGGACGAGCAGCGCAGCCGTGCCCCCCTCGTTGCCGGGGAGGCGGATGCTCCCGCCCCTGAGCAGGACATAGCACAGCATGACCACCGCCGCTATTACAAGCTCTGCGGCCGTGAGCTGCAGGCCGCTGAAGCCCTTTATCATCTGGTTGAGTATGATGAGCCCAGCGTAGAACACAGCCGCGGCGAGCCCCACGGCGAGCGCCGTGCCCGTGATATGCACCCCGCCGATGCCAAGCGCGAGCACAAGCCCGAAAATCGCCGCCGCCATGCCTATATAGGCCCTTGCCCCCTGCTTCTGACGCAGCAGCAGCGGGCTGAGCAGCAGCACGATGACCGGCGCGCAGTAGTCCATCAGCGTAGCCATCGATACGCCCGCCAGCTTATACGCCTCGAACAGCAGCGCCCAGTTCGCCCCGAGGCAGACGCCCGCGCAGAGCAGCTTTAGCCCCTGGCTCTTTACGGCGCCCGGTTCCGGCCGCGAACGGCTGAGCAGCACGAGCAGCGAGAGCAGCGCGCCGCCTATAAGTGTGCGCATCAGGACTATTTCCTCGCTCGGCAGGTCTATGAACGAGGCCACTATGCCGTTCGTGCCGTAAATGAGCATTGCGGCTATGTATTTTATCTGATCCTTCATTTCGCACACCTCCGCTGAAATTGGCATATAGCAAAAGAGACACAGCAAAAGCTGTGCCTCTTTCGTGTTGGCATTGACCTATCTTCCCGGTCCGTCTCCAGACAAGTATTTTCGGCACTGGTGAGCTTAACTTCCGTGTTCGGAATGGGAACGGGTGGACCCTCACCGTTAAAAACACCAACTACACCATCAGGGACTCGAACCCTGGACACCCTGATTAAGAGTCAGGTGCTCTACCAGCTGAGCTAATGGTGCATAAATCGCTCAGGGTGCGGATTCGTTTACTGTACCCTGAAAACTGAACAGAGAAAGATTTTTCATCCGCAAGGCTGCCTGCATTCTTCCTGTAGGTCAAGCCCTCGGGTTATTAGTACCGGTAAGCTGAACACGTTACCGTGCTTACACCTCCGGCCTATCAACGACATAGTCCACGTCGTCCCTTACTCCATAAGGATGGGAGATCTTATCTTAGGGGGAGTTTCACGCTTAGATGCCTTCAGCGTTTATCTCGTCCAGACGTAGCTACCCAGCTGTGCCGTTGGCACGACAACTGGTGCACCAGAGGTCTGTCCAACCTGGTCCTCTCGTACTAGGGTCAGCTCCCTTCAAATCTCCTACGCCCGCAACAGATAGGGACCGAACTGTCTCACGACGTT
>DVGA01000043.1 GCA_018712985.1 Candidatus Scatomorpha intestinavium
GGCGAATGCCCCTGCAAACCTTTTGCCACCCCAAAGAAAAGCGCCAGGTTGCGACTGGAGGCGTAGCGCGTTTTTTCCAAAGCCCAAAATAGATGCAGCGTGGTCATCCCGAGTGGTGAATGACGGGTGCCACCAAAACCGTGCATTGCTCCCTGCGGTCGCGGCCACACTGCGTGTGGGGGCAGAGCGCCGCTTCGCGGCGAGGCCTCATCAATTTTCCCGTTAGTGCCGCGAGCGAAGCGAAGCAAACGCACGGTCGGCGATGCAATTAACTCATTCACCATTAGGAATGGGAACTTTTCGATAACGGAAAGTTTGGTGAAAACCGGCTTTTGGCTGCGACAAGCACCAAAGCGGTTTTCTCTTTGGAGTCTGAGGGGTTTCTTTTTGACAAGACAAAAAGAAATCTCTCAGAAAGAGTTTGCAGGGGCTTTCGCCCCTGCATTTTGCTGCCGCTGGCCGGTTATTCCTCTTTCAGCGCGGCGGAATACAGCTCGTTGCGCGAAAAGCCGCTCTCCGCGGCGGCCTTTTTGGCCGCGTCCTTCAGCGACAGGCCCTCCGCGCGGTATTGCCTCACGAGCTCGAGCGCCGCCCCTCTGTCGAGCTGCGGCGCGCAGCTCTCCGGCGCGCCGGCGACGACGAGCACGAATTCGCCCCGCGGCGCCTCTTCGGCATAGCGCTCTGCGGCCGCGCCGAGCGTTGTGCGCACGACCTCCTCGTGCATTTTCGTCAGCTCGCGGCAGAGCGACACCTCCCTGTCCGCCCCGAGCGCGGCGGCGAGGTCGGCAAGCGTTTTTGCCAGCTTGTGCGGGGCCTCGTAAAAGACCATCGTCCTCCGCTCCGCCCTCAGGGAGTCGAGGTGCTCCTGCCGGCTCCTGCCGGAGGTGGAGAGGAAGCCCTCAAAGGTGAACCGCCCCGCGGGCAGTGCGGAGAGGGCGACGGCCGTTACCACCGCGCTCGGCCCCGGCACGGCCGTGACCTCTATCCCCTCGCGCGCGCAGAGCGCCACGAGCTCCTCCCCGGGGTCGGACACGGCGGGCATCCCCGCGTCCGTCACAAGGGCGCAGTTTTCCCCCGAGAGGACGCGCGCGAGTATTTTATCGCCGCTCTGGTACTTGTTGTGCTCAAAGTAGCTCACCAGCGGCTTTTTTATTCCGAAATAGTTCAGCAGCCTGAGCGTTACGCGCGTGTCCTCGGCGGCTATGAAGTCCGCCTCCTCCAGCGCGCGGCGCGCCCGGGGCGAAAAGTCGCCGAGGTTGCCTATCGGCGTGCCCACGAGCGTGAGCCTTCCGGGCATCAGCCATCCCCCCTGTGACAGATTCTGCGGTATTCGCCGCTCTCGCCGCCGTCCGGCGAGCAGATTATCAGCGGCGGCTCTATTTTAAGTCCGGGCGCGGCCCCACGCCGCCCCTCGGCAAGTATCAGGCTCGGCGCGCTCTCCGCCGTGCGCTGGACAAGGCGGAGCCGCTTTGGCTCCAAGGCGCGCGAGCGCATCTCCGCAAGCAGCTCGGCAAGGCGCTCCGGGCGGTGGACTATGTCGAGCGCGCCGCCGTTTTTCAGCGCCCAGGCCGCGGCGTCGAGCACGTCGGAGAGGGTGCACTCCATCTCCGAGCGGGCCACAGCCCTCACCGGGTCGCTCGGCGGCGAGCCGCTGCACGCCGGGAAATACGGCGGGTTGCAGACGCAGAGCGCGTATGCCCCGGGCTCGACCAGCTTCCGGTGCGCCCTTATGTCGCCGTTTATCACCCTCGCGCGGCGCTCGAGGCCGTTGGCCGCGAAGTTCCGCGCCGCGTCCTCCGCCGGGCCGCTCAGCAGCTCGATACAGTCCGCCTCCAGGGCGGGAATACGGCTGAGCAGAAGCAGCGAAACGGCGCCCGAGCCGCAGCAGAGCTCCAGCGCCCTGCCTCTCGGCGCCTTTGCGAAGTCCGCAAGCAGCAGGCTGTCCATCCCCAGCGGCACTCCGCCGCCGGGGTCAAAAAGCGGCCCGCCGGGCCAAAGGGCGGATAACGGCATTTCACACCTCCGGTCTTATCGATGCGGTATGTTGCGGTATATAAAGATGCCCCGCCGCGCGTCTTGCACGCGGCGGGGCGGAGCGCACGCCAATCAGTTCTCAGTGATGGCGTCGGCAGGACAGTTTTCCTTGCAGGTGCCGCAGGAGATGCACTTGTCCTGGTCAATTACGTACTTGTCGTCGCCCATGTCAATGGCCTCGACGGGGCAGTTGGCCGCGCAGGTGCCGCAGGAGACGCAATCATCGGTGATAACGTAAGCCATGTTCCATCCTCCATTCAGAGCTTATTAATACGGCCCGTCTGCGGGCCTGTACGGAAGTATTTTAGCACACCATGCGCAAAAATCAATAAGTATTTCTTATTTTTCCGCGCTCGTTCTTTTACAGCGATGGTTATATCTTCCGGCTGAGAGGGCAATACTTACTGCGTTCGAGCGCATTTACGGCCCGGACAGGCTATTTTATTCTCAGTTAGGAGGAATGCGCATGAGAGGGAGCGGCAGATTCACCGAAAGGGCCACGGGGGCCATAACCGCGGCGAGGGACGCGGCCGCGGCGCTCGGCCACAGCTATGTCGGGACGGAGCACCTGCTTTTGGGCGTCGCGGCGGAAGAGGGCGGCCTTGGCGCGCGGGTGCTTGAAAGCTGCGGGCTGGACAGCGCGCGGCTGACGAGGCTCGTCTCTGTTGAGTGCGGCCGCGGCGCTCCGGGCGAGCCCGCCCAGGGCCTCACGCCCAAGGCGCGTGCGGCGATAGAGCTCGCCGCGAGGGACGCGAAGCGCCTCGGCCACGGCTACGTCGGCACGGAGCACCTGCTCATGGGCGTGCTCCGCTCGCCGGACTGCACCGCCTACAGCCTGGTGTGCGGCGCGGGCGCGGAGCCGGAGGCAATGTATGAGGAGCTGCTGGCCCTCTTCGGTGCGCCGCAGGACGGCGGCCAGCAGAACCGGCAGACACGCCAGAGCCCGCTGCGCTATCCCACGCGCCACGCGGAGACCCGGCTGCTCGACCAGTACGGCCGCGACCTGACGCAGCTCGCGGCGGGCGGCGGCACGGACCCCGTGGTGTGCCGGGACAGGGAGATAAAGCGCGTTATCCAGATCCTCTCCCGCCGGACCAAAAACAACCCCGTCCTCGTGGGCGAGCCCGGCGTGGGCAAGACCGCGGTGGCCGAGGGGCTGGCCCAGCGCGTCGCCCGCGGCGAGGTGCCGGACAGCCTGCGCGGCATGCGCATCGTCACGCTCGACGTGGCCTCGATGCTCGCCGGGACGAAATACCGCGGCGACTTTGAGGACCGCGTGAAGGCCGTGCTGCGCGAGGTGCGCCGCGCGGGGGACGTCATCGTGTTCATCGACGAGCTGCACACGCTCGTCGGCGCCGGCTCCGCAGAGGGCGCGATAGACGCCGCGAATATAATAAAGCCCGCGCTCGGGCGCGGGGAGCTACAGGTGATAGGCGCAACGACGCTGGAGGAATACCGCCGCCACATCGAAAAGGACGCCGCGCTCGAGCGCCGCTTCCAGCCGGTGAACGTGCCGGAGCCCGGCCTTGCCGACTGCGAAAAAATGCTCTCCGCGCTCAAGAGCGGGCTCGAGAGCCACCACGGCCTGCGCATCTCTGACGAGGCGGTCTCCGCCGCCGTTCAGCTCTCCGCGCGGTATATAAACGACCGCTTCCTGCCCGACAAGGCCATCGACCTGCTCGACGAGGCGGCCTCCCGCGTCAGGATAGAGGGCGGCAGGGACCGCGTGGTGGGCCGCGCGGAGGTGGCGGACGTCGTCTCCTCCTGGACGGGCCTGCCGCTCGCGGCGATAACCGAGGACGAGGGCCGCAGGCTGCTCCGCCTCGAGAGCTCCCTGCACGAGCGCGTGGTTGGCCAGGACGAGGCCGTTGGCGCCGTGGCGAGGGCGATACGCCGCTCGCGCGTCGGCCTTTCGGACCCGCGCCGGCCCGTGGGCAGCTTCCTGTTCCTCGGCCCCTCCGGCGTGGGCAAAACGGAGCTCTGCCGCGCGCTGGCCGTCGCCGTATACGGCGACGAGAAGGCGCTCATCCGGCTCGACATGTCCGAGTACATGGAAAAGCACGCCGTCTCCCGCCTGATCGGCTCCCCGCCCGGGTACGTCGGCTATGACGACGGCGGGCAGCTCACCGAGCGCGTGCGCCGCAGGCCATGGAGCGTTGTGCTCTTCGACGAGATCGAAAAGGCACACGAGGACGTATATAACCTCCTGCTGCAGATAATGGACGACGGCGGATTGACCGACTCCGCCGGCCGCAGGGCCGATTTCCGCAACACCATCGTCGTCATGACCTCGAACGTGGGCGCGAAGGCCATAAACGCCGGGCGGACGGCCATGGGCTTCGGCGGGGAGAGCGGCGGGACGGACAGCGCCGTCCGCACCGCCGTAATGCGTGAGCTGCGCGAGACCTTCCGCCCCGAGTTCCTCAACCGCGTGGACGGCACGATAGTTTTCCGCCGCCTGACACGCGAGGACGTAAAAAAAATCGCCGCCTCTATGGCGGCGGAGGTGGAAACGCGCATGTCCGCGCTCGGAGTGGAGCTGCGCGTGACGGACGGGGCGCTCGACTATCTGGCCGAGCGCGGCTTTGACCCGGACTGCGGCGCGCGGCCGCTCCGCCGGGCGGTCTGCTCCGAGCTTGAGGACCGCGCGGCCGAGGCCCTGCTCTCCGGCGAGCTGTCCGCCGGCATGAGGGCGGAGGCCCGCCCCGGCGGGGACGGGCTCGTCATAGAAAAAATCAGCTGAACGCCGGAAGGGACTCGTCGTTCGTCACCCAGTCACGGACGTGGATCACGTTATAGCTCTCCGGCCCCGTGCGCACGACCACCTGGGTGATCCCGGCGTTTATTATGTGCCTCTTGCACATCGAGCAGGGCATGGTGTCCGGCAGCAGCTCCTGTGTTTTGGCGTCCCGCCCCACGAGATAGAGCGTGCCGCCCAGCATGTCCCGCCTTGCGGCGGAGATTATGGCGTTCGCCTCCGCGTGCACGCTGCGGCAGAGCTCGTAGCGCTGCCCGGAGGGGATGCCCAGCTCGTCGCGGGTACAGCGGCCCAGCTCCGTGCAGTTCACGCGGCCGCGCGGCGCGCCGTTGTAGCCGGTGGATATTATCTCGTCGTTGCGGACGATTATCGCGCCGTACTTCCGCCTGAGGCAGGTGGAGCGGTTCAGCACCGCGTCGGCGATATTGAGGTAGTAATTCTCCTTGCTTGTCCTTGCGTCCATGTGCCGCCCTCCGGGGTTTTTCTTTAAGTTTATAATTTTGGGGCTTCCACGTCAAGCGGAAATGTGCTATACTTCCCCGGTATGAAGAACTATGCCCTTGAAATGGATAAGGTCGTCGCCTCCCTCGGCGGAAGGCGCCCACGGCTGCTGCTGCAAAGCTGCTGCGGCCCCTGCTCCACCGCCGTGCTTGAGGTGCTCCGCCCGCACTTTGAGGTCACCCTGCTCTATTACAACCCGAACATCCAGCCCGAGGAAGAATACCGCCTACGGCTGGAAAACCAGCTCAGGGTGCTGCGCGAGCTTTACCCGGATGTCGGGCTTCTCGAGTGCGCTTATGACGGCGGGGCCTTCACGGCCGCCGCGCGCGGCCTTGAGAGCGAGCCGGAGGGCGGCGCGCGCTGCACTGCCTGTTTCCGTTTGCGGCTTGAGTACACTGCCAGGGCCGCGGCCGTGGGCGGTTTCGAGTTCTTCTGCACCACGCTCAGTGTCTCCCCTCACAAGGACGCGGAGCGGCTGAACGCCATCGGCGCCGGGCTCGGGGAAAAATACGGCGTGCGCTTCCTGCCCTGTGACTTCAAAAAGCGCGACGGCTACAGGCGCAGCATCGAGCTCTCAAAGTCCCTCGGGCTCTACAGGCAGAACTACTGCGGCTGTCTGTATTCCAAGTCCGTCTGACGGCGGACCCAAACAAACACCGGCGGGAAATACTTCGCCTTCCGCCGGAGCGCGCGGGTTTCCACACCCCGCCGGGCAAACTGCCCGCATCAAAATGGGAGGTAAACAAAAATGAACAGCTCTGTCAAAAACCTCGCCTCCGCCGCGGTAGTCGGCGCGGCCTACGCCGCCCTGACCATGCTGCTCGCCCCGATTTCCTTCGGGCTCGTGCAGTTCCGCGTGTCGGAGGCTCTTTGCATACTCCCGGCCTTTCTCCCCTCCGCCTCGTGGGGGCTCTGGGCCGGCTGCGCGCTCGTGAACTTCATGTCCGGCTACGGAGTGCCGGACATAGTCTTCGGTTCCTTCGCCACGCTCATGGCCTCGCTCTGCATAGCGCGCATCGCCCGCGGGCACTCTCCGATGCTCGGCTGGTGGCGCTGCCTCGCCGTCTGCGCCATGCCCGTGATCTGGAACGGGCCGATAGTCGGCGGAGTCATAGCCTGGAGCACCGGCGCCTTCTGGGCTGCCCTGCCGCTCAGCGCCGCTCAGATAGCCGTTGAGGAGGCTGCCGTCATGGTCATCCTCGGCCTGCCGCTGCTCCGCCTCCTGCCGCGCAGCAGGGCCTTTACCCACGCCCTTGCGCGGGTGCAATAGTCCCCTCAAAGTGTAAAATCTTCAACAAAACATGTAGTTTTGGCGACTATCTTGCGCATCATTTGGGGCCACACGGGAACGTTGAAACAAAACTTGTAAAACCGCTTCCATTTCAGAAAAGCCATGCTATAATAGCGCCACTATGAAGAAGATAAGACAGCTTTCACATGTACAGATTATCGCGCTCGGGTTCTTTCTCGTGATTGCGTGCGGCACGGCGCTGCTGATGCTGCCTGTAGCGTCCAAGGATGGGGAGAGCGCCGGCTTCATCACGGCCATGTTCACCGCCGTGAGCTGTTCCTGCGTCACGGGCCTCGCCATGGCGGACACTTGGACGCAGTGGACCTTCTTTGGCCAGGGCGTGATGCTCACGCTTATACAGATAGGCGGCCTCGGCTTCATGACCATCGCCACGCTCTTCTTCCGCCTTATCCGCAAGCGCATGAGCATGCGCGAGCGCGCGGTGATGGCGGAGAGCATAAGCGTCGGCTCGCGCGTGGCCCGCATAATGGAGATAAGCTCCACCGTGGCCATCGGCACGCTGATTTTCGAGCTCGCGGGCGCGGTGCTGCTCGCCATCCGGTTCGTCCCGCAGTACGGCACCGGGCTCGGCATCTGGTTTGCCGTTTTCCACTCCGTTTCCGCCTTCTGCAACGCGGGCTTCGACCTGATGGGCATAAACCAGCCTTACTCCTCCCTCGTAGACTACTCGGGGGACGCGCTGGTGAGCATAACCATCATGGCGCTGATTACAATCGGCGGCATCGGCTTCCTCGTCTGGGACGACATCCGCAACTGCGGCCTGCGCGTGCGGCGCTGGAGCCTGCAGACCAAGCTCGTGCTCATCACCTCCGCCATCCTCACCTTCGGCGGCGCGGCGCTCTTCTTCGTGATCGAGCGCAACCGCATGAACGCGGACATGCCCTTAGGCGAGCAGATCCTCGTCAGCTTCTTCTCCGCGGTGACGCCTCGCACGGCCGGCTTCAACAGCGTTGACACCGCCTCCCTCTCGCCGGCGAGCAAGCTGCTCACAATCATACTCATGTTCATCGGCGGCAGCCCCGGCTCCACGGCCGGCGGCATAAAGACCACCACCGCCGCAGTGATCGCCATATTCCTCGGCTCGAGCATCCGCGGCCGCCGCGGGGCCTACATATTCGGACGCCGCCTGCCGGACGACAACATGAAGCAGGCGGGCATGGTTATGAGCACCAACCTCTCGCTTGCCATTGGCGGCGCGCTGATAATCTGCGGCGTGCAGGGCCTGCCGCTGACGGACGTGCTCTTTGAAGTTTTCTCCGCCATTGGCACCGTGGGCATGACAACCGGCATCACGCGCGACCTGAACGCCCTCTCCGCGTGCATAGTGGCGTTCCTGATGTACTGCGGCCGGGTGGGCAGCGTGTCCTTTGCGATGGCGCTGCTTGAAAAGCGGGCCGAGCCGCCCGTGACCTACCCGGTTGAAGACGTGACAGTAGGCTAAAGGAGGTAAATTATGAAATCCTTTCTGATAATCGGCATGGGCACCTTCGGCCACCACATGTGCCGCGCCCTGTGCAAGTTCAAGTGCGAAATCATGATAGCCGACCGGAACGGGGACACGCTTGAGGACATGCTCCCCTTCGTCTCCTCGGCCAAGATATGCGACTGCACCAACATCGAGGCCCTCCGCTCCTTCGACATCCCAAGCTTCGACGCCTGCTTCGTCTGCGTCAACGACAGCTTCCAGGCCTGCCTCGAGATAACCGACCAGCTCAAGGAGCTCGGCGCAAAGAAGATCTACAGCAAGGCCGACCGCGAGCTGGAGGCCAAGTTCCTGCTCCGCTGCGGCGCCGACTCGATCATCTTCCCCGAGCGGGACATCGCCCAGCGCATAGCCATGCGCGAGTCGTCCGACCGCATTTTCGACGTTATCGGCCTCGGCGAGGGCTTCTCGATAGTCGAAATCGAGCCGCCCAAGGCCTGGATAGGCCGCACGATTTCGGACGTAAACCTCCGCAGCCGCTACGGGCTGAACCTCATCGCGGCGCGCCGCGGCGACCGTATGCACACGGTCATCGACCCCTCCTACGTCTTTGACCCGGAGGAGCACGTGCTCGTGCTCGGCAGCCTTGACGACATCCAGAAAGTCACCTAAGCGGCCAGCGGCCGCGGGCCAAGCTGCGCTTGGATGCACCGGGCGACGCCCGGTGGTATAGCGCGGCGCTTCGCGCCGCGGGCCGGCCATGCGGCCGGTGGCATAGCGCCGCGCCAAGGCGCGGCAGCAAAATGCAGGGGCGAAAGCCCCTGCATTGCTTTTTGCAAGGGCAAAGCCCCTGCGATCTATTTCTGAGAGATTTCTTTTTGTCTTGTCAAAAAGAAACCCCTCAGACTCCAAAGAAAAAACGCTTTGGTGCGAAACGGAGCCAAAAGCCGGTTGTTACCAAAGTTTTCGATGTCGGACAATTCCCATCCCTAATGGTGAATGAGTTTTCAGCATCGCCGACCGTGCTTTTGCTTCGCTTCGCTCGCGGCACTGACGGGAAATAGATGGAACCCCCGCCGCGAAGCGGCGCTATGCCTCCACACGCAGTGTGGCCGCGACCGCAGGGAGCAATGCACGGTTTTGGTGGCATTTGTCATTCACCCTTCGGGATGACCACTTTGCAGCGCTGCTTTCGCGCCGCTTTGCGGCGCGCTATGCCTCCAGGCGCAGCCTGGCGCTTTTCTTTGGGGCGCCACACCCGTTTCTTTGTGCGCAGAACAAAGAAATGGGGTGACAAAGACATTGCAGGGGCTTTCGCCCCTGCAATCGTTTTATAAGGGCTCCGCCCTTATATTATTTGCCTGCCGCGCATCGCGCCGCGCTATACTCTGGCTATGAATCCAAGCGCAGCTTGGCCACCGGCCGTTGGCCGGCCTCCACACGCAGTGTGGCTACCGGGCGTCGCCCGGTGCCTCCAGACACTGCCTGGCGATGCGGATGGCGTTCACGCCGAGGGGGAAGCCCATGTACGGCAGGGCGTGCAGCAGCACAGTGTATATCTCCTCCTGCGTGGCCCCGGCCTTCAGGCAGCCGGAGACGTGGGCGCCGAGCTGCTTTTCCGCGCCGAGGGCGGCAAGGAGGACCAGCGAGAGGAGCTCACGGGTTTTCGCGTCGAGCACGCCGCGCGTGCAGAAATCGCCGAAATACCAGCCGGTGAGTATGTCGGGCACCTCGCGGTTGAACGGCTCGGGCAGGGAGGCGAACTCGTCGCGGATCTCCGTGCCGTATATGCTCTCCTGTATTTTGCGGCCGGCCTCCATGCGCTCGTCCTCGCTCACGCGCTCCGCGCCCTCTATCGGGAGGGAGATGCCCTGCGCCGTGAAGGTATCGTTCACGGCAGAGATGGCGTTGAGCGTCTTAGGGCAGCCGATGAAGGGCATGCAGGAGTAAATCGCCTCGCGCAGCTCAAGCGGCGTGACGCCGGTGTACAGCGCGGCGGCGGAGTGGGACTTGAGCTGCGGCAGGCACTGGTACGCTGCGAGCACCACGCAGGTTATCAGCTCGCGCATCCTGTCATCGAGCGGGCCGGTGTAGCTTATCTCGCCGAAAATCAGCCGCTGGAGTATCTGCAGCAGCTCGGGATCGCTGCCCTCGCCCGAATTCGGCTTCGCGCCGCCGAAGAGCTGGGGGAATTTCTTTTCGCAGGCCTCTATCCTGTCCATAAAAGCAAACACCTCTGAAAATCAAGTATGCGCCGCGGCCTCCGCGGCAGGTATATTTTAATCCACTGCGAGGCAATAAGTCTAATACTCAGTTTTCATGCTTTCCAATGCCCGGGAAGCATCTCGCGTGCTCGATAAACCTGGTCGCGGCGGGGCTGAGCGGCACGCCGCGCTTCCATGCAAGCACGGAGGTCGAGCTGAGCGGCGGGGAGAGCGGGCGCATAACGAGCTTGCTCGCGTCGAGGAAGGGCAGCGAACCGGCTATGACGACAAGGATGCCGAAGCCCTTCTGCGCGAGGATAGCGGCGTTCGTGCTTATGTTTGAGGTGTAGCGGATCCTGAGGGAGGGGTAGAGCTCGCCGAACCAGCTCGCAAGCTCGTTTTTTACCGCCTCGCGCAGAGGCATGATGAGCTCGCGCCTGGCGAGGTCGGCGGCGGTGACGCTCTCCTGCGCGGCGAGGGGGTCGTCCGGGCGCATGACGGCCATCCAGCTTTCCCGCACTCCGAGGCGGATGAATTCATAGCTGTCCATGCTCACCGGCTCGAGCAGCAGCCCAACGTCGGTGAGCCCGCGGTCCATTCGGTCGCGTATCACGTCCGCCGCGGACGTGAATACCTCGAAGGTCACGCCGGGGTTCAGCCTTGAAAAACTGTCCATCAGGTCGGCAAGCACGGCGACAGAGTCGAGTACACCGCAGCCGAGGGATATTTCGCCCTCCATCAGCTCGGACTGCGCGGCCAGCTCCCGCTCCGTCTTGTCGGCGAGGGACACGAGCTCCTGCGCCCGGCGGCGGAGGAGCACGCCCTCGTTTGTAAGCGTTATGTGCCGCGCCCCGCGCTCAAATAGCCGAACGCCGAGCTCCTCCTCAAGCTGGGATAGCTGGCGGCTGAGCGTGGGTTGGGTCATGTGCAGGACTTCGGCGGCCTTTGTAATGTTCTCCTCACGCGCTACGGTGAGGAAATAGCGCAGTACGCGCAGCTCCATGGCGTTCACCTCACGGAAATAATAACACATGCGCGGACAAAATGCCAGCGCCGGCGCACAAAACGGGCCTGATACGGGCAAATTCGCCTCCGGCGCTCTTGACTTTCGGCCATGGCGTGATTATTATAATAGAATGCGAATCGTGGACAGAAAATGGGAGGCATTTACATGAAAGCATTCGGACTTAACGAGCTGCGGGAGATGTTCCTGAGCTTTTTTGAGAGCAAGGGCCACCTGCGCCTGCCGAGCTTTTCGCTCGTGCCGCAGAACGACCCGTCGCTGCTGCTTATAAATTCCGGCATGGCGCCGATGAAGCCCTATTTCACCGGTGAGCAGACCCCGCCGCGCAAGCGCGTCTGCACCTGCCAGAAGTGCGTCCGCACCGGCGACATAGACAACATAGGCAAGACCGCCCGGCACGGTACCTTCTTCGAGATGCTGGGCAACTTCTCCTTCGGCGACTACTTCAAGCACGAGGCCATAGCCTGGTGCTGGGAGTTCCTCACCAGCCCCGACTGGGTGGGCATTGACCCGGACAGGCTCTATCCGAGCGTGTTTGAGGACGACGACGAGGCGTTTGCCATCTGGCGCGACGAGATAGGCATCCCGCCCGAGCGCATTTTCCGCTTCGGCCGCGAGGACAACTTCTGGGAGCACGGCACCGGCGCCTGCGGCCCCTGCTCCGAGATATACTATGACCGCGGCGAGAAATACGGCTGCGGCAAGCCCGACTGCACCGTCGGCTGCGACTGCGACCGCTACATCGAGGTCTGGAACAACGTCTTCAGCCAGTTCAACTCCGACGGCCAGGGTCACTACACCGAGCTGAAGCAGAAGAACATCGACACCGGCATGGGACTCGAGCGCCTGGCCTGCGTCTGCCAGGACGTGCCCAGCCTGTTCGACGTCGACACCGTCATGAACATCACCCACAAGGTGAGCGAGATAACCGGCGCGCACTACGGCGAGAGCCAGAAGGCCG
>DVGA01000044.1 GCA_018712985.1 Candidatus Scatomorpha intestinavium
ATGAAACCTCCGCCGCGTAGTTGCGCTATGCCTCCACACGCAGTGTGGCCGCGACCAACGGGAGCAATGCACGGTTTTGGTGGCTTACGTCATTCACCACTCGGGATGACCGCGTAGAATCTACCTCGCGCCGCTTTGCGGCGCGCTATGCGTCCAGGCGCAGCCTGGTTGGGGCGCCACTCCCGTTTCTTTGGGCAAGACCAAAGAAATGGGGTGGCAAAAGGGTCTTACAAGGGCCTGCCCTTGTTCCGCCCCGCCGCGCTATTTGCGCTTCTGCTCCACTCCGCTGAGCAGCTCTCCGGCGCTGACGCCGTAGAGCCGTGCGAGGGCCAGCAGGTTCGTCGTCGAGGGCTCCGCCGCGCCTGTCTCCCACTTTGAAACGGCCTGGCGCGAGACGCCGAGGCTCTCTGCCACGAACTCCTGCGTCATGTTGCAGCCCATGCGGCGGGACTTCAGCGCCTCGCCCAGCGAACGGCGCACAGCGGGGTCGCCCTTCCCGGAGCGCAGATACTTCAGCAGCGCGCGTATGCCCAGCACTATTAGCACAAACAGCGCGGCATAGAAGAGCAGCGGCAGCAGCCACAGCATCCACACCCAGCTGAAAACCGGATTTGTCGAAAGCTCGCTGCCCGCGCTCCAGGCCGTACCTGTCAGGAACACATCCATCCTCCCGCCTCCAATCGCTTTTCTCTGCCCCAATTATACGCCAAAGCCCCGGTTGCGTCCATCAACTATCGCGCAACCGGGGCTTCATTTTACACATACGGCCTGTCGATATGCACTTTGGGGTGGGTATTGTCCCAGAGCGAGGTGACGAGCTCCTCCAACTTCGCCTTGGCCTCGTTTTCTGTAACCGGGCTGTCGTTGGGCAGCACGGCGTCAAAAATCACGTTCGTGTGCGTGGGCCCGTCGACTATGCGGAAGTCGTGAATCGTGATGCCGAGCTGCAATCCGTCGACGGCTTCCTTCAGCTCGTCGCGCATTCTGCCGATCTTCGAATCGTCTGTGCTCACGGGGTCCATGTGTATCACGGCGGAGCAGCCGAGCTCCTTCTGCAGCTCGTACTCTGCCGTGTCTATGGCGTCGTGCAGCTCATAGATGTCGCCGTTTCCGGGCACCTCCGCGTGCAGCGAGACCATCAGCCTGCCGGGGCCGTAATCGTGTACGATCAGGTCATGCACGTTCAGCACCTCGGGGTGCGCCATCACTATGTTCTCGATGCGCTGCACCAGCTCCGGGTCAGGCGCGGAGCCCAGCAGCGGGCTGAGCGTGTCCCGCGCGGCGGTGAAGCCCGACCAGATGATAAAGAGCGCCACGGCCGCGCCGGCCCAGCCGTCGATGTTCACAGCGGTGAAGCGGTATATCACCATGGAGGCCAGCGCGGCGAAGGTTGCGATGCAGTCGGTGAGCGAGTCGAGGGCCGTGGCCCTCATGCCGGGAGAGGACAGCTTCTTCCCTATCGAGCTGTTATATATGTACATATACCCCTTGACCGCTATGGACGCGGCGAGTATCGCCATGGGCAGCCAGCCGGCGTCCATGGCCTCCGGCGCGGCGATCTTGGCTATCGAGTCCCGCGCGAGCTGGATGCCCACGGCGATTATGACGAGCGACACCGCCACGCCGGAGAGGTATTCTATACGCCCGTGGCCGAACGGGTGGTCGAGGTCCGGCTTTTTGGACGCCATACGGAACCCCACAAGGGTTATCACGGACGAGCCCGCGTCCGAAAGGTTGTTGAAAGCGTCGGCCGTAACGGCAATCGAGCCCGAGAGCGAGCCCGCAAGGTACTTTCCCGCGAACAGCAGCACGTTCAGGAAAATGCCCACGCAGGAGCAGAGCGCGCCGTACGCCCGGCGCACCCGTTCGTCCGTGTAGTTTTCCCGGCCCTTTATAAACAGGCGGGAGAGCAGCGTTATCAATTCCTAACCCTCCATGAACAGTGAAAACGGCCCGGAAAAGGCCGTTTCCGCATTTTTAATTTATGCAAAGGCTTAATCAGCCGCCGTACATGGGATAGCGGAGCTTATCCTGCTCCGTTATCTCCCTGAGCACCCTGCACGGCGTGCCCACGGCCACCACGTTGGCGGGGATGTCATGCGTGACCACGCTCCCGGCCCCGATGACGGAGTTGTCACCTATCGTCACGCCGCCGAGGATGACGCTGTTTGCGCCTATCCAGACGTTGTTCCCCACGGTGATTGGCAGGGCGATCTCCAGCCCCTCGCGGCGCTGCTCCGGGTCGATGGCGTGCTCCGCGGTGGTGAAGCAGCAGTTCGGCGCGACGAAAACGCTGTCGCCGAAGCGCACCTCCGCCCCGTCGAGTATCACGAGGTTGTGGTTCGAGTAAAAGCTGCGTCCGAGGCGGATATTGCAGCCGTAGTCGCACCAGAAGGGCGGCGTGACCTCCGTGCTCTCGTCCATCGCGCCGAGCAGCTCGCGCAGGATGGCGAGCCGCGCCGGGCGGTCGTTGGGGCTGAGATGGTTATAGCGGTAGCAGAGTTCCTTGCACTCGCTGCGCAGCACGGCGAGCCCCTCGTCGTAATTCGCCTGATAAAGGCAGCCGGTGGGGATCTCCGGTTTTTTTACCATGGCTCAGTACGCCCCGCGCTCGAGGTAGTCGGCCAGGCCGGTGAGTTCCGGCATATTGAGGGTCTCGATCTTGCCGGCGTCGCAGGCGGAGGCGACCTTCGGATCGATGGGCAGCTTGGCGACGTGCCCGATGCCGAAGCGCGCGGCCGTCTCGTTTATATGGCTCTCGCCGAAGATGCTGCTGCGCCTGCCGCAGTCGGGGCAGACGAAGTAGGACATGTTCTCAACTATGCCGAGCACGCGCTTGTTCATCATCCCGGCCATGTTCACGGCCTTTTCAACTATCATGCCGACGAGCTCCTGCGGGCTCGTGACGACTATCACGCCGTTCACGGGCAGGGACTGGAACACGGTCAGCGGGACGTCGCCCGTCCCGGGGGGCATGTCAACGAACATGTAGTCCACATTGTCCCACACGACGTCGGTCCAGAACTGCTCTACCGCGCCGGCGATGACCGGCCCGCGCCAGACCACGGGGTCCGTCTCGTGCGGGAGCAGGACGTTCATGCTCATCATCTGTATGCCGGTGGAGCTGCTCACGGGCAGTATGAAATCCTCCCCGCCGCGCGCCATCTCGTGTATGCCGAACATCTGCGGCACGCTGGGGCCGGTGACGTCCGCGTCGAGGATAGCGGTGCGGTGGCCGCGGCGCTGCATTTCGGCGGCGAGCAGGCCGGTGACAAGGCTTTTGCCTACGCCGCCCTTGCCGCTGACAACGGCGATGACGCGCCCGACGGCGCTGCCGTCATGCAGCGGCTTCAGGAAGCTCTGCTGCTTGCGGCTGGGGCAGTTTTCCCCGCAGGAGGAGCAATCGCTGGTGCAGTTTTCGTAATTTTCGCTCATTGGTTACTTCCCTCTCTTGACGGCGCAATCAATCGCCGTGAGTATTTTATCGCATCCGCCATATTATATAACCGAAAGCGGCAATTAGTCAACATCCGGCGGCGGCCAGGACGAGGATTCCGCGCACCCGGCGGTACATCTCCTCGAAGTCCGAAACCGGCAGCGGGTTTTCGCCGAGGCCGCACTCCACCGTGTAGCCCGGCCTGGCAAATTCTGCTATGAACCAGTCCTTATAGCCTGCAAAGCCCGACTCGTCCGGCGCGTCGTCCAGCGCGTAGCCGCTCGCGGCGGCGAAGCACTCGGCGTAGTGCCTTGCGTCCGGCGGCTCCATGCCCTGATACCGCCAGTAGATAACCTCCCCCTGGGTGTGCAGGGCTATGACCATGTCCGGCGAGAGCGACCTTGTAAGGCTGCACAGCGCGCGGCTCTCCGGCGCGGAAAGCGGAGCAGGCCCCACAAAGTCCCTGGGCGCCGGACGGTCGTAGCCGAGGGCGTATTTTATCTCCTTCGCCCGCTCCCAGCCCGCGGGATACTGCAAATTCAAATCGGTCCCGGCGATGTTCGCCTTCCAGCCCGACGGGAACGGTATGTCCGGGAATTCCGCGGCCACGCGCTCCGCCGCGGAGTAGTATTCCCCCTCCGCCAGCGCGCCGGTGACCAGGTCTATCCCGTCCGGGTTCACCGCCGGGACGATGCACAGCCGCGCGGAGGAGAGTATCTCCTCCGCCTTTATCCCCCTTATGCTCCCGCCGGACGCCGCGGCCTCGCAGAGCTCCTCGGCAAATTTGAGCAGCAGCGGCGCGGTTATCCACTCGTTCGCGTGGTGCGCGGCCGAATAGGCCACCATGCGCGGCCCCCGGCCCAGCTCGAGCTCCCAGAGCGCGCGGCCCATGACGCTCCGGCCGAAGCTCCGCACGTCCAGGAAGGGATACCTCAGCGCGAGGCCCCTTACGCAGTCCGCCACCAGCGCTGAATCAAAGCTCACCCCCGCCGGCACAACGGAAAACGGCAGCGGCACGGTCAGCTTCTCCCCGGCGCGCAGCTGGGTCGGGTCCATCGCCGGGTTCGCCGTCTCGAGCGCCCTGAGGCCCACGCCGTAGCGCAGCGCGACGGCGTAGGGCGTGTCTCCCCTGCGCACGTTGTATTCGATGCAGCCCCTCAGCCACGGCCTGAGCGCGGAGGCCGTCTCCGGCCCCACGGCCCCGTCGCCGGCCATGCGCCGGTCGAGCTGGAAGGCGGAGAGCGCGCAGCGCGTGCCGCGGCCGAACACCCCGTCTATCTTCAGCGGGCCGTAGCCCGCGCGGCAGAGAGCAAGCTGCAGCCTCTCCACCTCCGGGCCGGAAGCGCCATAGCTCAATTTTTTCATGACACAAATTTCCTTTCGTCCAAAGTCCCGCACATTTATGCCTACGCGGCGGCAAAGGTAATCATGCATGAAAAAACCGCCGTTATTTTTCGCTCCCCGGCGCATAATGACATAGCCGGCCAAAAAGAAAACTCAAGCGGGGGGATATGAAAAATATGGGAATATTAAAAACAACGGCACGCCTCGTCCCGGCCATAGCCGCGGCAGCAGCGCTCACGATAGGCGCCGCGGCGGCGGAGCTTGTGCCCGTGGGCGAGACTGTGGGCATAGAGGTGCAGACAGACGGCATGCTCGTGGCGGGGCTGACCGCGGTGGAGACGGCGGAGGGGGACGAACTGTGCCCCGCGGCGGACTGCGGCATAGAGCCTGGGGATATAATCGTCCGGCTCGGCGAGCGCGAGGTGCACACGTCTGCGGACTTTGAGGAGGCCGTAGCCGCTTTGGACGGCGGCGACGTGACGCTCACGCTCGAGCGCTGCGGGAACCTGATACAGTACACGCTCACTCCCGTGCGCGCGGCCTCCGGCGAATGGCGGCTCGGGCTGCTGCTGCGCGACGGCATGGCGGGCATCGGCACCGTCACCTATTACGACCCGGCCACGGGCAGCTACGGCGCGCTCGGCCACAGCATAAACGACCCCGCCTCGGGCAGCGTGCTCTCGCTCAGCGGCGGAATCATCACCGAGGCCCAGGTGGCGGACGTCCTGCCGGGCAAGGCTGGCCAGGCCGGGGAGCTGCACGGCGTTTTCGACACGAATGTACAGCTCGGCTCCGTACTGCTGAACACCGCGCAGGGCATCTTCGGGCGCACCAACGCCTGGGCGGGGCGCGAGGCCATACCCGCCGCCGCTGAGGGCGAAATCGCCGACGGCCCGGCCGTGATCCTTGCCAACATCTCCGGCGACGAGGTGTGTGAGTATGCGGTGAATATATCAAAGAGCGGCGAGCGCCTGCTCGTCACCGTCACCGACGACGCGCTGCTCTCCGCCACCGGCGGCATCGTGCAGGGCATGAGCGGCTGCCCGATAATCCAGAACGGCAAGCTCGTCGGCGCAGTGACGCACGTGCTTGTAAACGACCCTGCGCGGGGGTATGGCATACCCATCTATTCCATGCTCGAGGCCGCAGAAGCAGTGGCCGGGCAGCCCGCCGCCTGACGCAAAGCGCCCCGCCAGCCGTTGAACGGCAGGCGGGGAGGTTTTTTCATATATAGCGCCCGGTGACGCTCTCCGGGCAGGACTTTATCTCCTGCGGAGTCCCGGCGGCGACGATGCGCCCGCCCTCTTCTCCGCCGCCCGGCCCCATGTCGATGATGTGGTCCGCCGAGCGTATCACGTCGAGGTCGTGCTCTATGACAATCACCGTGGCGCCGCTGCCTATCAGCGTCCTGAACACGCCGAGAAGCGTCCGCACATCCAGCGGGTGCAGGCCGATGGTGGGCTCGTCGAACACGAAAACCGAGCCGGACTGCGGCCGGCCCATCTCGCTGGCCAGCTTCAGCCGCTGCGCCTCCCCGCCGGAGAGGCTCGGCGTCTGCTCGCCGAGCGTAAGGTAGCCGAGGCCGAGGTCGGCGAGCACACGCAGCCGCTGGCTGATCAGCTTCAGGCCGGAACAGGCCTTCAGCGCCGTTGAGACGTCCATCGCCATAAGCTCCGGCAGCGAATAGGCCGCGCCGTCCGCCGCGCAGTATTTCACGGCCCAGGCCTCCTTTGAATAGCGCGAGCCGCCGCACTCCGGGCAGGGGATGTCCACATCCGGCAGGAACTGCACGTCGAGGCTCACCTCTCCCGTGCCGTCGCACACCGGGCAGCGCAGCTTCCCTGTGTTGTAGGAGAAGTCCCCCGCCTTGTAGCCGAGCTTTTTCGCCTCCGGCAGCCGCGCGAACACCTTCCGCAGCTCGTCGTGGACGTCGGCGTATGTCGCCACCGTGCTGCGCACGTTTATGCCAATCGGCGTGGCGTCTATGAGCTTCACCTGCCCGGGTCCGCCCGTGTCGAGCGCGCGCACGTGGCCGGGCAGAGGCGAGCCGGAAAAAGCCGCCTCCAGCGCGGGGACGAGGCTCTCGAGTATCAGCGTCGTCTTACCGGAGCCTGATACGCCTGTCACGACAGTGAGCCTGCCCTTCGGTATGTCCACCGACAGCGGCTTCACCGTGTGGATCTGCTCCGTTTCAAGGTGGATTTTCCCGAGCTCGAAGGGCCCGCCCGGGCTGCCCGGCACGTCCGCCGCGCTCTCGCCGCGGAGGAACGGGCCTATGATCGAGTCCGGGTTCCGCGCGACCTCCTCCACCGTGCCTTCGGCTATAACCGCGCCGCCGCTCGCCCCGGCCCCGGGACCGAGCTCAATCATGTAGTCGGCCTGCTTGAGTATGCTCGTATCGTGGTCCACGAGCACGACGGAGTTCCCGTCGGAGACAAGGTCGCTCATCACGCCGGAAAGCCCGTCGATGTTCGCCGGATGCAGCCCTATCGACGGCTCGTCGAGGACGTACAGCACGCCGGTCGTGCGGTTGCGCACCGCCCTCGCGAGCTGCATCCGCTGCCGCTCGCCGGTGGAGAGCGTGGACGACGCGCGGTCGAGCGTCAGATAGCCCAGCCCGAGGTCCATAAGCCGCCGCGCCGTCGAGAGGAAGGCGTCGCAGATGTTTTTCGCCATCGGCCGCATCTCCTCCGGCAGCGTGTCCGGCACGCCGCGCACCCAGTCCACCAGCGCGGAGAGCGTCATCTCACAGGCTTCGGCAAGGTTTATCCCCCGCACCAGCGGCGCGCGGGCCGCGTCGGACAATCGCGTCCCGCCGCAGTCCGGGCAGGTCTCCTGGCGCAGGAATTTCTCCACGCGCTTCATGCCCTTTTCATCCTTGACCTTCGACAGGGCGTTTTCCACCGTATAGGTGGCGTTGAAGTAAGTGAAATCCATGTCGCCCGCCGCGCCGCTGGTTTTGTTCTGGTAGATGATGTTTTTCTTCACGGCCGGGCCGTGGAATACGATGTCGCGCTCCTTCTCCGTCAGGTCCTTGAACGGCACGTCGGTGCGCACGCCCATCTCGCGGGCGATGTCCTTCATCAGAGACCACATCAGCGTCTGCCACGGCGCAACAGCGCCCTCGTCGATGGTCAGGTTCTCGTCCGGCACGAGCGTCGATTCGTCCACAGTGCGGACAATGCCCGTGCCGTCGCAGCGTCTGCACGCGCCCTGGCTGTTGAAGGCCAGCTCCTCTGCCCCGGGGCCGTAGAACTCCGCGCCGCAGACGGGGCACTTTATCGGCTGCATCGCGGCCACGGCGAGCGACGGCGGCGCGTAGTGCCCGTTCGGGCAGCGGTGGCTGGCGCAGCGCGAAAACAGCAGCCGCAGGCTGTTCAGCAGCTCCGTCCCGGTGCCGAAGGTGCTGCGTATGCCCGGCACGCCCGGACGCTGCCGCAGCGCGAGCGCCGCGGGGACGTACAGCACGTCGTCCACCTCCGCCCGCTCGGCCTGGGTCATTCTCCTGCGCGTGTAGGTGGAAAGCGACTCAAGATAGCGGCGCGAGCCCTCGGAATACAGCACGCCGAGGGCGAGCGAGCTCTTCCCGCTGCCGGACACCCCGGCGACCGCCACAATCTTGCCGAGCGGCACGTCCACGTCCACGTTTTTCAGGTTGTGGACTCTCGCGCCGCGTATCTCCACATGGTCGCGCATAAAAACATCTCCCAAAGCCCGTTTGTTCCCCGCCGGGACGTCCCCGGCGGCGTTTTACGAGTAATTATACCACTCCCCCGCCCGGCGCGCCACATATTCGCACATAAAAGCAGCCCCGCCCAAATCGGGCGGCGGCGCCGCCCGCAACACGGACGGCTCGACGAAAACCAGCCCCGGGGAAACCCGGGGCTGGTTTTATCATCCGGCCTTGCGGCCGCTTATTCGTCTTCCTTCTCGTCCTCGCCGTCCGAGCTCTCTTCGCCGGCGGGCTCCACGCCCTCGAACTCGAGCGTTTCGCCGCAGTTCGGGCATTCGATGGCGCCGAGGTCGAGCACATCCTCGTCGATGGTGATGGTGTTGCCGCAGGCGGGGCAGGTGACTTCATAGAACACGGGCTCCTCGCCGCCACAACAGCAGCAACCCTCGTCCTCATCGTCCCAGTCCTCGTCCTCGTCTTCGTCCTCATCCTCGCCGTCATAGACGTAGTCCTCAAGGTCGGAGAGGTCGTCGCTCACCTGGTCGATGGCCTCGCCCAGCTCCCAGGAGTTGTTCTCAAGGTCCGCGATGTCGTCAGCGAGCTCCTCGAGCGTGTCGATGATGGCGGCGAACAGCTTGCCCTCCTTCGACTTCTTGTCGATGTCCAGCCCTTCGGCCAGGCCCTTCAGATAGGCTACTTTTTCGGATGCGGTCATGTCAATCCTCCGTAATCAAACTGTGTCCGGCGCGGCTCAGCCCTTGGCGCGCTCGAGATACTCGCCGGAGCGGGTGTCGATCTTGATCTTGTCGCCCTCGCTGATGAAGAGGGGCACCTTCACCTCCGCGCCGGTCTCGACGGTCGCTGGCTTGGTGGCGTTGGTGGCGGTGTTGCCGGCAAAGCCGGGGTCGGTCTGCGTCACGACGAGCTCCACGAAGTTGGGCGGCTCAACGGCGAACACCTTGCCCTTGTAGCTCATGACGACGCACACCATGTTCTCCTTGACGAACTTGAAGCTGTCGCCCAGCAGGCTCTCATCGATGGGGACGAGCTCGTAGGTCTCAGGGTCCATGAAGTAATAGAGGTTGCCGTCGGCATAGCTGAACTCCATGCTCTTGCGCTCGATGGTGGCTTCCTCGAACTTGGCAGTGGGGTTGAAAGAGGTCTCGACGACCGCGCCGCTGATGACGTTCTTCATCTTGGTGCGGACGAAGGCCGCGCCCTTGCCGGGCTTGACGTGCTGGAACTCGACGACCTGCATGACCTGGCCGTCCATTTCAAAGGTAACTCCGTTTCTGAAATCGCCTGCTGAAATCATATATTCTGCCTCCTGTGGTGTGTTTAGTCTGATAACCAATGTATTTTACACTATAACAGCGTTTTTGGCAATACATAAATGAAAAATGGCGCAAAAAACCGCGCCGCATGGCCTCCTCCCCGCAGCGCACACGCCGCCGGGCAGCCCCGCAGGGCTGCCCGGCGGATATTTTGCCGCCATGTGCGCTTACTTCATGTCCGGATATGCCTTTCTCACGTATTCGTCTATCCGGCGCACGGCCTCCTTCAGGTTCTCATCGGAATTGGCGAACACGAGCCTGAGGTGCCCCTCGCCCATCTCGCCGAAGGCGGAGCCGGGGACCGTCACTACCCTCGCGTGCTCTACAAGCTCCTCTGCGAACTCCTGCGAGCTCTTGCCGAAGGCCTTTATGTTCACAAAGGCGTAGAAGCTACCCGCCGGCTTCCGGCAGCTGAAGCCGGGGATGGAATTTATCCCGTCTATCAGTATATCCCTGCGGCGGGTGTAGTCCGCCACCATCTGGTCGACGCAACTGCGGCTCTTGAGCGCCTCCACCGCCGCCACCTGTGAGAAGGTGGACACGCAGGACGCCACTGCCTCCTGCAACTGTGCCATTTTGGTTATATACTCCGGCTCGGGCGCGAGCAGGTAGCCTATCCTCCAGCCCGTCATGGCGTACGCCTTTGAAAAGCTGTTGAGCACCATCACGCGGCCGCGCATACCCGGCGCCTCGGCGATGCTGTAGGGCTGTACGCCGTCGTAGACGATGCTGTCGTACGGCTCGTCGGACAGCACCCAGAGGTCGTGCTTTTTAGCCACCTCGGCGATTTCAAGCACATCCTCCTTCGTCAGCACGGCCCCGGTGGGGTTGCAGGGGGAGTTGAGTATCATCGCCTTTGTCCGCGGTGTTATCGCGCTCTCGATGTCCGCGGCCTGTATCCTGTAGTCGAATTTCTCATATGTCGGCACAGGCACGGCCGTGGCGCCGACTATATTTGCCTGCCCGTAGTAGTTCGGGAAGCAGGGGTCCGGCACAAGGATCTCGTCCCCGGGGTCGAGCAGCGTGAGCATGGAGAGCAGCAGCCCCTCCATCGCGCCGACTGTGATGATGACATGGCCCTTTGTATATCCGTCCCAACAGCTTTTATACTTTTCCGCCACGGCCTCGCGCAGCTCGTCTATGCCTGCGTTAGGGGCATAATGGGTCATGCCGTCGTCGATCGCCTTCTTCGCCGCGTCCTTTATATACTGCGGGGTGTCGAAATTCGGCTCGCCGACCGTGAGCTTTATCACATCGTCATACTTTGCGGCGATGTCGAACATCCGGCGGATCCCAGAGGCCGGATACTCTCTGGCCATTTTTGAAAATCTCAGGTCTTTTTCCATGAATTCAATCTCCTTTCCGGATTTGGCCGCAGCCGCTCACTTTATGTCGGCGATATTCTTCGCCAGCTCCTTCTTCTCCTGCATGTTGCTCTGCCGCGAGATCATGATGCGCTGCGCCTGGGGCGAGCCCGCGCCGTGGAGCGACTCGGTCCTGTAGCCCACGGCCGCCGCGCCGAGGCAGATGTTCTCGATAAAGCGCATTATGCGCTGGCGGTCCTCGGTGGAAACGCCCTCCCGGGCGGCGAAGAACTTGTTGCATATCTCGCCTATCGTCTCCCCGTTCCTGCCCACAACGGTGTCCGAGGAAAAGTCCTTCTCCGAGGGCATGGTGACCATCAGGCCGCCGGCTATGTCCTCGGCCAGGCGCACGATCTCGTACGGGAAGCGCGTGACGTTCTGCTTGCAGACGTTCGCGAGCAGCAGGTCTATCTGGTAGTTGCCGGCCTTTGTGGCGCAGCCCTCGCAGGAGCAGGCCACGCCGCAGGAATAGAGCGTCTCGTTCAGGTGGGTCATCTCTATGAGCTTGTCTTTTATGTGGCTGGCCTTTTCCACGCCGTTGTACTCGGCCGCGAGCGCCGCCGCGCCGATGATCACGTCGCCGACGCCGACCTTACATCCGCCGTAGGACTGGCGGTGGTATCCGGCGAAGCGCTCCACCATCATCCCTGCGAATTCGTACTCGCCGTTGAGGAAAATGTACTCGTTGGGGATGAAGACGTGGTCGAGCACCACGAGCGCCTCCTGCCCGCCGAACCGGGCGTTGCCGAGGTCGATGCCGCAGCCGTCCTCCAATTTCCGCGTGTCGCAGGACTGGCGGCCGTAGATCATGTACATGCCGTCCACGTCGCTCGGGCAGGCGAAGGAGACCGCCCAGTCCCTGTCCGCCTCCTTCATGGAGATGGTGGGCATGAACAGGTGCCAGTGGGAGTTTATCGAGCCGGTCTGGTGGGCCTTCGCGCCGCAGACGACTATTCCGTCGGGCCGGCGCTCCACCACATGGAGGTACAGGTCCGGGTCGGCCTGCTCGTGGGGCGCCTTGGAGCGGTCACCCTTCGGGTCTGTCATCGCGCCGTCCACCGTCAGGTCGTTGTCCTGGACATAGATGAGGAATTTCTTCAGGTTTTCGTGGTAATGCGTGCCGTATTTCTCGTCGACCTCAAAGGTGGTGGAGTACACGGCGTTGAAGGCGTCGAGCCCCACGCAGCGCTGGAAGCAGCTCGCGGTTTTCTGGCCCATGAGCCGCTGCATCTTCACCTTTTTTACAAGGTCGTCCGTGGACTGGTGCAGGTGAGTGAACCGGTTGATCTTGTGGCCCGTGAGGTTGGACGTGGCAGTCATCAAATCCTCGTACCTCGGGTCAAGGGCCAGCGAATAGGTCATAGCGACACAGTTGATGGATGGGCGTATCATCGGGTGGTCGACCCAGTTGTCGATTTTCTCGCCGAACATATACACCCTTGTTTTCAGCTTGCGCAGGCTGTCCACATATTCCTTCGCGGTCATCAGCGCCATGTGATTTACCTCCTTTTCTTTTTACCGTTTTGCCAGTGCCTGATAGCTCTCGAAGCGCTCCTCGGCGTCCCGCGCCGCCTTTGCATACAGCTCCTCCGCCTGCTCCGGGAAGGAGAGCGCAAGCGAGGCGTAGCGGTTCTGCCCGAGCAGGAACTCCCTGAAATCGCCCGTGGGGGCCTTCGAATCGAGGACGAAGGGATTCTCCCCCGCCTCTTTCCGCCGCGGGTCATAGCGGTAGAGGTGCCAGTAGCCGCACTCCACGGCCCGCTTCTCCTCCGCCTGGCTCAGGCCCATGCCGCACTTCATGCCATGCTCTATGCAGGGGCAGTAGGCGATGACCAGCGACGGGCCGGGATAGGCCTCCGCCTCCCTGATGGCGCGCAGCGTCTGCGCCGGGTCCGCGCCCATGGCCACCTGGGCCACGTACACATAGCCGTAGCTCATGGCCATCATGCCGAGGTCCTTTTTCTTCGTGCGCTTGCCGCCGGCGGCGAATTTGGCTATCGCGCCCGCCGCCGTGGCCTTGGAGGCCTGTCCGCCCGTGTTGGAGTACACCTCCGTGTCCAACACCAGCAGGTTGATGTCCCTGCCCGAGGCAAGGACGTGGTCCAGACCGCCATAACCTATATCATAGGCCCAGCCGTCCCCGCCGAAGGCCCAGACGCTCTTTTTGGTCAGGAACTCCCTGTTGACGCGGATGAATTCCGCCTCCTCGCTGCCGTCGCCTTCGATGGCGGCGAGCAGCGCGTCGCTCACAGCCCTCGAGAGAGCGGGGTCGTCGCGGTGCTCAAGGTATTCGCCCGCCGCATCCGCGGCCGTGCCGCGCGCGGCGAGGGCCTTTACGGCCGAGACGAGCTGGCGCTTAACCGCGTCCTGCCCGAGGAGCTGGCCGTAGGCGTACTCCGCGTTGTCCTCGAAGAGGGACATGGCCCAGGAGGGGCCGAAGCCGCGCTTGTCGGTGCAGTAGGGGGAAGACGGCGTCGAGCCGCCGTAGGCCGAAGAGCAGCCGGAGGCGTTCGTTATGTACATCCGCTCGCCGAAGAGCTGGGTGACGAGCTTGATATACGGCGTCTCGCCGCAGCCGGCGCACGCGCCGGAGAACTCGAAATACGGCTTTGCAAACTGCGAGCCCTTCACCGTCTTGTCGCTCACGGCGTCCTGCTTGACGGCGACGCGCTCCACCGCGTAGGTCCAGTTTTCCGCCTCGCCGAGCTGGGACTCCAGCGGCCTGAGGGCAAGCGCCTTGCCCTTAGCCGGGCAGACGTTTACACAGCTCCCGCAGCCCGTGCAGTCGTAGGGGGAGACCTGCATCCTGTATTTGTACTTGTTCAGCCCCGGCCCGTTTGCCGGCCTGGCGGCAAAGCCCTCCGGCGCGCCGGCGGCCTCCTCTGCGTCAAGCAGCACGGGCCTGATGGCGGCGTGCGGGCAGACAAAGGAGCAGAGGTTGCACTGCAAGCATTTGTCTATCTGCCACTCCGGCACCTCCACGGCCGCGCCGCGCTTTTCAAACTTCGAGGTCCCGGCCGGCCAGGTGCCGTCCTGCAGGCCGTATTTCACCACCGTGGACACGGGCAGGGAGTCGCCCTCCTGCCGGTTCATGACGTCCACGACCTCGCGGATGAAGTCCGGCCGCTCGTCCTGCACGGGAGCGTCCTCCGCCGTGAGCCAGCTTTCGGGGATCTCTATCGCCTTCAGCTCCCTGATGCCGTGGTCGATGGAGGCGTTGTTCATGTCCACGACGGCCTGGCCCTTTTTCTTAAAATAGGTCTTGTATATCGCGTCCTTCATCTCGGCCACGGCGGTGTCTATGGGTATGACCCCGCTCAGCGTGAAGAACGCCGCCTGAAGTATGGTGTTCGTCCGGTTGCCCAGCCCGAGCCCGCGGGCGATGTCCGTGGCGTTTATGGTGTAGAGCTTCGCGTGCTTCTCAGCGAGGGCACGCTTCATCGCCGCCGGCAGGTTTTCCTCCAGCCCGGCCATGTCCCACTGGCAGTTCAGCAGGAAGGTACCGCCCTCCTTCAGGTTCTTCACCATGTCGTACTTGCGGACGTAGGAGGGCGTGTGGCAGGCCACGAAGTCCGCCTCCTGTATAAGGTACGGCGAGCGGATCGGCTTTTTGCCGAATCGCAGGTGGCTCTGGGTCAGCCCGCCGGACTTTTTGGAGTCATAGACGAAATACGCCTGGCAGTACAAATCCGTGGCGTGCCCGATTATCTTTATCGAGTTCTTGTTGGCGCCCACCGTGCCGTCGGAGCCCATGCCCCAGAAAATCGCGCCCGTCTGCCCCTCCGGTGAGGTGTTTATTTCCCGGGAAACAGGCAGCGAGGTGTGCGTCACGTCGTCGGTTATGCCTATAGTGAAGCTGTTTTTCGGCTTGTCCGCCTTCAGGTTCTCGAAAACGGCCAGAATCTGCCCCGGCGTGGTGTC
Source organism: Candidatus Scatomorpha intestinavium (assembly GCA_018712985.1). Classification (GTDB taxonomy): domain Bacteria; phylum Bacillota; class Clostridia; order Oscillospirales; family Oscillospiraceae; genus Scatomorpha; species Scatomorpha intestinavium. Next base: position 15,073 of record DVGA01000044.1, read on the forward strand.
CTTGGAGCTCAGGCCGTAGCGTCCGCCGGTGATGTCCACCTGCGCGCCCCGCCCCCTGTATACGGAACATACGTCCTGATAGAGCGGCTCGCCCATCGCGCCCGGCTCCTTCGTGCGGTCGAGCACGGCCAGCTTTTTAACCGACGCCGGCACGGCGACGAGGAAGTGCTCCGCGGAAAACGGCCTGTAGAGGTGCACGCTTATGACGCCTACCTTCTCGCCCTGCGCCGTCAGGCTGTCGACGACCTCCTTGGCCGTTTCGGCCGCCGAGCCCATCAGCACGACCGCGCGCTCCGCGTCCGGCGCGCCGTAGTAGTCGAACAGGTGATATTCCCGCCCGGTCAGCCGGCCGATTTCGCCCATATAGCGCTCCACGGCCTCGGGTATGGCCTCGAATTTTCTGTTGCAGGCCTCGCGGCACTGGAAAAAGATGTCCGGGTTCACCGTCGTCCCACGCGTCACCGGGTGCTCGGGGTTCAGCGAGTTCGCCCTGAAGGCCCTGAGGGCGTCCATGTCGATGAGCGGCCGGAGGTCCTCATAGTCGAGCGCTTCGATCTTCTGGATCTCGTGCGAGGTGCGGAAGCCGTCAAAGAAGTGCAGGAACGGCATCCGGCAGTGTATCGCCGCCAGATGCGCCACCGCGCCGAGGTCCATGACCTCCTGCGGCGAGGCGGAGGCCAGCATGGCAAAGCCCGTCTGGCGCACGCCCATAACGTCCGAGTGGTCGCCGAAAATCGAGAGCGCGTGGGCCGAGAGCGTCCTCGCGGAGACGTGGAAAACGCCCGGCAGCATCTCGCCGGCGATCTTGTACATGTTCGGAATCATCAGCAGCAGGCCCTGCGAGGCGGTGTAGGTCGTCGTGAGCGCGCCTGCCTGCAGCGAGCCGTGCACGGTGCCGGCGGCGCCGCCCTCGGACTGCATCTCCACCACCTGGACCGGCTCGCCGAAAAGATTCTTTTTACCGTTGGCTGCCCAGTCGTCCACATACTCCGCCATGGGCGACGAGGGCGTTATCGGGAAAATCCCCGCCACCTCCGTAAAGGCGTAGGAGACATAGGCGGCAGCCTGGTTCCCGTCCATTATCTCGACTTTCTTTGTCATGCTGTCATCTCCATTCCCCAGATTACATTCTCTAAATCAACCATATCCCATTATACAGCAATAATTTAACAGCTTAAATTCGATTTGTAAAACAAATAGATTTAATAACAATCAATCAATAATTTCAATATCTTCCGACATAAAAACCGCCCGGGGCGTCTCGCCTTCCCGGGCGGCTTTGCTCACGTTCATTTTACAGCGTATTCTCAAGCACGGCGGTGGCGTCCTCAAGGAAGCCCTGTATCTGCGGAGTAATGATCCGCCCGCTGTGGAGCACTACCTGTATATATTCCGTCTGCGTATAGTCGAGCAGCTTCAGCGGGACGATCTTGCCCGCTGCGACGGACTTCTGCACTGCGTAGAGCGGCAGGTAGGAGAGGTATCCGCTGTCTTCGACTATGTTGCGTGCCATCCTCGCGCTCTGCAGCGTGAGGAACATCTGTATCTTCACGTCGTTCACGGCCAGCGTGTGGTAAAAATGCACGTTGTACGGCGCGATGTCCTCCATAAGTATGAATTTCTCGCCCGCGAGGCCGGCCAGGCTCAGCCCGCGCTCGTTTATCAGCCGGTTCTGCCGCCCCGCCACTACGGAGATTTCAACCTCCTTCTCGTAGCGCACGTTCCAGTCCACGTTCAGCAGCGGGTCGTCTATAAGGCAGGCCACGTCAAGCTGGCCCTTTTTCAGCATCTCAAGGAGCTGGGCCGTGGACTCGAGCGTCAGGTCCACCTTCACCTTCGGGAAGTGCTCAGTGTAGCGCAGTATCAGCCGCTCAAAGCAGACGTCGAAGAGCGACTCTATCATCCCGAGCCGCAACACGCCTATCATGTCCTTGGCCGACCAGAGCATGCTGTTCATTTTAGAGGCGAGCGAGACGATCTGCTCCGCATACGGCACGAGCTGCTGGCCGTACTGCGTCAGCACCACGCCGCGCCCGATGCGGTCGAAGAGCTTCGCGCCCACGTCCTCCTCCAACTGCTGTATCTGCGTACTCACATTCGACTGCGAGTAGCCGAGTATCCGGCTGGCCTGCGTAAAGTTCTGCGTCGACGCCACCTGTAAAAAGGTGTAAAGGTTCCGTATCTCCATATAGTGCCTCCGGGCATGGTATACGATATTTTACCATAATAATCGCAGGGGCGAAAGCCCCTGCATTTTGCTGCCGCGCCGCGGCAACAACAGCAAAATCGCAACCCAACAACGTGGTTGCGATTTTGAAAGGAGGCGCAAGGGAGCGTGCGCAATTTTCGCCGCAAGGCGGAAACGGAGATAAGCGGACTTTGCGCCGACGTGGTACGGGTAGTGGGGGTCGAACCCACACGGATCGCTCCACAGGAACCTAAATCCTGCGCGTCTGCCAATTCCGCCATACCCGCGTTTGTACGCTTATGATACTATTTTCCCCCGGCAAAGTCAATTCCCCTGCTTGACTTTGCGCGCCGCGGCGGTTTATCATGCCATAAAAGCCTTGAATCTGGGGTGATAAGATGCTCGGAGTTATAGCAAACAGCGCCGCCGTGCTGTGCGGCGGGCTCATCGGCGCGCTTTTCGGCGGCAGGATCAGGGAAAAATACACAAACGCCCTCCTCGCCGCGCTCGCCCTCGCCAGCGTGGGCCTCGGCGTCGTCTACTGCGTCGAAACGGCGGACGCGCTCTGTCTCATCGTCTGCGTCTCCGTCGGGACGCTCATAGGCGAGCTGCTGCGCATAGACGATGGCGTTGAGGCCTTAGGGGCCCTGGCCGGGCGGCTCGCCGGGCGCGCCGGAGGCAGCGGCGGGTTTACCCAGGCCTTCGTGTCGTGCAGCATCCTCTACTGCGTGGGCAGCATGTCCGTCATGGGCAGCGTGCAGGCCGGCATAAGCGGCGACAACAGCCTCCTCTTCGCCAAGGCCGTGCTCGACTTTGCCGCCTCCCTGGCCTACGGCGCGGCCCTCGGCATCGGCGTGCCGGCGTCCGCCGTCTGCGTCCTCGCGGTCGAGGGGGCCATAACCCTGCTCGCCGGCTCCGTCTCCGCGCTGCTCACCGGCGCGGTGGTGGCGGAGATGGCCGCCGTCGGCGGAGTGCTGCTCATCGGCCTCGGCATAAACCTGCTCGGGCTGCGCGCCGAGCGCCTCAAGGTCGCCAATATGCTGCCCGGCGTTTTCCTCCCGATCGCCTATATCCCGCTGAGCGAATGGCTTTCGTCGCTGCTCTGACAGCAGCAAATTAGCAAATTTTTCCCATCCTTTCGCCGCTGCCATGTCGTTCCGTGTCGAATTTTATGTTATTATGTAAATAAGTTTTCTCCTTTTACTACCTCTCTGACCCTTGCAAAGGGTGATGATATATGCTAAATTATTACTTACAGAGCGGCAATTCTGCGTAAAAAAATATATTGCAGTCCGTAATTGTAAAATAACGGAGGTAAGTATTATGGAAACTAAGACACGCGTCCTCATTGCCGACCCGAGCGAGGATTTCCGGCATTTGCTTGCGGACGCGCTCGCCGCCGAGGGCGACATGGAGCCCGTCGGGCTTGCGGAGGACGGAGTTGAGGCGCTGGCCCTCGTCGCCGAGCTCAAGCCGGACATACTCCTTACGGAGCTCGTGCTCCCGCGCCTTGACGGGCTGACTCTCCTGCGCCGGCTGCCGGAGACGGGCGCAAGCCCGAGGGTCGTCGTGGTCTCAGGCTTTTACAACGACCGCGTTGTGGCCGACTGCGGCGAGCTCGGCGTGAGCTACTTCATACCCAAGCCCTGCGACACCGCTTCAATACTCGAAAACCTGCGCATGGTGGCGGCCCCGCTGCTCGCCCCGGCCGCGCCGAGGCCGGCGCCCGTGCGCGCTTCCGAGCCCAGCCTCGAGGCCGTCGTCACCGATATCATACACGAAATCGGCGTCCCGGCCCATATAAAGGGCTATCAATACCTGCGCGAAGCCATAATACTTACGATAAATGATATGGACATAATCAACGCTGTCACCAAGGTGCTCTATCCGGAGGTGGCGCGCAAGTTCAACACCACGCCCTCCCGCGTCGAGCGCGCGATACGGCACGCGATCGAGGTCGCGTGGGACCGCGGCGACATAGAAACGCTGCAAAAATTCTTCGGCTACACGGTTTCCAACATAAAGGGCAAGCCCACGAACAGCGAATTCATCGCCATGATAGCCGACTGCCTGAGCCTCCGCCGCCGCTCGGCCGAGCAGGCGAGGATGTAAAAGGCATATCTCCCCCGTCCCGTTCATACTCTTGCTGTGAATGGAACGGGGGTGTTTTTTTATGTATGGGGAGTATCCTATCGTGCTCGGCGGGGAGACGCGCGGCGAAGTGCGCGTGTTCCCCGAGGGGCTGATGACGGTTTTTGAGGCGGCGGCGGAGGACCCTGGCTACATGCTGCGCCTGTCGGTGTACGGCGGCGGGGCCGAGGGCTATCTCGGCGTCATGGCTCCGGACGGCGAGGGGCGCGTTTCGCTCCGCAGGCGGCTCAGCCGCGCCGCCCTGGCAGGGTTTCCCGACCCGGTGGAGTTCGCCGCGCCCGCCGGCGGCCTGCCTGTCCCGCCTCCGATGCCGGAGGAGCCCGATGCGCCGGAAGAGAGTGTCCCGGTGGCTGAGGAGCCCGCGCCGGAGCCGGAGCCTTCAGATGGCGCGGATGATGGACCCGCCGCTTCCCCCTCCCCGGAAGCGCAGCCCCCGCCCGTCACGGAGGAGGACACGCTCTGGTTCACGACTCCGGACGGCGCTCTGACCACCTTTGACGGGCGGCGCAGCCTTGTGGCCCTCCCCGCCGGGGACGTGCGCCTGCCGGACTGGGCCGCGGGCGCGGAGCGCGTCATAAACGGGCGCAAATACGTTGTATTTCCGCGATAAAGCTGGTATAATTGGGATAATAACAGTACAAAGGAGAGTATCTGCAATGCAGATGACCGATATAATCGCCAAAAAGCGTGACGGCGGGGAGCTGACGCGCGAAGAGATAGGCTATTTCATAACCGGCTATACCCGCGGGGACATCCCCGACTATCAGGCCTCCGCGCTGCTGATGGCCATAGTCTGGCGCGGGATGACCCGCCGGGAGACCCTTGACCTCACGCTCGCAATGATGCACAGCGGCGAAACGCTCGACCTCTCCTCCATCACCGGGGTCAAGGCCGACAAGCACTCCACCGGCGGCGTGGGAGACAAGACCTCCCTCGCCCTGCTGCCGATGGTCGCCGCGCAGGGTGTCAGGATGGCCAAGATGTCCGGCCGCGGCCTCGGCCACACCGGCGGGACGATAGACAAGTTGGAGAGCTTCCCCGGCTTTTCCTGCGCGCTGACGGACGAGGCCTTCCTCTCCCAGGTCGAGCGCATCGGCCTCGCGATCGCCGGGCAGACCGCCGACCTCGACCCGGCGGACAAGAAGCTCTATGCCCTGCGCGATGTCACCGGCACCGTGAGCTCCATCCCGCTCATCGTGAGCAGCATAATGTCGAAAAAGCTCGCTGCCGGCGCGGACGTCATAGTGCTCGACGTAAAGTGCGGCGACGGGGCCTTCATGAAAACGGAGGAGGACGCGCGCACCCTGGCCGCCGAGATGGTCGAGATAGGCAAAATGGCCGGGCGGCGGACCGTGGCCTGCATCACCGGCATGGACCAGCCCCTCGGCCGGGCCGTCGGCAACGCGTTGGAGGTCAAGGAGGCCATAGCCCTGCTTAGCGGCAGCTTCGGCGGCGACCTGCTCGAGCTCTGTCTGACGCTCGGCTCCTGCATACTCACCGAATCCGGCGCCGCGGCCAACGACGCGGACGCCCGCGAAAAGCTCGAGCGCGGCATAGCGGACGGCTCCGCCCTCGCAAAGTTGGCTGAGCTCGTCGAGGCCCAGGGCGGCGACAGGCGAGCCGTTTACGACACCTCGCTCCTGCCCTCCGCCCCCGTAACGCTCGAGGTGCCCTCCCCCGCCGGCGGATACGTCTCCGGCATCGCGGCGGAGCACAGCGGGCTTGTAAGCATGCACCTCGGCGGCGGGCGCGCCACGAAGGACAGCGTTATCGACCTCTCCGTGGGCTTTGTTCTGAACAAAAAAACTGGCGACACCGTCGCCCCCGGCGAGAGCCTCGCCACCATACACGCGCATGACGAAAAGAGCGCCGCCGAGGCCGCCGCGAGCCTTTCTGGCTGCTTCAGCTTCTCCGACACGAAGCCGGAGACGCCCGGCATCATCCGCACAATCATAAGATAAGGGGAGAAAGCCATGAAAACAACCTGCCTGATGGACAACGTGGCCCGCGATGGCTACGAGTGCGCCCACGGCCTCAGCCTTTACGTCGAGGCCTGCTCACGCCGCTTCCTCTTCGACCTCGGCCCCGGCGATGGATATATCGGGAACGCCGCCCGCGCCGGGATAGACCTCTCCGGCTGCGAATTTGCCGTAATCTCGCACGCGCACGACGACCACGGCGGCGGTCTCGCCGCCTTCCTCGAAAAGTGCCCCGGCGCTCCGGTCTACCTGCGCGAGGGCGGCTTTGAGCCGCGCTGGTCACACCCGGCCGAGGGCGTCAGCAAGCCGATAGGGCTCGACGCCTCGCTCGCGGAGAGCGGCCGCATCGTCTATACCGGGGAAAAATACGTTATATCCCCCGGGCTCACGCTGTTCGCCGGCGTCCACGGACGCGAGCTTTTCTCGGGCGCGAACCGCGTGCTGTTCGGCCCGGACAACGTGACGCCGGACGATTTTTCCCACGAGCAGGACCTGCTGATCGAGGAAAACGGCAAGCGCGTCCTGATAGCCGGCTGCGCACACAACGGCATCGTGAACATCCTCAGCCGCTGCGCGGAGCTCTGCCCGGAGCCGCCCGACGCCGTGATCGGCGGCTTCCACCTGATGATACCCGCCACGGGCGAGACGGACGACGCCCTGACGGACGCCCTCGCGGAGCGTCTCGCGCAGCTTCCCACGAGGTTCTACACCTGCCACTGCACGGGATTGAAGAGCTTCGAGCGGCTGAAAGAGCGCATGGGAGAGCAGATAAGCTACCTCGCGGCGGGGGACACGCTTGAATTCTGAGATGGTAACGGAAAAGGGAGGGCTTTGCCCTCCCTTTTCCATTTCTCTTCAATCGGCTATCTCAGCATCAGTGAGGACGCGGAGGACGCTATGATCTCGCAGCCCTCCGCCGCCAGATAGAGGTGGTTTGCCGTGAGCGCGGATCCCGCGGCGAGGCTCTCTCCGGTCGTGAGGTCCGCGAGCTCGCCCGTCGCCGCCGCACTGCCGCTGCGGAACAGGAGCTGCGCCCCCGCGGAGCACTGCACGGACTCGCCCTCCGCCAGGCTCACGGCCTCAAAGGCCCCCGCGGCGTCCGAAAGGCTGTTTTCAAGGCTCTCCTCCAGCTCCCGCGCCTCGGCCGCGATGCGGCTCGTGTAGGAGCTGCGGATGGAGGGCTCGAGCACGTCGTTCAAATAGCTCATGGAGATGAGCGGGTCGCTCTGCGTGCCGGCGCTTGTGGCGGCGTAGGCCCCTATACCTGCGGCAAGCGCCGCAACCGCGAGCACAAGGACGATTATCTGCCATTTTTTCATCGTATGTACCTCCGTCGTCCTCCCGGGGCTGCCGCCCCGGGAGCGCATTTTTCTCACTGTGTCAGCCCGAAGCTCACCGCTATCGCGCTGTTCACCCTGTCCATCGTCGCGCCGTCGAGCTGTCCCATCCGCTCGCGCAGGCGGGATTTGTCCAGCGTCCTTATCTGCTCAAGGAGCACCACGCTGTCGCGGCTCAGGCCATAGTTCCGGGCCGAGAGCTCGATGTGCGTCGGCAGCCGGGCCTTCCCCGTCTGCGAGGTGATTGCCGCGGCGATGACCGTCGGGCTGTGACGGTTCCCCGTGTCGTTCTGGACTATCAGTACAGGGCGCATCCCGCCCTGCTCGCTGCCGACCACGGGGCTCAGGTCGGCATAGTAGATGTCCCCGCGTTTTACCGCATTGTGCATTTATTTCACTCTCCGTATTTCACGCGCGATAAGGGCCGCGCGTACTCGCCCACTCACATTGTATGTAGGGCAGAGGGCGTATGTCTGCCCTTGAGAGTATTTTCACACGGGGAGCGCTTTTTTATACATCACACATAAACGCGCGGCACACGCGGCGAAACGGCGCAGAGCAGCTCGTATGATATCGTCCCGGCCTTCTCCGCCTGCTCGTCCACGCTCAGGCCCTGGCCGAACACGGTCACAGCGTCGCCCACGCGTACGTCGTCCATGCCCGTGATGTCGACCATGCACATGTCCATGCAGATGGTGCCGACCTCATGCGCCCTGCGGCCGTTTATGAGCACGTCCATGATGCCGGAGAGGCGGCGCGGCAGCCCGTCAGCGTAGCCGACGGGTATCACCGCGAGGCGCATGTCCCGCTCGCAGGTGAAGGTGCGTCCATAACTTATCGTGTCCCCGGCGTGGTGCTCGGTTATCTCGCTCACGCGCGTCAGGACGGTCATGACGGGCCTCAAATCCAACCCGCCGTGCTCCGCGCCGGGATAGAGCCCATAGAGCAGCAGCCCCGGGCGGACCATGTCGAGCGCCATCTCCCTGTAGTTTACCACGCCGCCGCTGTTGGCGCAATGCCGGATGCCCCAGCTCACGCCGGTTTCTTTTTCCAGCCGATCCACCGCGGCGTTGAAGCGGCGGAACTGCTCGCGGGTGAATTCCTCCTGCCCCGGCTCGTCCGCAACGGCGAAATGCGTAAATACGCCCGTTATCTCCAGCCCCGGCAGCGCGGCGATGCTCGCCGCCTCCTCCATCTCCCGCTCGGAGAGGACGTTGAAGCCCGTCCGGCCCATGCCCGTCTCGAGCTTGATGTGGCACTTGAGCGGCGCGCCCGAGCCGCCGAGGCGTCGGCTTATCTCCCGGGCGCAGCCGATGTCCCCGATAGCCTGCTCGGCGGGCAGTCGGGCGATATCCCCCGCGATGAACGAGGGGCTCGGCGCCAGGATAAGCACCGGCGCCGTCACGCCCGCGGCGCGCAGCTCCGCCGCCTCCTCATAGCAGGACACGGCGAGGTAGTCCGCCCCGAGCTCCTCGAGGTGCTTTGCTATCGGCACCGCCCCGTGGCCGTAGGCGTTGGCCTTGCACAGGCCCATGAAGCGCGTCCCCTTGGGCAGGGCGCGCCGGATTTCGTTGTAATTGTGTTCAAGATTCGCAAGGCTTATCTCAGCCCAGGTGCGCTTATCTTCGTTACGCATGTTCTCGCCCCTAATCTTCCGTGGCCGTTAATGAAAACTCCCTGATTTCGCACATTATCAAAACCTCGCCGCCGCTGCCGGTGAATTCGGCGCTCAGCGGCGTCCCGTCCGCCCCCAGCCGGAGCTCTACGCTCTCCGAGTCCGAGGGGACGAGGCTCACCACGCTCTCCTCCCCCTCCGTCCAGGAGAGGGAGGCGTGCGCGCCCCCGATCGCCTCCGCAAGGCGCGGCAGCGCTGTGACGGCGCTCAGCCCCGCGCCGTTCATGTCCCCGGCGGCGAGGACCATCGAGCCGTATTCTATCTCCGTCCCGCCATCGGTGATGCGGGCGCTTATCCCGGCAAGGGCCTCCGGCTCCGACACGGCGACCGTGCAGCCGTCCTCCCCGCCGTCAAATGTCAGTACGTACTCCTCCGGCGTTTCGCCGGCCGCCACGACCCTTGCCGTGATATGGACGCTCTCCGCCCCGGCCAGCTCGGAGCGCAGGGCCTCGAAATCCTCCAGCGAGCTCTCCGCCGAGCAGGCGGAAAGCAGCAGCATTGCGGCGGCGAGCGGCGCCGCCGCAGAGCGCAGGCGCATATGTCATTCCTCCGTTATGGATTTCATCGCGTCCGGGATGCGCCCTATCATGTCCATTGGTGTCATGCCGTACTCTCCCAGCCTTGCCGCGCATAGGTCCCCCGCCAGCCCGTGCAGGTACACCGCCGTGCGCACTGCGCGCCTGAACGGCAGATAGCAGAGCAGCGCGCCCATCAGCCCGGTGAGCACGTCGCCGCTGCCGCCGCGGGCCATGCCGGGGTTGCCCGTCGTGTTCACGGACCAGTCCCCGTCCGGGAAGGCGCAGACTGTCCCCTGCCCCTTGAGCACCACGGCGCAGCCGTGCGAGCGCGCGAAGCTGACGGCCGCCTCCTCCCGGGGCGCCGAAACGCTGCCCCCGAGCCGCTCGAATTCGCCCGTGTGCGGCGTCAGCACCACGCTGCATCCGGCCTCGCTGAGCGCTTCCGGCGCGCGGGAGACGGCCCAGAGCGCGTCCGCGTCCAGCACCGTCGGGACGCGCGAAGCCCTCAGCAGGCCGCTCACGAGCTCCACGATCCCGTCGCTCCGGCCGAGGCCGGGGCCGACGGCGAGCACGTCGCACTTTGCCATCCGCTCTTCAAGCTCGGGCAGGGCCTCCGGGGAGATGAGCCCGTCCGGGCCGCATTTGAGCGGGAAGGGCATGGCCTCGTCGTTTTTCACGGCCGTGACGGCGTAGATCGCCTCCGGCACGCCGAGATATACGAGCCCCGCCCCGCCGCGCACGGCGGCGCGCGAGGCGAGCGACGGCGCGCCCGTATAGCCCACGCTGCCCGCGACTATCAGCAGCCGGCCGAAATCGCGCTTCGAGGCGTCCCGCCGCCGCCTGGGCAGGGAAAAAGGCGTTTGAGAATTGTAATCCGGCTTTTCCATGGCATAATATTATACACTCTCCGGCCGCGTCCGTCAAATATGCGTGAAAAATCCCCGCGTCTATATAAATTTGTTTGACTTCCGCTCCGCGATGTGCTATAAATGTATTCTGGTTGATATAAAATAATGCGATGAACGGGAAAATAGCCCATAACACGCGCAAAGAGAATGGGGGCCGCCGGCTGTAAGCCTCCAGCGCGCTGCGGGCTTGGTTCGCCCGGGAGCGTCCGGCCAATCACCGGCGGCTTCGGCCCGTTAAAGCCGGCAAGAGCGCGGCGCGCAGCGCCGAATACGGGTGGTACCGCGGAAGAGAGCCTTTCGTCCCTGTTGAGGGGCGGAGGGTATTTTTTTCGCCTTGAAAGGCTCTGATATATAAGCAGCAGGAGGCTTAAAGCATGAAAGAACAACTCGAAAAGCTCGCCGGGGAGTCACTCGAGGCCGTCGCCTCGGCGGCCGACATGGCCGAGCTGGACGCGCTGCGCGTCAGGTATCTCGGTAAAAAGGGCGAGCTCACGGCAATCCTGAAGCAGATGGGAAAGCTCTCCGCGGAGGAGCGCCCGGCCATGGGCCAGCTCGCCAACAGCGTCAGGGCGCAGCTTGAAGAGGCGATAGACAGCCGCCGCGTGGCGCTCGAGGAGGCCGCGCTGGAGGCCAGGCTCGCATCCGAGGCGCTGGACGTCACGCTGCCCGGCAAGCGCGT
>DVGA01000045.1 GCA_018712985.1 Candidatus Scatomorpha intestinavium
GCCGAGGGCGAATGGACGCCCGAGCGCATACATGACGTTTTTGCGCAGATTGACGAGGTGTCTGCCAACCGCCGCGGCATTGCGGTAGAGGGCGCAACAAATGACAACTATGAGATTGTCACAGGCGGTAATAACAGCGGGGCCGCGTCAATTGCCGGCTACACAAACACTTTCCTGCGCAGTATACCGCAGGTGTTCGACGTATACATGGACGAGATTACGCCGGACATGGCCGCGCAGTATTACAACCAGCGCAAAGCGTACATAGAGGAAGTCATGACGCTCAACTATGGTCCGTCCGCTGCCGAGACCGCGCTGAAGCTCGACGAGAACACCACCGAGCCGTTCTACTACGAGTTCGGCTTCGGCACGGGCAGCGACATAGAATCCACGCTCACGGTCAGCCTCTTCGCCGTCGCCATTGTGTGCTCTATCATCTGCGCGCCGGTGTTCGCCTCCGACTATTCGACCGGCGCGGACGACATCCAGCGCTGCACGCGCTACGGCTGCAAACGGCTGGGCAAATCGAAGCTGCTCGCGGCCATGACGCTGAGCTCGGCGCTCTACATCGTCTGCGCCGCCGTGTTCGTGGCGCTGACGCTCGCGGTGTACGGCGACGACAAGACCTCGGCGCAGCTCGCGCTGGACGCGCTGGTGCTGATTGACATAGACATGAACGGAGTGCTCGTGCTCACGCTGGTTGCGGGATTCCTGAGCGTGCTGGCCATGACGGCCTTCACCCTTTATCTCTCCGCGCGCATGAGGAGCTCCGTCGCCGTGCTAGCCCTCGCCCTCGCCGTCGCCATGACGCCGACCTTTCTGATTATCCTCCTGCGCGAATCCGCCCTCGGCGACTGGCTCCGGCTCCTGCTGCCCAGCGGCGGCCTCGGCCTCGGCACAGGTATGTTCGTGGACATTCAAACCGGGAATTTCCTCACCATCGGCTCGCTCGCCGTCTGGACACCCTTCCTCATGCTCGCCGCGCCGGTCATAGAGACGCCCGTGTTCGCGCTCCTTGCCCGCCGCGCGTATGTGCGCCACGAGTGCCGCTGAAGCGCCCGCTTGCATTTTGCCGGGCCGTATGGTAAAATAACAGCGTTGCGAGGGAGCCGAAAGGCTGAAAACGGTTCACACCGGACCTCTTGACCTGTCGGTTAATGCCGGCACGGGAGCAATCCCGTGCCGGTTTGCGCTTTTTTGAGCCTCCGTACCCGGTGCGGAGGCTTTTTTCGTGCCGGCAAAGCTCAAAAAGGAGGAAAACACATGAACTTTGACGCCGCAATTTTTGACCTTGACGGCACGCTGCTGGACACGCTCGGCGTGTGGGACGGCATACTCGCCGCCCCGCTCGAAAGGCGCGGCCTGCCCTGCCCGCCGGATTACGTTGAGCGCGTGCACTCACTCAGCTTTGAGGAGGCCGCGGAGTACACCGTCGGGCGCTTCACGCTCGCCGAACCGCCCGGGACATTTTTTCGGGAGTGGGACGAGCTCGCGCTCGGCGAGTACGCGCACCGCGTCCGGCTGCTGCCAGGCGCGCGCGAATACCTGGCCGCCCTGCGCCGCCGCGGTGTCGTCCTCGCCGTCGCCACCAGCCTGCCGGAGCGGCTCTACCGCCCCTGCCTTGACCGGCTGGGCATCACCGGATCGTTCTCCGCTCTCTGCTCCACGGACGAGACTGCACACGGCAAGTCGGAGCCCGACGTGTTCCTGCTCGCCGCGGAGCGCCTCGGCGTGCCGCCGGAGAGGTGCGCCGTGTTCGACGACAGTACAGCCGCGCTCCGCGCGGCGGAGAGGGCCGGCATGACCGCGATAGCCGCGAGGCCGGAGGGCTTCAAAAATGCGCCGCTCCCCGGCGAATTGTGGGATTTATACGACGAAAACCGCACAAAAACCGGCCTGACGATGCGCCGTGGCGATGCGGCCCCCGCCGGGCTCTACCACCTCTCCGTCAGCGGCTGGATAGCGGACTCGCGTGGGCGCATCCTGCTGACGCAGCGCGCCGCGCAAAAGAGCCATCCGCTGCTCTATGAGTGCACCGGCGGCTGCGTGTGCGCGCGCGAGGACAGCCTGACGGCCATCCGGCGCGAGATTTTTGAGGAGCTCGGGCTCGATATGGGCCCCGCGCCCGCCCGGCTGATTTACAGCGCGCGCCGCGAGGAGGATTTTTACGACGCCTATCTGTTCCCGGCCCCGGACCCGCTGCCCGCGCTCGTCCTGCAGCGCGAGGAGGTGGCAGACGCGAAGTGGGTGACATTCGGCGAGCTTCTGTCAATGCGCTCGCGCGGCGAGCTGCACCCCCTGCTGGATTACTGCGGCATCCTCGGCGCATATCTCCCCGCGCGAGGAGGGTGAGCCTCGGGCCGTGGCACTCAAGGGCCCCGGTTCGGATGAACCGGGGCCCTGTTTGCCTGGGTGTGAAGGAAGATCAGATTTTGACGGCTATGTTGAAAGCGTCGCCGGTGGCGAGCATGGAGTTGCCGGGGGCCTGGCGGGCCTCGCCTATCACATACACCTCGGGGACACACTCGCGGAGCTTCTCCTCAAGGGTGTTGTTGGACTTGTAGCCCATGGCGAGCACCACGGTGTCGTAGCCGCGCATGGAGCCCTCATCGCCGGTGACGGTATCGGTGAAGTCCACTCCGTCGGCGTAGAACTGCTTGACGCGGGCGTTTACGCGCTGGACGACCTTGTGCTTTTCAAGGTTTGCCATTATGTACTTGCGCGCCTCGGGGACGATGTCCTCACCGATCACCGGCTTCATCTCCACCATGTCGACGGCGTGCTCGCGCTCGGTCAGGAACTCGGCGGCCTCGCAGCCGACCATGCCGCCGCCCACGACGAGGGCGCGCTTGCCGGCGTCAAACTTGCCGGTGAGCAGGTCCTCGGCGGTGATGTATCCGCAGTCGGCCAGGCCGGGGATGGGCAGGCGCAGCGGCACGCTGCCGGTGGCGACGATTGCGGCGTCGGGCTTGAGGGAGGCTATCAACTCCGGCGTGGCCTCGGTGCCGGTGCGGATGTCCACGCCGGCGAGGCGGCAGCGCACGATCAGGCTGCGGATAGCGCCGGTGATCTCGCCCTTTCCGGGGGGATAGGCGGCGACGAGGAAGTGCCCGCCCAGCTCGGCGTCCTTTTCAATGAGCGTCACGCTGTGTCCGCGGCGGGCGCACAGCTCGGCGGCGTAGAGCCCGCCCGGGCCTCCGCCGATGACGACGACGTTCTTTTTCACTTCGGCGGGCTTTATCTCGCTCTCGCGGCCCACGGCGGGGTTCATGGCGCAGGTGATGGGGTTGCCCTTCAGCATGTTCGGCACGCAGCCGAGCAGGCAGGCTATACAGGGGGTGAGCTGCTCGAGCTGGCCGTTGCGGGCCTTGTTGGGCAGCTCGGGATCGGCGATGCTCTGGCGGCCGAAGGCCACGAGGTCGGCGCGGCCCTGCTTTACGAGCAGCTCGGCGTACTGCGGCTCGGTGTAGCGCCCGACGGTGATCACCGGCACGCTGACGGCGCGCTTTATCTCGGTCACGAGCTCGGCGTTGAAGCCGCCGTGGGTGATGTTCGGCGCCCACATGAACTCGTCGTGGATGTGGATGGAGCGGCTGACATGTATGCCGTCCACGCCGCACTCGGTCTCGAGGTAGGCGGCGATCGCGGCCGCGTCGTGCACGTCCACGCCGCCGTCGCCCTCGTCGCGGGCGTTTATGCGGCAGAGTATTGGCATGTTGCCGCCGGTCTTGCGGCGGATATTCTCTATTATGAGCCGCGGCAGGCGCATGCGGTTTTCAAAGCAGCCGCCGAACTCGTCCGTGCGCTTGTTGGTGCGGGCGGAGATGAAGGTGCTTACCAGATAGCCGTGGGCGCAGTGGAGCTCGACCATGTCTATCCCGGCGAGCTGCGCGCGGCGCGCGGCGTCGCCGTAGCACTCTATAAGCTTATAGACCTCCTCGCGCGGCATGGCCTCGGGGATCTCGCGCCCGGCGCTGGGCGCGATGGCGCTGGCCGCTTTGAGCGGGTAGCCGGTGAGCTTGCTGTTGCCCTCGGGGCCGGCGTGCTGGAGCTGGATGCTCACCTTCGCGCCGTAGGCGTGGCAGCGGTCGGCCACGGCCTTAAAGCTGGGCACGACGGCGTCGTCAAAAAGGCAGGGCTTGCGCGGGCCGCCCTTGGCCTGCTCGTACACGACGGTGGACTCGATCGTGATGAGCCCAAAGCCGCCCTTTGCGCGCGCCTCGTAATAGGCGGCGCTGCGCTCGCTCAGGGAGCCGTCGGTGTTGGCGAAATTGTTGCCCATGGGCGGCACGACGAAGCGGTTCGGGACCGTGACGGTGCCTATCTGTATGGGGGAAAACAGGGTGGGGAACCTGCGGTTCATCTT
>DVGA01000046.1 GCA_018712985.1 Candidatus Scatomorpha intestinavium
CGTTCCCGAGGCCGCTCTCGGCGGAGGAGGAGCGCAAATATGTCACACTATGGCTGGAAAACGGCGATATCGAGGCCAGAAACAAGCTGATAGAGCACAATCTGCGCCTCGTGGCGCACATAATCAAGAAGTATTACACCCAGGGCGAGGATGCGGACGACCTGATTTCCATCGGCACGATTGGCCTGATAAAGGGCATAAACACATACCGCCCGGATAAGGGCGTCCGGCTGGCCACATACGCCTCAAAATGCACGGAAAACGAGATCCTGATGCACTTCCGCGCGCTGAAAAAGACGGCGGGGGACGTCTCGCTCTCCGAGTCCATCGACGTAGATGGGGATGGCAACTCGCTCTCGCTCATGGACATCCTGGCCGAGGACGACGACATGGCCGAGCGCATCGGCGATAGCGAGGAATGCCGCCGCGTACGCGATTTTGTGGACTCGGCGCTCAGCGAGCGCGAAGCGCGGATCATCCGTCTCCGCTACGGCCTGGACGGTTCGCCGCCGCTCACGCAGCGGGAAACCGCGGAGCGCTGCCGCATCTCGCGGAGCTATGTATCCCGCATTGAAAAGCGCGCGCTGGAAAAGCTGCGCGAGGCGATGGAGGGTGGGTGAAAAATAAACAAAATGTCCGACACGTATTGACAACAATTGTAATTACATGAATAAACTCAAAATGTTATCACGGCTGCATTCCGCCGTTGTCCTTCTGCAGAAGGACAAGTGAACATTATAAAAAATAGGCGCCTTTGCACAAGTCAAAAGCGCCTTCTCACTTGTGGTTTCTATTATATTTCAGCCTAAAGGTCTTGAATATGCCCAGTATATCGGGCATAACTGTAACAGTTAAGGTTCTTGCTATAAGCGGCGATACGTATCGGCCCGGCAACATATTATGTCCAGTGTGACAATTGCCACTCGATAAGTAGCGATATAACAATTGCCGTTGGGGAAGCACTCGGGCATAATTTTGTATCAAATGCGACGATGACCCGCGCGATGTTCTGGACGGTGCTCGCGCGCATCGACGGCGAGACCATCACGGGCGACAACTGGAAGACTCTGGCTCAGAATTGGGCAGTTTTCTCCGGCATCAGCGACGGCAGGAATGCCGACGGCCTGATCACCCGCGCGCAGGCCGCCGCTATGCTCATGAGGTTCGCGGAGGCATAATCAGAACGCAAATAAATCCCGGGACTTTGGTCCCGAGATTTTTTTACGCCTTGAGAGGGCGAAAACCGGACTCCACAAGTGGGCAAAACTGAATTTGTGTGGGAGGACAGCCCTTCGTCGACGCGGATATAAATGACCGAAATCGGTTGGCGAAGGGCGGGAAAATATGAAAAAAGGTAGTTATAGTAAACGATTTCTCAATTTTGAACATTGCATATCTGCCAAAATAAAGCCCGATAATTTGCATAATATGCCGAAATACAAAGACAGTGCTTGATTAAACGCCGGTGCTTTGCTATAATGTCGACAGTCTCGGAGATGGAAAATGTGTAAACGTTTTCTTTAACAAAATCAGAGAAACAGGAGGAAAACAAAATGAAAAAACGATTCGGTCGCGCCGTAGCGCTGCTGCTCGCGGTCGTCATGGTGCTGGCGCTCGCGGCCTGCGGTTCCGAGCCGGCTGCCGACCCGGCAGAGAGCTCCGACCCCGCTACTTCCGGCGAGACGCCCGCCGTCACGGGCGGGAACCTTGTTATTGCGCTTCCCGGTGAGCCTCAGTCCCTTGACCCGTACGCCCACTCCATGTACTACAACTTCATGGCGGCTACGCTGATCTTCGACACGCTGATATCGAAGGACGCTGACGGCAATTATATTCCCGAGCTTGCAACGGAGTGGGAGTTCACCGATGACCTCACGCTTAACGTCGTGCTGCGCGACGACGTGTATTTCCATGACGGCAGCCAGCTCACCGCCGACGACGTAAAGTTCACGCTCGACACTGCGGCGGCGAGCTCTTTCTCCAGCAGTATTTTTGCCTGGTATGACCCGGACAACACCACCGTTATAGATCCGCAGACTATCGATATCAAACTCAAGTACGCCTATGCGGCCACGCTTGAAGTCCTGTCCTCCATCCGCTCGGCCATAGTCAGCAAGGCTGCTTATGAAGCCGACCCGACGTCCTACACGCGCACTCCTGTCGGCACCGGCCCGATGAAGGTGGAAAACTGGTATTCCGGAGACCGCATCGAGTTCGTAAGGAACGAGGACTACTGGGGTGAGCCTGTTGCCTTCGACACCTGCACATTCCGCATCATTGTCGAGGCCTCTACGAGGACCATTGAGCTGGAAACAGGCGGCGTTGACATCGCTGTGGACATGGCCTACTCCGACTGGTCACGCATCGAGTCCAACCCAGACCTTGTCCTTGTTTCCGGACGGACAGACAACATGGCGTCCCTGGTGTTCAACAACTCCATCGAGCCGTTCAACAATATCCTTGTCCGCCAGGCTCTTGCGCATGCGCTTGACCTTGAGTCCCTCGTCCAGGTCTGCTGGGAGGGCACAGCCGAGGTGGCCGAAGGCTATTACGCCTCTTCAATGCTCGGCTTCAAGCCTGAGGGCCCGCGCGAGTATGACGTTGAGCTCGCCAAGGAACTGTTGTCAGAGGCCGGATATCCTGACGGTTTCTCCTTCACCTACACTACCTATCAGACTAACCTTAACCAGACTTTTGCACAGGTTGTGCAGAGCATGTGGGCGGAAATAGGCGTTGACGTTAATATCGAAATCGTCGACCTTGCCACATTCACTGACATGAATAACAGCGGGCAGCTCACTGCCGCCCTCCTGACCCCGAGCGTGGCCATCTCCGACCCGTCTGCGGCGCTCATTCTCTGGCCCATCGACCGCACCATCTCCCTGCGCCATAACGACCAGCACATTCAGGACCTGCTGGATGCCGGCTCAGCCACGTATGACGAGGCCGAGCGCGTCGCAATCTATGAGGAGCTGCAGGATTACCTGTACAGCATGACATACACCGTCCCCGTGGCGTATCCCACGTTCGCCTTCGGCGCGGCGGCCGATGTCCAGGGCTTCAACTTCGAGACCAACCAGATCCCCGACCTCACCACTGTTTCTGTCGGCTGAGGACATCCGGAAGTGAAAAGCATGCCCGGCCGGGGGTAAAGCCTTCGGCTGATCCGTCAGCCGGGACGGGCAGCTTTTAACAGTCAGCGGACGGAAGCGGCATCCGCTCAAATGCGGCGGCGCCGCTTCCGTTTTTTGAGGCGGAAATGCAGACCGTCGGTCCGCCGTGCGGAAAACAATTAGCATTTTGTCAGGAGCGAGAATACAATGCTGAAATTCATTCTCAAAAGACTGCTTGTCATGATCCCGGTGCTGCTCGGCGTCACGTTCATCGTCTTCAGCATGATGTACATCACGGACGGCGACCCGGCCAGGATGATGTTGGGCGACCTGGCCACTGACGAGGAGGTAGAAGCGCTGCGCGAGGATATGGGGCTTAACGACCCGTTCTTCACGAGGTATTTCAATTACCTTGGCGACCTTCTCCACGGTGACCTCGGCACTTCATATTCAACCAGGCAGCCGGTGTCAACAGCCATAATGGAGCGATTGCCGGCCACAATTAAGCTTGCATTTTTCAGCTGCCTGTTCGCCATAGTCATAGGCGTGCCGATAGGCATCATCTCGGCGGTCAGGCAATACTCAATAATTGACAGTATATCCAGAATAGTGTCGCTTATCGGCATATCTCTGCCCAACTTCTGGCTGGCACTGCTGCTGATGCTGCTGTTTTCCGTGCAGCTCGGCTGGCTGCCTCCCTCGGGCCTGTACGGGCCGGAGTATTACATCATGCCTGTGATAAGCATAAGCGCCGTGTCTCTCGCAACCTTTGCGAGGACCACGCGCTCGAGCATGCTGGAGGTCATAAGGCAGGATTACATCCGTACCGCCCGCGCGAAGGGGCAGACGGAGTGGGTGGTCGTAACGAAGCATGCGCTTCGCAACGCGCTCATTCCCATTATCACCATTGTCGGCGTGCAGTTTGCCACCGCCCTCGGCGGGGCGGTCGTCAACGAGCAGATTTTCGGCATCTCGGGGCTCGGCAAGCTCATGGTGGACTCGATCAAGGCGCGCGACTTCCCGGTCGTCCAGGGCGGCGTGCTGGTGATTGCCATCATGTTCAGCTTCCTGAACCTGTTTATCGACGTGCTGTACGCATTCGTTGACCCGCGCATTAAGTCCCAGTATATGCGCGGCAGCAAGAAGAAAAAGGCCGTGGCCGCTTCAGCCGCGGCGGGGGAGGCGCAGGAATGAAGACCGGGACAGCAAAAAAACAGAAAAAACGCAGCCAGGCCTCGGAAACCTGGAAGCGCCTGAGAAAAAACCGGCTGGCCGTAGTCGGACTTGTTATCCTTGCGCTGATATTCCTGCTTGCGATTTTTGCGGACGTAATCGCGCCGTATCCCTATGACCAGCAGGATTACAGCTCCACATTCCAGACGCCGTCCGCCCAGCACCTGTTTGGAACGGACAACTTCGGGCGCGACATACTCAGCCGCGTGATATACGGCGCGCGCATTTCCCTGCAGATAGGCTTCATATCCCTGCTCGGCGGGGCCTTCGTCGGCTGTGTGCTCGGCGCCATCGCCGGGTATTTCGGCGGAGCGGTTGACACCATTATAATGCGCTTCAACGACATCCTCATGGCCATACCGAGGATAGTGCTCGCAATATCCATAGCCAGCGCGCTCGGCCCGGGCCTTACCAACGCGATGATAGCCGTCGCTATAAGCTCGATACCGAACTTCGCGCGCGTTGTCAGGGCGTCGACGCTGACCATCAAGGACCAGGAGTATGTGGAAGCGGCGCACTGCATCGGGGCGAACAACTTCCATATCATAAAGAGGCACGTGTTCCCCAATGTGCTCGCGCCTATAATCGTCCAGGCCACGCTCGGCATCGGCACGGCGATAATCCTGGCCGCGTCGCTCAGCTTCCTTGGCCTCGGCGTGACGCCGCCGGACCCGGAGTGGGGCAGCATGCTTTCTGAGGCCAGGACATACATGAGGGACTACCCATACATGGTCATTTTCCCCGGACTTGCCATCATGGTCACGGTGCTTGCCCTGAATCTGTTCGGCGACGGCCTGCGCGACGCGCTCGACCCGAAGCTGAAGAAGTAAGCGAGGTACAGTATGAGCAACAACGAAAACCTGCTTTCAATAAGGGACCTTACGATACACTACTTCACCGACGACGGTGTGGTAAAGGCCGTGAACGGCATAAATCTCGACATTGCCCGCGGGGAGACCCTCGGCCTGGTCGGCGAGACAGGAGCCGGCAAAACCACGACCGCGCTCGGCATCATGCGACTGATACCCGACCCTCCCGGGAAGATAGTCGGCGGCGAAGTCATATTCGACGGCACGGACCTGATAAAGGAGAGCGAAAAAAAGATGCGGCATCACCGCGGCTTCGACTTCTCCATGATATTTCAGGACCCGATGACTTCACTGAACCCCGTGCTCACGGTGGGCGACCAGATCGCGGAGGTAATACGGCTGCACGACAAGGTTTCCCGGGCGGAGGCCAACAAAAAAGCGGCGGATATGCTCGAGCTTGTCGGCATACCGGCCGAGCGCATAAACGAGTATCCGCACCAGTTTTCCGGCGGGATGAAGCAGCGCGTCGTGATAGCCATAGCCCTGGCCTGCAACCCGCAGCTTATCATAGCCGACGAGCCTACGACGGCGCTGGACGTGACCATACAGGCCCAGGTGCTTGCCCTGATGAGCGAGCTCAGGGAGAAATTCGGCACGGCCATGCTGCTGATAACCCACGACCTCGGCGTCGTGGCCGAGATATGCGACAAGGTGGCCATAATGTATGCCGGGCAGATACTGGAATACGGCACGCTTGAGGACATTTACAACAACGTGTGCCACCCGTATACAAAGGGCCTTTTCGGCTCGCTGCCGAGCCTGAATTCGAGGGTGAAGCGGCTCAGCCCGATAAGCGGCCTTATGCCGGATCCGGCGAATCTGCCGGAGGGCTGCCCCTTCCATCCGCGCTGCCCCCAGAAGTGCGAGAAGTGCACTGTGAAGGAGCCGCCCAATGTGGAGGTAACGCCCGGGCACTTTGTGCGCTGCCATCTTTTTGATAACGGCAAGGAGGGTTGAATATGCCTGAGCTGCTTAAAGTTGAACACCTGAAAAAATACTTCAAAACGCCCCGCGGCATGCTCCACGCGGTGGACGACGTCAGCTTTTCGGTGGATACCGGGACGACGCTCGGCGTGGTCGGCGAGTCCGGCTGCGGCAAATCCACCCTTGGGCGCGTTGTGATAAAGCTCCTTGAGCCCACCGCCGGCACCATAACCTTCGAGGGTGAGGACATCACAAAAATGAAGAGCAGCTATGAGCTGCACAGCCGCATGCAGATGATTTTCCAGGATCCCTACGCCTCGCTCGACCCGCGCATGTCTGTGAGCGAGATAATCGCCGAGCCGCTGAAAATACACAAGCTGTGCAAAAGCCGCGAGGAGCTTGACGAGCGTATCAGGGAGCTCATGGACACCGTGGGCCTGGCCGAGCGCTTTGCCACGTCCTATCCTCACGAGCTGGACGGCGGCAGGCGGCAGCGGATAGGAATCGCGAGGGCGCTGGCGCTCAAGCCGAAGTTCATCGTCTGCGACGAGCCCGTCTCTGCCCTTGACGTCTCCATTCAGGCGCAGATACTGAACCTGATGCAGGACCTTCAGGAGAGGGACGGCTACACCTACATGTTTATCACGCACGACCTGTCTGTCGTAAAGCACATCTCCAATGAAATACTGGTCATGTACCTCGGACAGGCCGTGGAAAAGAGCGGCTCCGACGAGCTCTTCGACCGGCCACTGCACCCTTACACCAAGGCGCTTCTCGCAGCGATCCCGGAACCTGTAGTGAAAAAAGACAGGCACCGCGAGCTCCTCAAGGGCGAGATCGTGTCGCCCATAGCGCCCAAGCCTGGCTGCCGCTTCGCCGCGCGCTGCCCTTACGCAACTGAGCAGTGCCACAGCGTGAATCCCGAACTGCAGGAGATAAGCCCGGGGCATTTCGTCTCCTGCCACAGGGTAAAGGAAATCAACTGAGATGGCTGAGAATAGAAAAACTGTTATTGAACGCCTTTCTGATTTCGCCTGCGGCCTCAGGTTCGACGACCTGCCGGCCGAGGTAGTACAGAAAGCAAACGACTGCTTCTTTGACTTTGCCGGCTGTTACTATGGTGCCATAAAACGCGACGGGTTGCCCGGAATTACCGCCGGGATAGCTTCGGAAAATCCTAAGGACGAGAGCGGTATCTGGGGGACAGGGCTCCGCTGCGGCACGGCGGAGGCGGCGCTCGCCATGGGCACCGTGGGTTATCACCTCGAGTTCGACGACGGCATATCCGTGTCCGGGCACTGGGGCAGCGCGTCCATTCCGGCAACATTCCTCTCAGTTGCGAAAAGCGGAGGTAACGGGCGCGACCTGATAACCGCCATTGTGGCTGCCTATGAGGTGGGCAGCAGGATAAGCCGGATGTTTTCTCCGCGCCTTTTGAAAAAACACATACATTTCCCCTGCATGATGGGTGCGTTCGGCGCGGCCGCGGGATATGCGAAGGGGCAGAAGCTAAGCCCTGAAGTGCTCTCAGGGGCGCTGTCCCTCGCCGGGCTGTTCCCTGTGGGTACCTACAGCACCGCAACCGGCGGCGCGAGCGGCAAGGGGCTTTATTCCGGGTGGCCGAACTTCCTTGGCATCAACGCAGTGAGGCTTTCTGCGCTCGGGTTGCGCGGCGACGCGGACGTGATGGAGGCGCCGGACGGCTTTGCAAGGGCCGTGGGGCTTGCGCCGATGGAGGAAAAGTACCTTGAAGAGGCGCAGCGCGATCTGGGAAAAAGTTTTCACATAATGCTGGCGTATTTCAAACCGTATCCCTGCTGCCGCTGGCTGCATGCGCCGGTGCATGCGCTGCTTGGGCTCATGAGGGAGCACGGCGTCGGCCGCGACGACATCCAGTCTGTCGACATCGGCGGGCCGGAGTTTGCCATGATGTACGATACGCGCACCGGGTATGAGTCCAAAGTGACCTGCCAGTACAGCATCCCGTATTCTGTGGGCGCTGCGGCGTACTATGGGAAGCTCGGAATAGAGGAATTTGAGGAGAGTGCGCGCATGGACGCCGGGCTGAGGGAGTTTATCGGCCGCATAAGCATGAGGGTCGACGACGAGCTGCAGGCCAAGTTCCCGGAGGTTTTCGGAGTAGTGCTTACGCTAACGCTGAAGGACGGAAGGACGTTCCGGGTGCAGCAGGGCACGCCCTGGGGGCCGGATAAGCCGGCCACAAAGGACGAGCTCGCGGCAAAATTCAAAAGCCTGACTGACGGCGTGCTGAGCATAGAAGAGCAGTCGGAATGGGAGCGGCTTTATCGCTCCGGATTTGAGAGCGGCGGCGCTTTCGAGCGCATCCTCGAACTGACAGGCAGGAAAGTATGAACGAGTACATCAAAAGTATTACCGCATTCCACCTTGCCCGCCTGCGCAGCGGCCTCGGGCCGGAGCTGGCCGGGCATGCAAAACTCTGCCTGCTCGACAGCGTGGGCTGCATGCTTGCCTCGCGCCGTGACTGCGAAAAAGAGCTCGCGTTTATAGCGGAGATGAGCCCGTACGGCGAATGCACCGTGCCTGGTACGGGGCTCAGGCTTTCAATGCCGCTCGCGGCCTTTGCCGGCAGCGCCCTGGCCTCGGCCCAGGAGCTTGACGACGCCACGTCCGTAGGGGCCTCCGTACATCCCGGCTGCTGCGTGATACCGGCAGCGCTCGCCGCGGCGGAAAAAAACTGCAGCCGGCCGCAAGAGCTGTTGGAGGCCATACTTTTCGGCTATGACCTGTGCAACAGGCTTGGGCTGATGGCCACAGAGAAGATCAGGGAGCTCGGGCTCTACGGCCCGGGACTGATAGCGGCCCCAAGTGCCGCGGCAGCCGCCGGGCTGCTGATGGGGCTGGAGCAGGGGCAGATAGAAAACGCAATCTCCATAGCCCTCTCCATGTCTCCTGTCTGCCCCTTCTGCGCCTTTACCGACGGCGCGGATGTGAAAAACCTCTATGCCGGCTGGGGGACATACCTCGGGGTACTTTCGGCGCAGATGGCTAAGGAGGGCTTTGCCGGCGCGGATGACGTGCTGGACGCCGAAAAATCCCTTCGCGGCATTTTTTCCTCCACAAAGGGCAGAGATATTACGCCGGCGGACGGCAAATACGAAAAGGCCGTTCAGTTCAAAAAGTACTCCGGCTGCCTTTCCGTCCACGCGACCATGGAGGCCATAGCCTCGCTGCGTGCCGCGGGCGGGTTCAGCGCGGAGGATATCGAATCCGTGCAGATAGAGACATATCCCTATGCCTGCGACCTGAACCGGCTGACAAAGCGGCTGAACGCCATATCCGCGCGCACGAGCCTTACCTACACAGCGGCTGTCATGCTTATTGAAGGCAGGCTCGGGCCGGAGGCTTTCAGGCCCGGGGCGCTTGTGAACCCGGAATATCTGAGGCTGAAGGAAAAAATAACGGTGAAAACCATCCCGGCATCGGAGAGCGGCCCGTTTGGAGGGCGCGACAGCGTAGTCACGCTGAAGCTAAAGGACGGGCGCGTCATGACCGGGAGATATGAGTCCGCGGGACATCAGGCGGAAGCGACCGCGGAACAACTCAGGGCCAAATTCCTGAGCATAAACGAAGCCGGCCCGGATGGCTCCCAATTAGAGGCCCTGGCCGACATGATACTGAATATAGACGGGGCGGAGAGCCTTGAGAAGATGTTTGAGGCTCTTAATACCCTGCCCTGAGCGCTTATGAGGAGATAGAGCATGAACACAGTTGTCAAAAAAAGTAAATTACACGGTGATGCGCCGGTTCCGGGCTCCAAGAGCCACACTATAAGGGCGGTGCTGCTCGGACTTATGTCAAAAGGGACCTCGGTTATACACAACCCGCTGCCGAGCCTCGACTGCAAGAGCGCGCTGAGCGTTGCGCGCTGCTTCGGCGCAGAGGTGGACGACCGGCCCGGGCTCTGGACTGTGAAAGGCGTCGGCAGTGAGCTCAAAGTGCCCGACGACTATGTCGACTGCGGCAATTCCGGCTCAACCGCTTATTTTTCGGCGTCGATCGCGGCCCTCGTGGACGGCTATACGTTCCTGACCGGTGACGGGCAGATACGCCGACGGCCGATACAGCCGGTGCTGGACGCCATAAACCAGCTTGGAGGCACCGCTTTCACCTCGCGCCCGGGCGTGAACGCCTGCCCCGCGATAATAAGGGGCCGCATGAAGGGCGGGGAGGTACGCTTTAACCACTGCCTCTCGCAATTCGTGTCCAGCGTGATGATGGCGGCTCCGCTGCTTGAAAACGACACTGTGATAATCAACACCGACCCGCTGGAGAAGCCATATCTTCAGATGAGCATAGACTGGATGAGCAAATACGGCGTTGAGCTCAAGGAGAACAGCGGCGACTACACGCGCTTTGTCATACCCGGAGGCAGGGAATACACCGCAACGGAAAGCCATATTTCCAGTGACTGGTCCAGCGTGGCATTCCCGCTGGTGGCGGGGATTGTTACTGACTCGGAGATAACCATAAGCGGAGTGAATTTCGAGGACAGCCAGGGCGACAAAGCGGTCATCGACCACCTTATCATGATGGGCGCGGACATAGTAAAGGACCCGGCGAACGGCCGCATAATCGTAAAGGGCGGCAAGGCCCTGCACAGCGGGATGCGCATAGACCTGAGCGACATACCCGATTCGCTTCCGGCGCTGAGCGTTGCGGCGGCATTCGCGGAGGGCGACACGACCTTTACAGGCCTCGGGCATGTCCGAATGAAGGAGACGGACCGAGTCGCCGTTATGGCAAGCGAACTCACCAAAGTGGGCGCCTCAGTCGAAGTGGGCAGCGATTACATGATAGTCCACGGCGGCAAAAAGCTGACCGGAGCCACTGTGAGCAGCTTCGGCGACCACCGCGTGGCAATGGCCATGATAGTCTGCGGCATGTTCGCAGAGGGCGAGATGACAGTTACGGGCAGTGAATGCGCGGCGGTGTCCTTCCCGACCTTCTTTGAAGTCATGGAGGGCCTGGGTGCAGACATGGTCAGTGCCTGATATCGGAATTTGCGGCCTTCCTGCGGCAGCTTGACTGGCGGATGATGAGCTGTACGTCTATTTCAACGTCCTCACAGGGCTCGTTATTCAGCAGCTTCTTCATGCACCTGACGCATTCGGCGCCGAGCTTCTCGGTGTCCTGGACAACTGTACTGAGCTGCGGGCGGGTACAGGTGGCCATTATGCCGTTGTCGTAGCCCATGACGGAGACATCCTCGGGAACGTTTACGCGCTGCTGGGTGAGCATGCGTATTGCCCCGTTTGCCGAGAGGTCGTTTGAGCAGACCACGGCGTCTATGTCGGTGGTTTTTGAAAAAAGGCGCTGCATGGCGGAGTATCCATCCTCGTAGGCGTTGCCGAGGTCGATGAATTCGAGCAGTTCGGGGTCAAAGCTTACGCCGAATTCGTCCAGCGCCCGCCTCGCGCCGATGTACTTGTCTATGCCCGAGTAGGGGCCGGCAAGCAGAGGCTGGTCGAGGTAGGGCTGAAGGTCCTCCGCGCACTTGAAGTTGTTGCCGAAAACGCCGACGATCAGCGCGATCCTGCGGTGGCCCATTTCCAGAAGGTGCTTCGTTGCGAGGTATCCGCCCTTCTGATGGTTGAAATACACGTGTGTGCGGCCTTTGAACAGGTCGTGCCTCGAACAGACAACAACAGGAATATTAGCACAGTAGCGTTCGAACGCCTCGGAGTCCGGCTTGCTTATTGAGCAGTATATTGCCCCGTCGACTCCGGCCTCGGACAGACGCCGGAACTGCGTCACCTCGTCGTATACTTCCCCCTTGCGGGAGATAAGCGTGATGACGTTCAGGGACTGGGCCGCGCAGTTGCATATTATACTGTCCGCTATCGAGCCGAAAAAGGGGTCGGTGGTGTTCGGGAGGATAACGCCTATAGTGCGGCTTTTAACGCTGCGCAGCTTCTGGGCCGTCGTGTTGGGACGCCAGTTTAGCTGGGCCATCGCTTCGCGCACCCTTTGGACGTATTCTGCCGCCACATTTTCCTGGCCGTGTACCACTCTTGAGACTGTGGCGATCGATACGCCGGCAAGAGCGGCGACGTCTTTAATCGTGCTTTTCTCCATGACAGGCTCCGCCCCCTGTACAAGTATTGTCATAAGCTATTTTAGCACAGCAGGCAGCCGCAGACAAGAAAATGTTTTCTTGAAATCAAACTTTATTTACAGATGTTGAAGGTCGACAGCACATGGATTCTGTTAAAATGCGTGAAAAAAGCGCACGCAATAAAATATCGCAGAAAATAGTGTATATACTCCTCTCCGCAGCCCTGCCAGTTGCTGTCATGCTGCTCCGGCCGTTCGGCATGGACTGGAGCCAGACGCTTACCGTTTCACTGCTTTTGCTCGTTATAATCTGGTGGTGTACGGGCATAGTTGGAAAAACGCTGTCCTCATGTGTGCTTATTATTGGCTTCCTGTGCTTTTCGGGCGCCGAGGTCAAAACGGTGTTTTCCTTCCCGCTCTCGAGCACATTCCTGCTCATAGTTCTTACATACCTGTTTTCGCGCGGAGTTGCAAATTCGGGGCTCGCCGAGCGATATCTGGAGCCTCTGCTCACAAAAGTGGCAGGCACACCGCTAAAGGCGGTGTTGCTGGGGGCGCTGATGCTCGCCGCTACAATCTACGCCATCCCGCAGCCCCTTGCTCGGCTGATAATCATTTCCGGCATAGTAAAGGGATATCTGGACAAGACGGATGCGGACAGCGACGTGAAAGCGGTCGTTATTTTCGGTGTGTTCGTCATGTATATCTTCGTAAATATGCTTACGATGAAGGCGGACATAATACTCAACACAACTTCGGCGGCCGTGGCCGGCGTTGAGATGACGGACGGCGGATGGATCAAGTACATGGCGCTGCCGTCGCTTGTGTACACAGCAGTTATTGTTCTGCTGTTTGCCGTGGTTTTCAAAAAGGAAATGAAGGGCCGCAAGCTGACGCTGCGCACGGAGGAAAAGAACAAAAGCCCCGCGAGCAGCAGGGACATAGTCGTGCTGCTCATTGTGGCCGCGACGGTGGTGCTGTGGCTTACTGAGTCGCTGCACGGGATACCGAGCTGGGCCGTGACGCTCTGCAGCATAGTGCTTATGTATGCCGCCGGGGTGCTCAGGCTTACGGATTTGAAGGCCATAGACGTGCCGATGCTCATATTCCTTACCGCGGCGATGTGCATTGGAGGCGTCATGTCCGAAAACGGCACGGCGGAGCTGATATTCTCCAGGCTCCGCGTGCTTATAGGCAGCGGGTCGACTAACTACACTGTGCTTGCTATGGTCCTGATAACTGTCTGCATGCACATGCTTCTGGGCAGCAATACGACCACGGTGTCGGTGGTGATTCCGAGCATAATCTATATGTGTGAGGGCATGCTCCCGTCCGCGGTGATTATGTTTGTGGTGTATGTAGCATCTGCGGCCCAGTGGCTGTTCCCATTCCACTCAGTGGGGCTCATGATGGGAACTTCGATGAACTACTTCTCCTCGAAGCATGTCCTGAAATTTGGAATACCGCTTACCCTGCTGCTGCTCACTGCAATTTTCGGGCTGTATCTGCCCTGGTGGAGGCTCATCGGGGCCCTGTCCTAATAAACCGGCTCAATAAAGGCCCGGCCGTTCCCACATGGGAGCGGCCGGTTTTTTTTATTGCAGCGGCAGGAGCTTTGCCCGGAACGCTATCGCGCGCGGGGTTTTCACGCGGTCGAATTCCACGAGGTAGGCCCGCCGGCCGTAGTCTATTGAGCGCACCGTACCGTCGCCAAAGACGCTGTGGCGCACGCGGTCGCCCTCGGCAAAGGCGGGGTTTTCGTCCTCCTCGGCAAGGCGCGCGGCGGCGTGCGACACATACTCCCGCGCCTCCTTTATCAGCCCCTCCTGCGGGGGCGCGGTGTATTCGAGCAGCTCCTGGTCGATGTCGAGGATGAAGCGCGAGGGATAGCGCGGCGCGCCGTCCAGCGCCCGGCCGCCGGCCTCAGTGAGGAACAGCGCGCGCTGCGCGCGGGTCATCGCCACAAAGGCGAGCCGCCGCTCCTCCTCCATCCCGGGCAGTGTGCGCACCTTCCGTGAGGGGAAAACGCCCTCGTTCATCGCGCAGAGGAACACATACGGGAACTCGAGGCCCTTGGCGGCGTGGACGGTCATGAGCTTCACCTTGTCGCCCGAGGCGGCCATGTCGCTGTTCGTAAAAAGCGCCACATGGGCCAGATAGTGCTCGAGCGTGCTCTCCTCGCCGCAGGAGATCTCATATTCGTGTATCGACTGCTTCAGCTCCGCAAGGTTGTCGAGCCGGGACTGGCTGCCCTCGGTGCGGAGCATCTCCTCATAGCCGCTGTCGCTGAGCAGGGCGCTGAGCAGCTCGGATATCTGCCGGCCTGAGCTGCCGGACGAGTAGAGCTCTATGAGCGAGATGAACTGCCGCGCCTTTGTGCCGCGGAAAATTGGGTCATCGACCGTGCGCTTCAGGGCCTGATAGAGCGTACAGCCGTTTTCCGCGGCGCAGTCCTTCAGGAACTTCATCCGCCGCTCGCCGAGGTTGCGCTTGGGGACGTTTGCTATGCGCAGGAAGGAGAGATCGTCCTGGTACGCTGCCATGCGGAGGTAGCACAGCGCGTCCTTCACCTCGGCGCGGGAGAAAAACTGCGCGCCGCTGTATATCGTATAGGGGATTTCCGCGGTCAGCAGGGCTTCCTCGAGCTCCCGCGTGACATAGTGCGCGCGATAGAGGATACAGATGTCCCGCAGCGCCGTCCCGCCGGAGCGCAATTCGGCGATTTTTGTGACTATCCACTCGGCCTCGGCGGCGGAGTCCTTTGCCCAGTGGCAGGCGACGCGCGGCCCGTGTGGCAGGGTTGGAATCAGCGACTTTTCAATGCGCTGCGCGTTCCTGGAGATGAGCGAGTTGGCAGCGGCGAGGATTTCGGGCGTGGAGCGGTAGTTTTCCATCATCATTATGGTGCGCACGTTTTCAAACTTCTTATCGAAGTCGAGCAGGAAGCGCACGTTTGCGCCGCGCCAGGTGTATATCGTCTGGTCCGGGTCGCCGACGACGAAGAGGTTGCCGTGATAGGCGCAGAGCACCTCCATCAGGCGATACTGTATGTCGTCGATGTCCTGGAACTCGTCTATCATTATATATTCAAGCCGCTGCTGCCACTTCAGGCGTATTTCCTCGTTCTCCCGGAAGATGTGCAGCGTGAAGACGAGCAGGTCGTTGTAATCGAGCGCGAAGCAGCGCTTTTCCTGATACAGATAGCCGTAGAAGATTATGTCCTTCGGGCTCGCGGCGTCCATGTACTTCTGATAGAGCACGTCGGGCGACATCTCGAGCATGTCGAGGTAATAGTCCGGGCGCTCCTTCAGCTTCAGGATTTCTATCATGTCCCGCGCGCTGCTGAAGGTCATGTCGCGCAGCGTGAGGCCGCGCTCCTCGTAAATCGTGCGCAGCATGGCGTCTATGTCCGAGTTGTCTATCACGAGGAAGCTCTTCGGGTACTGCACGGCGTGGCTGTCCTCCTGCAGGACGGATACGCAGAAGCCGTGGAACGTGTTGATGTACGCTGTGTCGTTGTCGCCGATGAGGTTGTGTATGCGTGCGCGCATCTCGTTCGCGGACTTGTTTGAGAAGGTGACGCATAGTATGTTCCCCGGCAGTATGCCCATTTCGTTCACAAGGTAGGCGAAGCGCGCCGTGAGCGCCCTCGTTTTGCCGGAGCCTGCTCCGGCTATGACGCGCACCATGCCCTCGGTCGTCTGCACGGCCTCGCGCTGGGCGGGATTCAGTTTTTCAAGCAGCTCGCTCATAAGCCTCGCCTCCTTAAATCATTGTAGCAGGGAAGGGGGAAATTTGCAAACGGGCAGTGCGCCTTTCGGAAAAAATCCCACTCGCCGGCCGAATTCACCCCAATATGTAAAAGCGCCCAACCCGCGGCACTTTTATATTGCGTTGGCGGCGAGCCAAAGGGTATAATGTGGAAAACAGCAAGACAGAAAACGGAGGAAACGGCAGATGTCCGAGTGGATTTGGCAGAATTTTGAGAGGCTCGTGGTGATAGACACCGAGACAACGGGCATTGACCCCGCGCGCGAGCGGGTGATAGAGCTGGCCGCGATTGCGTACGGCCGCTCCGGCGAGGAGGAGAGCTTCGATTTGTTCGTCTCCCTGCCCGAGGGGCGGCGGGTGCCCCCGTTCATCGTCAGGCTGACCGGCATCACGGACGAGCTGCTCGCGCACGAGGGCGTGAAATCCGCGGAGGCGGCGGAGCGGCTGGCGGGGATGCTCTCCGGCCCCGGGACGCTGTTGGCGGCCTACAACGCGCAGTTCGACCTCTGCTTCATATATTACCTGCTGAAGGAGGCGGGCATGGAGGGCGCGCTGCGGGGGCTGAAGTTCCTCGACGCGCTCACCGTTTACCGCGACAGGCGGCCGTATCCGCACAAGCTCGAGAACGCGGTCGAGGCATATGGCCTCGCCGGGCAGAACACGCACCGGGCGGTCGACGACGCTGCCGCGGCGGCGGAGCTGTTGGAGGCCATGTCCCGGGAAAAGGACGATTTGATGAATTATGTAAACCTGTTCGGCTACAACCCGAAGTTCGGAGTCCCGAAGCCGAGGATAGGCTCGATTACATACCGTCCGCAGCCGTTCGATTCGGACACGCCACTCTATGAGGAGGGGGCCCGGGTGCCGTGAGGCGCTTCGGCCGGATGGCATGGAAAATGGGGAAAAGCTCGCCGGGGCGTCGGGCGGGTTAAATATCCGGGATTGACATCAGAATACAGCAGGGAACTGGAAATGCAGGACCCGGGCCGGTTTTTGACCGGCCCGGGTCCTTTATCCTTCTGTAAACACAAAGAACGTCCACAAAAAATACAAAGTATGTTCATAGAATATTCAATCAGTTTTCAGCTTGGTTTCAACTTCGGGTGTTATTCTGGCCACAAGTTCTGGATAGGAGCGATTTATATGAGAAAATGTCGCAAAATAAGGATTTTGCGACGGAGAAGCATTCATTTCGAAGGCATTATAACATCGGAGAACAGCTTCGTCAATGCCGGGAGCATTTTGTAATAAAACAGTAATATTCAATGTAAACTGTATTATTATGTGCGATCCGAGATGAAAGACGGTAGTTGCGGTAAGCGTTTGACAGGGAGCGCCAGAAGGGAGGAAATATGCAAATTCTTTCTGCTCAGCCCTTGCAGCGGAACGACAGGCCTTCTCCTACGCTCGGCCAGATAGCCGACGAGTGGCTGGAGAGCATGAGTTCGGGAGTCAAATTCTCTACTCTGTCGGCATATTCCGCCATTGCCGCGAAATACATTCCGGAAGAGCTGCGTTCA
Organism: Candidatus Scatomorpha intestinavium; assembly: GCA_018712985.1. Classification (GTDB taxonomy): domain Bacteria; phylum Bacillota; class Clostridia; order Oscillospirales; family Oscillospiraceae; genus Scatomorpha; species Scatomorpha intestinavium. The sequence continues at coordinate 17,527 of DVGA01000046.1, forward strand.
AAACCGGTGAGCCGGGTGACGGCTTCGGACATACGGCAGCTGCTGCGTGCAGCCGAGCATCCGCCGGGCCGCGCGGAGCTGTCGCTTAGCCGGATGCACAGTATCAGCACGGTGATATGCTCGATACTTGACTACGCCAGAGGAAACGGCCTGAGCGCCGTTGTCTACCGGCAGGAGCGCGGCCGCTCAGGCGCAGCGCGGCACGAAATCGACCCGCTCACGCTTTCGGAACAGGAACGGCTGGAAAAATGGCTGCTGGCCAACATGGACGAAAGCACTCTCGGGGTGCTCATCTGCCTTTACACCGGGCTGCGTCTCGGCGAGATCTGCGCCATAAAATGGGGAGACGTTTCATTCGCAGACAGCGCGCTTAGAGTGCGCAGGACGGTGCAGCGGGTGAGCATACCCGGAGGAGGCGGGGGAGAAGGGCGTACAAGGCTGATGTTCGATACACCGAAGAGCCGCAGCGCCAACCGCTTTGTGCCGCTGCCGGCCTTCCTGCTCGATGTTATGAGGCCCTTCCGCGGCGACGACGCTGCTCTTATCCTTACGGGCAGCGCGGAGCGCTGCATTGAGCCCCGTACCTATCAGAACCGGTTCCACTCCATGCTGCGCGCGGCGGGACTGCGGCAGGTGAACTTCCACACCCTGCGCCACACTTTCGCCACAAGCTGCATAAGCCTGGGCTGTGACACAAAAACCCTGAGCGAGATACTCGGCCACGCTGACGTGGGCGTGACGCTCAATATTTATGTGCATCCCTCCGTCCCGGCCAAGCGCGAGCTCGTTGAACGGCTGTCGGGCCGTTCAGGGCACGCCACGCCCGACTGCGGCGCATAAATGCTTTCCCACAAGCGTATTTTCTGCCTGGCCGCGCGGACATGACAGGGTCCGCGCGGCCTTTAGTTTATCAGGCCCGGCGCGGGCATGGAAAAAGCTTCGCAAAATCCTTATTTTGCGAAGCCTGTACAGGGGCGCTGTTGAGCTTGTGTCAAGTATACACTGCGAGCTGTAATATTTCAAGCCCCCCTCAATCACATGTCAGGGTCCCGTGCCTTTAAGCCGGGTGCGGGTTCTTGAGAGTTCTCAGAGGCGGCGCGTGAGTAGCCTTAAGCGCGCCGCCGGAATACAGGGAACAGGCATACATTTCAAAACAGCCGGTGTCGGGCGCAGGCCCACTAAAATATACCGGCCGCGCACTGCGCGGTAGAAAACAAGGAGGTAATATCCAAAATGAAGACTTGCAGAAAAGCCCTTGGCCTTGTCCTGGTCTTCGCGATGGTCCTGAGCGTGTTCAACATCTCAGCGGGCGCGGATTTCACCGACCAGAGCGAAATAACCAACGAAGAGGCCGCGGCAGTGCTCACGGAGCTCGGCGTGGTCGAGGGCTACGACGACGGCTCCTTCCAGCCGGACACTGTTCTCACCAGGGAGCAGGCCGCGGCGATCATCGCCCGGATGCTGCTCGGCGACAACGCGGAACAGCTCAGCGCCGGCTCCGCCCCCTTTGCGGACGTCGATGCAAACCGCTGGTCCGCGGGCTATATAGCCTACTGCATGTCCGAGGGGATCATCGACGGCTACGGCGACGGCACCTTCGGCCCCGAGGACGAGCTGACGTGCTACCAGTTTGCCAAGATGCTTCTCTGCGCGCTGGGCTATGACTCGGAGAGCGAGGGCTTCACCGGCTCGAGCTGGGCCATCAACACAACGACCTACGCGGTAAACGCGGGTATCTTTGAGGACGTGTCCTATTACTCCGGCAGCGCCGACCGCGACACCGCCGCCCTGATGGCCCTCAATACCCTGAAGGCGGACGTCGTCTACTATCCCTCCGGCAATATACAGATCGACTCCGGCGATACCAGCATCATCATTTCCGGCTCCTCCGCCACAAGGGTCGAAAACGACAGCTCTTCCGACGGGAACATTGAGCTTGACGGCGACATGCAGTTTGCCGAGCGCTATTTCACCGGCCTCGAGCTCATTACCGACGCCGACGGCGAGTACGGCAGGCCCGCCACCTATACCTGGGAGCTTGACGGGGACATAATCTACAGCGGCATCGATTCCGACAGCCTGCTCGAAACTTATGACTCCTACGTCACCAAGGGCACAATCTACAGCCTGATAGGCTCGAGCGTCTACAGCGACATCACCAACAGCGACGATGAGGACGGCGAGCTCCACGTCTTCGTGGACGGCGAGCCCTACGGCGTTGACAGCACCGGAGATTACACCGTCGGCACCAGCGCCGTGGTCGACCCCGACCAGGTGATAAAGTTCATCCAGCGCAGCAGTTCCGGCTATGCGTACAACGCCGACGGCACGGATTACCTCTCCGGCTACGGCGTGCAGACCGAGGTTTATCTGACCGATTCCGGCGACGTATACCTCATCTTCATCAACACCTATCTCGGCATTGCAGCTGAGGACTACGACGAGGACAGCGGCTCCATCGACGTCGACTACTTCTACAACTACACCGTCGATCAGCCCACGACCGGCACGGAAGTGACCCTTGAGGACGAGGACTTCGACATCGACGGCTACATAGAGGGCGACTATATCCTGCTGACCTTTGACGGCGGCGAGGTCGCCAGCGCCGAGCCGGCGAGCGTCGTAAGCGGCGAGGTCACCGGTTACACCGAGGGCTCCTCCGTCGTTGTCGGCGGCACACGCTATTACTACGCCCGCAACATTGACGAGGTTGTCGACGACAGCACCGGCGAGTTTGAGACGGGCGGCTTTGACATCAACAGCGACATTACCCTCATCCTCGACAATTACGGCTATGTCCTCGGCACCAGCGACGTCTCCAGCAGCTCGAACTACCTCTATCTGATTGAGGCTGCGAGGAGCGGCAACCTGTCCTCCAGCGGCTATGTCGGCGCCGTGTTCTTCTCGGACGGCACCTACGACGAGATTGACCTGCGCGGCAGCACCTTCACCAAGGCCGATGATTCTACCGGCAACTATGACGACACCGACATCAGCGGCTGGTACAGCTACACGGTGAACAGCTCCGGCCGCTATACCCTGACCGAGGCAGAGGACAGCGTCGAGCGCTCCGGCAAAACATTCCATATAGTAAACGGCTCTGCCAGGTACCTGTATAACGGCACATCTGTTGCCGGCGCCTTTACCGGTACAAGCTCCACCACGTTCATAGTCTACTACAGCGACGGCGACTACGATGTCTACACCGGCTACAACGACGTCCCGAACATCAGCGATGAAACCAACGGCATCACCGTGTCCGCCGTGCGCAACGACAACGACTACTCCATTGCCGTCATCATCTTCGTCGACGAAGAAGATGCGAGCGTCAGCGGAGGCGGCGGAACGAGCTCCGACAGCGTGTTCGTCTACTACGATTACTACGGAGTCAACGTCGACAGCGATGACAACACCTATTACTCCTACTACTACGCCTTCCTGAACGGCGAGGATACCACGGTGAACGTGACCGACACCAAGATGGATGTCGGACTGTATTACGATATCGGCTATGATGAAAACGGCTATATCGACGAGTACACCGAGGTGACCGGCAACACGGACGACTACATGTACCAGAGCTGGACCTCCACAATGAATCCGGACATAACCTACAGCGACGGCGTCCTCACGCTCGGCCTGGGCGGCGTGTATGCCCTGGCGGACAGCTACAGCATCTATGTCATCGATCCGGACGCGGCCGACTACGACGAGGTCAACGCCTCCGGGCTCGTCAGGAACTACAAGGGCGAGTTCAGCGGACCCATCGACGTCTACGCCGTGCTTGACGACGACGGCTATGTCGAGACGCTGTACATCGTCGGGCAGAGCGGAATATTTGACGAATAAACGGGCCGGCCGGATGAATTCCGGGAACAAAGAAATAAGCATTTAACCACACTGGGGAGAGTGTGGTGGGGAAAAACCCCGCCACGCTCTCTCCATGCCTATTTTTAGGGGTGAAAGCATGGGCGAAAAACAAACTGTCAGAATCAGCCTTTTGGGTACCTTTTCAGTGAGCCGGGGCAGCCTTTGCGTCGGCGAGCCGATGGCCGGGCGCGAGAGCCAGTCATGGAAGCTGCTGAAGTACATGTGCGCCAACTACAGCCGGACGGTAGACGTTGAGGAGCTGACGCGCGAGCTTATTTTTGCCGGGAGCGAAAACAATATCGACAATACCCTTCGCGTACGCCTGCGCCGGGCAAGGGCAATACTTGACCGGGTAGGGCTCGGCGACAAGCGGAACGGGCTGCTGCTATATGGAAACGGGAAGTACTGGATAAACGGCGACCTTGAGCCGGTTATCGACGCGAGGGAGGCGGACGGCCTGTACAGGCGGGCGGCGGACAGCACCCTCGGAGCGGAGGAGCGGCTCTCGGCCTGCCTGCGGGCCATCGGGCTTTTCGGCGGGCGCTATCTGCAGTATTCGGAGAAGTCGGCCTACGCGGAGCTGCTCAGAGAAAAATACGACGCCATGTTCCGCGCTCTGCTCAGGCTTGTTTTCGAGCTGATGCGCCTTTCCGACGACTGGTCGGGCGTGCCGCGCGTCTGCGAGAGCGTGATGCGCGTATTCCCGGACGGCCTCGATGTGCATGACCATGTGTTATGCGCCCTTATAGGCGCGCACATGACCGCGGAGGCGGTCACATACTACACAAATGTGGCGGTGGCGCTGGCAAATACGGACCTGCGCCTGCCTGATTTCGGCAGCTACCTTGAGCGGCGCAGAGCGCGCATCAATATGGGAGGACAGGCATGACGGATATTGAAGACAGGGCCCAGGCGGCGCCGTCCGGGGAAAAAAGCGGGAAATTTGCGTCGGTGAGGCAAAAAATAGCCTCAAAAGCTGCGGCGCTGCACCTGCCCGGGCGAAAAGGCGGGGAGAAAAAAGACAGCCCCTCCGGGAAAAAGAAGAAAAAACTGAGCAGGAAAAAGGCAATACTGCTCGCGGCCGGCGCCGCGGTGCTTGCGGCCGGAGCGTATTTCATTGTGGATTTGTTTTCCGGCGAGGAGCAGACCGCCGTGACGGGGGAAATAACCTACGGCTCGCTCTCTCAGGAGATAAGCGGCACGGGCACAACCACCCAGGCGGATTCGGTTACATACTCGCTGCCTTCCAGCGAGGCCGATGTGACCGGCTGGTACGTCGAGGCGGGGGATACGGTGGAGGCGGGCGACCTGCTTTTCGAGCAGGACGACAGCGAGGTTGACGAGCTTATAGCTGAGTATGAGTATGAGATACTCGAATACGAGATTGAGATAGACGAGGCCCGCGAGAGCCTTGCGGAGGCGCAGGAGGGGCTTGCAGGGCTCACCGTAACGGCTCCGTTTTCCGGCCGCGTTACCGAAATCGCGGTCGAGGCCGGCGACAGCGTGTCCAACGGCATGACGCTGGCTTATATAGCTGACACAAGCGCAATGGAGATAACGCAGTATTTCAGCTACATATACGAATCCGAGATATACGAGGGCATGGAGGCCTCCGTATCCGTACCGGACAGTGCGCTGTCGCTCACGGGCACGGTTACGGACATAAGCTATGTGAGCTATACGACCTCTACGGGCCTTGAGTGCTTCGCCGTCACCGTGCGTGTGGAGTCGCCCCCCGCGTCCCTTGAGGACGGAGCAGCCGCAGAGGCGTATCTGACCGGGAGCGATGGGAGCCCGATATACCCCGCGGAGGGAGACGGCACGCTGGAATACGCCAATAAGAGGACAATAATCAGTGAAGCGACCGGAACGGTTTCCGCCGTGTATGTGACGGACTATGAGAACGTAAGCTCCGGCGCCACTCTGTTCACAATAGACAGCGACAGCTATGAAACGCAGATCGAAAGCCTTGAAAACCAGATAGAGACGTATGAATCGCTTATAGAGGAGCTGAACGAGGACATAGCCGACGCCGAGGAGAGCCGTGGGGATTACAGCCGCTACGCCGAGATAAGCGGCCGGGTAATAACGGCCGATTACACGGAAATGCGCGACGGCACGGTGACCGGCAGCGTGGTCATTTACGACCTGACCAGCATGACGATAAGCGTAAACTTCGACGAGCTGGATGTGGATCAGCTCAGTGAGGGCATGAGCGTCACCGTATACAGGGAGACTTCAAGCGAGACGGAGGTCTATGAGGCAGAAATAACGTATATCAGCCTTGAGGCGTCAAACTCCAACGGCGTCGCCACCTTTGCGGGCGAAATAACCATCTATTCGGACGGAGAGCTGTCTGCCGGAGTGAACGTATCCTACTACGTGGACGTCGGCGGCGCAACTGAAGGCCTGCTTGCCCGGTTTCCGCGCTGCGCTCTTACGATGACGGATACTATCTCATAGTTCAGGCCGGTTCGGAGCCCGAGGAAACCATAGAAGTGGATGAAGAATATCCCGACGGCTTCTACGCCGTCCCGGTGGAGACGGGCTCTTCAAACGAGGATTATGTTGTAATCACGAGCGGAGCCGCGGAGGGCGACGTTGTGTTCCTGCGCTACCAGCAGTCGGCGCCAAGCGGCGGCGACGAGACCAGCTCGGGCGGCGATACGGATACCGGCGGAGGTACGGGCGGCTTCGACTTCGGAGGCGGCAGCATGCCGGACTTCGGCGGCGGAGGCGGCATGGGAGGCGGCTTCGGCGGCATGCCGGGAGGCTGATATGCTCATTGAAATACACGATTTGAAGAAGATATACTCCGAGGGCGAGGAAAACGAGGTCCGTGCGCTCGACGGAGTGGATCTGAGCGTAGACTACGGCGAGTTCGTGGCCATTGTCGGAACGTCCGGCTCCGGCAAGAGCACGATGATGAACATACTCGGCTGCCTCGACGTACCGACCTACGGAGAGTACCTGCTCGACGGCATACCGGTCAAGGAGCGCTCAGAAAGGGAGCTTGCGCATATACGGAGCGTGAAGATAGGCTTTATCTTTCAGGGATACAACCTGATACCATCGCTCAACGTCTGGCAGAACGTGGCCCTTCCGATGCTCTATCAGGGAGTGCCGCTCGCCGAGCGCCAGCAGCGCGCCATGGACGCGCTCGGGCAGGTGGATATAGCGCAGAAAGCAGAGAGCCGCCCAACGCAACTTTCCGGCGGCCAGCAGCAGCGCGTGGCAATCGCCCGCGCCATAGCGACCCGCTCGCCGATAATAATGGCCGACGAGCCGACCGGCGCACTTGACTCCAAAACAGGTGCGCAGGTACTCGGAATACTGCGCGGGTTAAACGCCCAGGGGACGACGGTGATACTTATCACCCACGATAACGGCATTGCCGCCAAGGCCAAGCGCATCGTGCGCCTCATAGACGGCAGGATAGTTTCCGACAGCCCGAATACACCAGATGAGGCCAGGGCGCTGAACGAAAATATGTGAGGAGGCGGGAGCTTGGAAGAGCTGAAAATGGCCCTTGAGAGCATAACGGACAAGAAGGCCCGCTCATTTTTGACCATGCTCGGCATACTCATCGGCGTGGGTGCGGTGCTTATACTTGTAACAGTGGTCACTGGAATGAACGCGGACATGGAGGCTTACTACGAAAAGCTCGGAGTCAACAAGGTCTATGTCACCGTGACGCAGTACGACCGTACGAACACGCTGGATATCACCGATGAGCTTATCGACTACGTGACGGGCGAAATGGGCGACATAGCCGCAGGCGTCACGCCGGATATAGAGCAGAGCGGCACGCTGCGCTACGGAGGGAACACAAACGACAGCGCCGTGATCTACTTCGGCAACGAGCAGTGGTCGGCGTGCAACAACTATACGCTCTCAGACGGGCGCGACCTGGCCGGACTCGATATGGACAACCGCTCCATGGTATGTGTAATAGGGGCGTATGTGGCAGAGAGCCTCTTCGGCTATATAGATCCGATAGGGGAGACGATAACGTATAACGGCTATCCGCTCACTGTAGTAGGCGTCTACTATGCCAAGGACGGCACGGCGGAGGACAGCATGGACGACGCCATAGTTGTGCCATACACGCTGAACCGCTCGATACTGAGCACGGCCATCGTAACTGATTTCACAATAAAGGTGGAAACCTCGGACGATATGGAGGAGGCAATGAGCCGGATAGAGGGCTGGCTCTCCGAAAACCTGGACAGCAACACAAGTGAGTACAGCGTGGAAAACGGCAACGACGAGATGAACGCCTCCGAGGACGAAACAACAAGCCTGTCACTCATCCTTGCAGGAGTGGCGTGCATCTCTCTGCTTGTCGGCGGAATAGGCATTATGAACATCATGCTCGTCACCGTTACCGAGCGCACGCGGGAGATAGGCATCAAGAAAGCGATAGGGGCCCAGAGGCGCGTTATAGTAACGCAGTTTTTGGTGGAGGCCGCAGTGCTGTCCGGGCTTGGCGGGCTTATAGGCATAGCCATAGGCTATGGAGGCTCGCTGCTGATAGGCAAGGCAATGTACGACCTGATACTGGTCCCGGAGACCATGTATGTCGTGGCCTCGGCTATATTTTCCATCGTAATAGGCATAGCCTTCGGCCTTTACCCGGCGGTAAAGGCGTCCGGCCTGCAGCCGGTGGATGCGCTCAGGGCTGACTGAATAAACCGTAAAGGAGCAAAGACCGTGAAAAGGAAACTTACTGCATTTGTACTTGCGCTGGCCATAACGGCCGGTGCCCTGGGCGCCGCGCCGGCCTCTGCAGCAGCGGATACGGGCACTGAGCTTGCGATGGCGGTGCTTGAGGGGCTCGGAGCCTTTGAGGACGGGGATATGGCCTCGTCGGAGACGATAACACGCGGCGAATTCGCCAGGCTGCTGGCCTACGCCCTCGGCAAGGGAGCCGAGGTGAGCACGTACGAGCGCAGGACGATGTACGCAGACGTGCCGGCGGGCAGTGAAAACGCGGGTTATATCAACCTTGTAAGCAGCGAGGGCGTGTTCACCGGCAACGGTGACGGCACCTTCAGCCCCGATGACGGCATCACATACGCCTCGGCGGTGACTGCCGCAATACGCATGCTGGGCTATACTTCCGCTGAAGCGGGCACGGCCTGGCCGGATGACTACATCGACCTCGCCGGGGAGATCGGGATTTCAGACGGACTGAGCCTGAACGCAGACAGCGGCATGACCGTGGGCCAGGCGGCCGAACTGCTTTTCAACGCGATGCGTGCAGACACTGCGTCGGGAACCTCGTATGCCTCGCAGATGAGCGCGTCGAGCGTGTCGGGCGCAATACTGTTGTCCAACAGTGCATCCTCCGACCTCGGCTACGGCAGCGCCAAGATATACGCGAACGGCGCATCCACCTATTATTCACAGTCTGTCAGCCTGCCCGGCGAGCTGGTGGGCACGAGCGGCACGCTGCTGCTGAACTCATCAGGCTCCGTCTGCGGCTTTATACCCGACGCCGCGAGCGTGGTGCAGGTGAAGGTCAGGGCCGCTGACAGCGGAAGCCTTACAGCGGACGGCGGCTCAACATATTCCATACCCACAAGCGCTTCAGTTATCTACCGTTCAGAGCGCTACAGCTATGCTACGGGATATATCTACCTCAGCTCGGGAACGACTGTCAGGCTTTTCCTCAATTCCGAGGGGGACGTTGAGACGGTGAGTATGCCCACTGCCACGAGCGGCGAAGCGGTCGTGGCCTCGGCGGGCGGTTCGGAGGCTCTAAGCCGGTTCATAAAGGGGCTGGTAGTTACGGGCAGCTATACGATATACAAAAACGGCGAGGAGGCAGAAACGGACGACCTTGCAAAATACGACGTAGCCACCTACGATGCCTCCAGCTCGGCCATACTTGTTTCCGACCGGCGGATAACGGGCGTTATCGAGAGCGTATACCCGAGCATGGACGCGCCGCAGACCGTCACCGTCGCCGGAGTGGAATACAGCGTGCTTGAGGATGCGCAGGACGATTTTTCCAGGCTCTCCCTCGGGCGCACGGTGACGCTGCTGCTTACCACAGACGCCGCAGTCGCGGCGGCGGAAACTGCGGCCGGCTACAGGTCCGATATGATAGGCATACTTGGGGAAAACTCCGACGGGACGTACACCGTTTCATTGCCGGGAGGGCTGAGTGTTAGCGGCGAGGTGAGCAGCGGGGTGGAGGAGCGCTATATCGGCACTCTCGTAAGCGTGAGCTCGACAGGCGCGGGGGTCATAAGCGTCACTCCCGTTTCTTCCGGCTCGGGCCCGAACGGGAGGCTGGACCTTGACGGGGGGACGCTGGGCTCTTACGATATAGCCGCCGGGGCGGCGGTGTACGAGTGGGCCGGGCGGGGCTATGTTATGGAGGCGTCGCTGGATGACATAGACTGGACCGACAGCATCGGCTCGTCGAGCATAAGCTACGCGCACGTCAACTCCTCCGGCGATGTGGATGTGATTCTGCTGAAAAATGTGACCGGAGACAGCTATACTTACGGGCTCGCGTCGCTTAGCGCCGGAGAGAGCTCCTTCGGGACCTCCTCCTCACTGACGGTGACAAATTCGGAGGGCTCCACCGGCGCGCTTTCAGGGGCGAGCGGCATAAGGGCGGGTTCATTTGTCGGGGTGGCTTACACCGCTGCGGGAGCCGTGGCGGATACCGTAACGCTCACCGGAAAAAGCGTGGACAGGGGCGATTTCGCTGGCAGCGAATATGTAGATGTGGACGGTGTGCTTTACCGCATAGCTGACGGGGTCCAGGTGTACAACTCCACCACGGGAACGTGGTATACAGATTCAGACAGCCTCGGCACGGCGCTTGAGCAGGCCCTGGCCTATTCTGAGGATATAACGGTTTACTACGACCGCGACGCCGACAGCGGCGGGCGGATAAGAGTCGTGGCGGTGGAATGATATGGCTTTCAGGCAAAGCATACCCGCAATCGTATGCGCCGCAGTGCTGACGCTGGGGATATCCGGGCACGGAGCGGCTGCTACTGGTTCAGGGCGGGCTTCCGGCGGTGAAGCGGCCGCCCTCGAATACACCGAGTTGGTGGAAGAAACCTCCACGGAGGGCTCGGCGCCCGCCGTGGAGGCGGAGGAGCAGGAGGCTTACGTTGAATCCGCGGCAGACACGGACGAAGAGTTGAGCGGCGAACACTCGCGTACGGTCCTGAGGCCGGCCTATTACACAGCTTCTGATGAGGACCTGCTCTCGGCCGAGGCGCAGTATTCCGCCCTCGAGGCGGAGCTGCAGTTCAAAGCCGACAACTATGAGCTGCTCAATCCCGGGTATGACGAATACGTCTATGAGCTTGACGATGTGGAGCACGACCCGTATGAGCTGCTTTCACTGCTCTCGGCATATCTGAACGGCTACTGGACGCTGAGCAGCGCGCAGGATGCCATAGAGGATATATTTGAATCGCAGTATACTCTGACTGAAACGGTGACCGAAGAGACAAGATACGAAACCATGACCGAAACCCGAACTGAAACAGACGCGGAGACAGGAAAGACCGTTATTTACGTTGAACGCGTGGAAGCGGAATACACTGTCAGTGTGTGTACGGTGACGCTTGAGGCCCGCGATATGAAGTGCCTGCCGGCGGAGATGCTTACGCGCAGCCAGCTTGCGGAATACGCTTCCTATATGTCGATCCTCGGCGGCGCGGAGGAGCTTTTCCCGGATTCGGAGTATCAAAAATATGTGACGGACACATATGCGGATTATGACTATGACGTGCCTGAAGAGTATCTGGAGGACGAGAGCTTTGCGGCGGTGCTCGCCGAGGCGGAAAGGTATCTCGGATATCCGTACGTCTGGGGCGGCTCCTATCCCGACACTTCGTTTGACTGCTCCGGGTTTGTGTGGAACGCGTTCACGGCTGCGGGATATGAATTCGAGCGCACCGATGCGCAGGGGCTCTATTCACTTTGCGAGGAGGTAAGCGAGGACGAGCTAAGGCCCGGGGACCTCGTGTTCTTCACCGGCACATATGAGACTGACAGCACGGTCACGCACGTCGGCATCTATGTCGGCGACAACATGATGCTCCACGCGGGCGATCCAATACAGTATACAAGCCTGGATACGGAATACTGGCAGAACCACCTGTACGCCTTCGGGAGGCTTGTACAGGACTGAACAGTTCAGGGCCGCTGCCAAAGCAGCGGCCCTGAAAGCTTAAGATGTTTGCCGTCCTGCGAGAAACTCTCGGATCTCGGCCTCGACCGAGCGGACCTCCTCCTCAAAGGCCTGGGAGGAG